>JAVETX010000023.1:0-38254 GCA_034005845.1 Sulfurimonas sp. | reverse complement strand
CTGGCCAAATGATCAATGCGCGCGGTGGCTAAGTGTTGATGCGCAGGGTGGCCAAGTGCTAATGCGTGGGGTGGCCAAATGGAATGCGCGCGTACACAAGATTAATAGGGGTTAATTATGGGTAGAATAATATCTTATATCCTCAAGTGGTTAGCAAAAAAAGGTCTTTGGTCATTTGTTTATTATGGCTTAGCTACTACATATTTTTTCTCTATGGTTGCAATGATTACCGCTTTTTTTGTTGCTCTAGATTTTTTTATATCAAAGATCAAAGTTTTTTTAGCAACTCTTTCGACTTACTCTGGTGGTGGTGAAATTGTTTCTAAGTTTTTTGGTCTTCTTAATTGTATTGGATTCACTTCTGCTCTCTCTGATACTTCCCCCGTTATTGTTTCGGGTATTGTTTTTCTTTTAGCTCGTATTCTCATTATTGAGATCAATGCCTTTTATAAAGAAGTCTTTGGGATCGTATCTTCTATTATGAAAACTGGTGTCTAGGTTATGATTACTTTTCTTACTGGTGTTCCTGGTAGCGGAAAAACCTATAAAGCTGTTTATACAATTTTTCATAATTTTTCTGATTCTCCACATGCTAAAAAAGAACTAAAAAAAGATTATCTTAATTGTTATACAAATATTAATGAATTTAAATTTGATCTTTTAAAAAATGTTTATCCTTTTGATTATGATGAATTTAAACCTAAGATTATAGAGCTCCATAATCTTTACAAATCTAAAGCTTCAGATGATGAATTGATAGCAAAATGTAAAGAGCTTCAAATATATAAAACTCTTTTTGTGATTGATGAATGTCATAATTTTTTTGATACATCCGATACTGTTCTCATTTGGTGGCTTTCTTATCATCGCCATCTGTTCCATGATATTATTTTAATCACTCAAAATCTCGCTCTCATTTTTTCAAAATATAAAAGTTTTTCTGAATATTTTTATCAAGCTAAGCCCACTACACTTGTTTTAAATCGAAAATATTTAGTTTATGACTCTTTTATATCTTCTCGTCTTTCTAAATCTTCACATAGTGGACGTTTAAAAATTAAAAAAGATAAAAATGTATTTGAGCTTTATAAAAGTGGTGATAATGTTGAAGCTAAGAATGTTGTACTTAAATATTTGATTCTTGCTTTTATTTTTTTAATTATTGTTGTAGCTGGTCTTTTTACTTTTGTCAATTTACGATCATCTGATAAGCCCGATCAAATTACTACTCCAAATAAAAATATATCTACTTCCTACGTTCAAAGTGTTACTTCTTCAAAAAATGAATTGAATCAAATTAGTAGCATATCAATAGATCAAATTTTTCTTTCTCTTAAATGTTCTTCAAAATTTTGCGTATATAAAAATAATTATATTCCTATTGGCTTTTTTTCAATGTTTAAAGATGAATACAAAATAAAATTCATTGATTCTCAAAGTCTTTCTAATGATATGCAAATTATCTATTTTTTAATCTCTTCGGATTTTTTAAACTTATTTCAAGGAGATCACGAAAATGAAAATACAGATTTTTCTAATATTATTCCTAAGCCTTTCTCTTAGTGCTTTTGAGAATAAAAATAATCTATCGCTTGCACAATTTACGAATGAGGTTAGTTTTATATCTAAAAAGAATATTTTGATTTCATCCGATATCAATACTTCAATATCTTATAATTTTCCTGATCTTACTAATACACAAGATGTTTTTAATGCTTACAATACTTTTTTATCTCTTAAAGGATACTATTTAATAAAAAGGGATTCAATATACATATTAAATAAAAAGAGTTCTTCATCTTCTTTTTACTCATATAAAATCAAAAATAATTCTTACAAAGATCTCACAAATTATCTCAATTTTAAAAATATAAAAAATGTTTATATGAATGATTCAAATATAATTTATTTTGAGTCTTTAGAAAATAATTATGAACATATTTTAAATGATCTTATTTCTCTAGATGTTCAATCTCAACAAGTGACTTTAAAAATCACTATTTTTGAGTATTCATCTAGTGATATTCAAGAGAGGGGTATATCTTCTTTTTCTCGTTCCTCTTATGATAGTAATTTTAATTTAGAGTCTTTTTTATCTTCTATCATTTCCCCCGTTTCTTCATCTACTTTGACTTATCAAAGTACTGATTTTAATCTCGCTCTCTCTTTTTTAGATACTGAGGGAGTTATAAACATTAAACAAAGCCCTTATGTTCTAGCTCGTAATAATGATAAATTCGTTTTTAAAGCTGTTCAGAATATCCCTTTCAAAACTTCCACTACTACAACAGAATCCGCAAATACTTCACAGAATGAATCTATCCAGTATAAAGATGTGGGATTAAAAATTGACGGCATTGCATTTATTTATGATGATTATGTATCTCTTGATCTCTCTCTTATCGTTGAGGACATTATTTCTCAAAGTCAAGATAATATCCCTCAAACTTATAAACGTGAGCTTAAGAGCCTTTCAAACGTCAATTATGGTGATGTTCTTCTCCTTTCAGGATTGAAACGTACCAAAAGAGAAATTAACGATTATTCAATCCCTTATCTCTCTGGTATTCCTTATCTAGGTTCAATTTTTCAATACACAAATGAGAGTGAAACAGAGTTGAATATAGCTATATCAATTGAGGTTTTGCCCAACGGGCGAGAAGACTACGCTCTTGATCTTCGTGAGCTTGCGAACGAAATCAAGGCGGAGTAACGACGCCCCTTGTCAATTTAACAAAAGTTTTCAGACACATTACAATAGGAGTGACACTATGTACGGTTTAACAGTTTACGATCTCGAAAATATCAATAATAAAATTGATTTACAAAAAAAGTATTTACAAGATAATTTCTTCACTACTTCAAGTGGACAAATTAAAACTCTTTTAGATGTTTCTTTTTCTGCGAATCATTCACAGAGATATTACGCTCAACTTACAAACAAGATCAACACTATGACAGATTACTCTCAAGCGTTTGATCTCGTTCCCGTTTTTGTAACCATTACTCTTGATGGTTTTTATAGAGATTTTTTAAAATCTTATTTTTCAAGATTTGAGAGTTTTGATGAAGCAAAGCAAAAAGAGATCTTAAGATCAATTCCAAATAATGACATTTACGGATATTTACACGACAAAATAAATCTCAAACAATCTTTTAGCATCAAAGACTTATACAACGTGTTGAATTATCAATACAAGAAATTTTTATCTTCGTATGTTTTTAAAAAGATGCGTAAATTAAATAAAAAATATATGTACATTCGTACGTGTGAGCCTCATAAAAAAGATGGTGTACCACATTTTCATATAATGCTATACATTCCTAAAGAATATAATGAAATGGTTAAAAACTCTTTTATTTCTCATTTCCCTGCTCCACAAAATGAAAAAGAGGGATTTATTGAAGATATTAATAACCCTGCGGGCTATATTCTCAAATATATTACTAAATCTTTCAAAGATGTTAAAAATCAAAACGATTTAGACTATATACAAGCATGGTTTATAAAGCATAGGATTATGCGTTGTGTTACTTCTAAGTTTACAGTCCCTCAATGGGTTTATCAAAAGTGTTATGCAATAGAAAAAGATTGGCATTACCTTACAGATTTTATCTATTCAGATTCAAAACTTTGTGAGTGGAGTAAAGAAGATGATTATTTTCATTTTATTGATCTTGATAGCTCCCGTGAGATTCTTTACGATAGAGGACAAATTAAACTCATTCGTAATGATAAAGAATTTCAAGTAATAGGTGAGATCAAAGAAAATAAAAAAGTTATAGTTTCTTCTATTCCAAAGTATAAAAAGCCTAAAAAATATAAAGCTATTCCTATTGATATCGATGGTGAACATTTCTCTTATTTTAATGGTAACGTATCTAAACACACTAAAAAACCATACGAGATGAATATGCTAGAGCTATATAATTACTTTCACTCTTTAGATATCGAAACTTGTAACTTAAAGCACTATGCGATTACAAAAAATTTGATGATTGATAAGGGCTTACTAGATGAGCAAAAAGTAGATTTATCACACTATCAAGATGAGTTTTTCTCTCACGTGGTTGAAACCACATCCCATTATCTACATTTAGAAGCTGAGGAGGTATTTTAAAATGTCATTACGTGAGGGATGGACTAAATATCAATTACAATATTTAACTGAGAACTACAAATATAAAACTTCTAAAGAGATAGGCGATGCTATTGGTAAATCTTCTACTAATGTAAGAAAAAAAGCTTATGAATTAAATATACATCGCAAAGATTTTAAATGGTCAGAATATCAAATTGATCTTTTAATTTCTTTGTATCGTGAAATTCCTACTTATGATCTATCAAAAAAATTAAAAAGATCAGTTTTATCTATTCATTCTTTTATAAGAGATAGAAAAGATTTTCTTATAAAAAAAGGTTTTATTGATAATGGTTTTTATCGTGTTTGCCAAATTTGTAAAAAAGATTTTTATACATATCATGGTTCACAAATTTCTTGTTCAAAAAAATGTAGTGATGAAAATCATCGTCTCTATAAATTACAATGGGCAAAAGATCACTACAAGCCTCTAAAATATACTCGTTTTGTTTATTGTATGAATTGCCTTACACAGTTTGAGCCTAATTCACCTCTACGTAAATACTGTTCTAAAAAATGTAAAGATTTACATTCTACTGCTTCAAAAAAAGCAAGAGACAAATTTAATGGTAAAACTAAAAAAGGATCAGACGTTGATTTTTTATTAAAACTTTACGGAGACATTGAATAATGATTAAATTTTCTCATTACTCTGATCTATATTTAGACTTTAAAAAACATGAGTTAAAAAATTCTACATTAGATAAATACTCAAACATCATCAGAGATCGCATTAATCCATTTTTCTCTGATATGGATGTAACAGAGATTCGCCCTAGTGATGTAAAAAAATTTCTTTACTCTCTTGATGATATAGGCTCAAAATCTCAAAGAATTTATTTAAGTGTTCTTAGAGGTGTACTTCAAGAGGCTTACCATGATGAAGTGATACAAAGAAATCCCGTATCGGTTGTAAAGCTTCCAAAATATAAAGCTCCAAAAATCAAACCTTTTACAGCTGATGAAGTTAGATTGATTATGAATCTAGCTAAGAACTTTAATTATAAGCATTATCTAGCTATTGCATTTTATACGGGTATGAGAAGTGGCGAGATCATAGCACTCAAAAAAACAGATATCAATTTTGACAAAAATACGATCAAAGTCCAACGTACACGCTCACGTTTTGGTGAGAGTACACCTAAGACAACTTACAGCATAAGAGAAGTTCCGATCATTGAGCTACTTAAGCCATACATTATGGAGCTTTATAACTCACATGATAATGAATACCTTTTCATTACTCAATATAAAAAACCTTATAGACATACGGACGTATTTGTCAATAAATTTTGGAAGCCTGCTCTTGAAGAGTTAGGAATAGATTATCGTAGACCATATAACGCACGACATACATACGCTACTAATATGCTTTATCATAATCTAGTTTCACCTGTACAGCTTGCACAGCTCTTAGGTCATGCTAATACTGAAATGGTTTATAACGTTTATGTAAATTATATAGATTCATTTAATGCTGATTTTGATAGGTCGATATCAATTTATAAATAATCGGGGTATGTAGAGAAAAAAAGTGATTTTCAAAAAGAGGCTTCAAAACCCTTAAAATAGGGGTTTATGGTGCGATCGGAGAGATTTGAACTCTCACACCCGTAAGGCACTACCCCCTCAAGGTAGCGTGTCTACCGTTCCACCACGATCGCATTGTATTAAAAAGAGTTGACCCCGAGGGGTCATGAGGGTACTAAGATTATCCTAAGTATGGGTTAGCGTAAAGTGCGATTAACGCAATTACAAGTGCATAAATAACTTGTGCTTCGATCATTGCAAGAGCGATGAACATTGTAGTCATAAGTTTAGCACCTAAACCTGGGTTACGAGCTGTACCAGCGATTGTTGCAGCAGCAGTATGACCCATACCGATAGCTCCACCAAGTGCAGCAAGACCAAGTCCTAAACCTGCAGCGATCATAGAGTACGCTTTTAAAGTTTCGTTTACTACTGCTTCTTCAGCACCAAACGCAGCAGCAGTTAAAGCTACTAATACGAAAAGAATTTTTTTCATAATATTTCTCCAAATTTTAAATACAAATCCGTTCGGCTAGCGTAACCATGTTCTCAAAACAACATAGCAACCTAAACATAAATGCCTAGATTTCCCTACTAGAAATTTGACTGACGGGATTTTATAGAATCTTTGCTAAATTATAGTTTAAACGAAGAAAATTTCTTAGGCTCTGCCCAAAGAAATCTTATTTCCTTTAAATTCTAAGATCTCAACGCTGATCTTCTCCCCCTCTTTGAGTACATCCGAAACCTTTTCTACTCTATCATTTGATATTTTAGAGATATGTAAAAGCCCATCTGTTCCATCTGGGAGCTCTATAAAGGCACCAAAGTCAACGATCTTTTTGACCGTTCCCTCATATTTTTCACCCACTTCATACTTAATCTTTTCAACTTTAGGGGCATTGACAATACTTTGGATGTGCTCTTTTGCACCCTCTACTCCAGATTTATTTTTTCCTGTAACTTTAACTTTGCCCTCTTTTTTGTCTATATCGATCGCTACTTCAAACTTCTCGATGATCTCACGAATCGTTTTTCCCGCCTGACCGATCACTTCACCAATATAGCTTGGATCGATATGAAAAAAGTCAGTGCTTGGAAGTACTCCATCATTAAACTCGATCTCTTGTTCAGATTTTTCCATTATATCTATAATATGTGAGCGACCCTCTTTTGCTTGGTAAAGAGCTTCTTTGAGTACATCCAGACCTATTCCACCGAGCTTTATATCCATCTGCATCGCAGTGATACCCTCTTTGGAGCCTGTCACTTTAAAGTCCATATCTCCATCATGATCCTCTAGTCCCATGATATCAGAGAGGATCGCATATTTATCACCCTCACTTACCATCCCCATCGCGATTCCAGCGATCGTGTCACTTGTAGGGATATCTGCTGCACGGAGCGCCATATAGCCACCACAAACAGTAGCCATAGAAGAGGAACCATTCGACTCTAAGATCTCAGAAACTAAACGCACCGTTTGTCCATCAAGGTCCACTATTGGTTCAAGTGCTCTTTTTGCAAGGTTTCCATGCCCAAGCTCTCTTCTTTTTGTTCCCATAATTGGAGATGCTTCCCCTACACTAAAGCCAGGAAAATTGTAGTGCACCATAAAGTTTTCATTTTGCGTTCCCTCATCTGTGAGGTTCTCAAACATCTGTGCATCTTTTGCTCCACCCATTGTGAGCACTACTAAAGCTTGTGTTTGCCCACGTGTGAACAAACATGATGCATGTGCACTTGGAAGTACATTTGTATGGATCGTGATTGGGCGAATCTCATTCAGTGCTCTTCCATCAGCACGTACACGCTCTTGTAAAATCTGTGCACGCACTGTCTCTTTTTTTACTTTTTCTATAGCATCTTTCAGAGCCACTTCTTGCTCTACATCTGCCCACTCTGTTTTTGTCTGTAATATGTTTTTACGTAGTTCACGCAGAGCCGTTGAACGCTCAGATTTTGCCATCTGATTCATCGCACTCTTTATGTCTGCTATGTGGTTTGTGCGTACATACTCAAGCATCTCTTCATTGATCGTATGTGCTTTGTATTCTAGTTTTTTTGTCTCTTTTTTATGAGCAGTAAATGCACTCTCATACGCTGCATTAGACTCAAACAAGACTGCTTGAGACTTCTCTAGAATACGAATGAGTTCCTCTTCACTAATAGCGTTAGAGAGATGTTTAGGGATCGATTGTACACTGAGCATAGGATCAATCATCGCATCAAGCATCACTTCATTTTCTTGTGAACCAATAGAGCGCATCTCAATCATCAAAAGGTCCTCTTTTGTTCCAGAGAGATAAAGATCGAGTGTAGAGTTTTTGAGTTGTGTCATTGTAGGGTTGAGAATAAACTCCCCATCTACCTTTGCACTACGGATCGCAGATACGGATGTATTGATATCAATATCACTCACATAAAGTGCTGCGGAAGCTGCATTGAGTGCAAGAACTTGCAAATCACATTCACTATCGGCACTAAAGACCATGATAGTTACTTGTGTTGGATAGCCAAAACCTTTTGGAAAGAGTGGGCGAATAGATCTATCAACAATGCGTGATGTAAGTGTCTCAAAATCACTTGGTTTTGTCTCACGCTTAAAAAAACCACCAGGGATCTTCCCTGCTGCATATGTTTTTTCTATATACTGTACAGTGAGTGGAAGAAAATCATCTTTGACGATCTCTGTTTCATCTATAACAACAGTTGCTAAAATAACCGTATCACCTGACTTTACCCACGCAGCTCCATTTGCTTGTTTTGCCACTTCATGAAAAGAGTACTCTTCATTTTTGTTTTCTAACTCTAGCTTTACATCATATTTCATTCTTATTCTTCTCCGTTTTTTTACTTTCTAATAATTTTTCTATCACATCTTCGCTTACACTATCTAGCTGCTTATAATAAAGTGGTGTCTCTACATAATCCTCAATATCATACACAAAATAGATATCATCACAAAATGGTTCTAAAAGCTCCAGTACATCCGTAGGTAAAATAGGCACCGCGATATAGACTGCCTTTGGTTTTTGTGCCAAAATAGTTTTAAGTGCGGTCATAAACTTTGAACCTGTTTCACTTCCCTCATCGATGAGCAACACTGTCTTGTCTTTTATAGATGAGAAGTGTCTCCCTTTTCTATATTGGTAGATATAGCTCAGTATCTTCTCTTCATGTTTTCGACGTGCTTCACCATAGATATAATCGTACTTAATATCAAAAGAGCTCACAAGATTCTCATGAATCACGATCTCTTCGCTCTCACTTACACGTGCAACTTCACACTCACTATTATTAGGAGCGTAGATCGCTTCTGAAAACAAAAAATCGAGTCTATTTTCAAGTCGCCCCAAGAGCTGAGATCCAAGAAGTAATCCACCTTTAGAAACAGCGATCACTTTCCATTTCTCATCTTTGAGCTTTTGCATAGGGACTACGTCTCTTAATTTCAAAGCAGCATCTTCTCTGTCTTTGAATATCCCTTTATATTTCTCGTACATTTAATTCCCCTCCAGATTTTCAGGAAGTCGTAATGCGAAATCAGAAGAAGCACCACCTGATTTCATCAATGGTTTAAGTACAATACTCAGCATCAAAAATCTTTCAGGACCATCATTGAGAATATTATTTGTAGATACAGGTCGCATATTTTCTACAAAACTAAGTCCAAAATCCCAACATCTTTTTTTGTACATAAAACCAATTTCTAAACTTTTTTTCTCTTTATTTTGTACATCATAGTTCATACTCGCTTTATACGAATAATGCTCGTTGTAAGTATAACCAAGAGTTGATGTTAAATAGCTTGTATTTAAGGTGTTGAGCTTGAGTGTATCTCTATAAAGATGCGATATACCAAAAGTGAGGCCTCTAAAATTCAGGTCTAGTTTATTGAGTGCTTTTGAGATTTTTTTCGCTTCGTAATTATAAAACATATTATTGTAATAGCTAATATACTCATTTATTTGGTACTCTAGTTCATTTTCTAGATCACTTTTTTCTCCATCTTCTTCTAATGAGACAATCTGAGCTAGTCTATGATAGATTTGCTGTTTGCCATTTGCGTCGTATAAGAATTGCCCAAAATCTATTTGCAATGTTTCTTGCGTATTAGATAGAGTATAAAATTCACACTGGGGTTTATTTTTATTTATAATCTCCTCACAAAACTCTTGATTATTTTCATAATAGCCACTTTTATATTCTGAGCCTTTTGTAGTATAAGTTAGCCCAAAATCGATCACATGAACATTCTCTTCAAAAGCTTTGGTAAGCATACTTGATGCTCTAAACTTATTTGTATTGGATGCATAGATACCATTTTCATATTCAATATCTACTCTTTCATCTTTTCCTGAAAAACGAGAGTGTTGTGCATAGTTTTGGGATGTATAGGAGAGATTTAAATACTCATCAAATGCCGAAGTTTGAAGTGTTACAGGCACATTTATATTTGTTTGAATCACTCTTTTATTAACTTCACGATGAAGATGATTACTCTGAATATCTATATTATAGAACAGATGCTGATCAAAAAAAGTTTGTAAATAGTTGTGATAGTGCGCTGTCGGAAGTTTTTGTATTGTTTCTTTATTAGAATCGAGTGTCAAATTTTTAAAGTACTTAAAATATGTCGCAAAATAGTTCTGCTGAGTATTATAAAAAAAGTTTGCTCGTGAAAGCACCTGTGTTGCTGTTACATTTTTTAGAGCATTACTAGTTGCAAGGTTGAGATAATCAACATCGTTCATATTGTTGATATCAATATAGAGTCCAGATTGCCCTTGAAGAGATGTTCCTAACCATTGATTGAGCACATCTTTATTGTCGTATTCTAAATTAAATCCATAGTGCTTGTCATTTGGAAGCTCAGCTTCATCTAACTGAGTCTGACCCTCTTCTAGCAAATTAGGATAAATATACTCTTCTAGATACGCACTTTGTTCTTTAAAAACTCCAGCTCTCAAACTTCCTCTTGAAACAGCACTATCTACAAAACGAAAGTCGCCATAGAGTCCCTCTCCTCGATTAGTTCTCACTTGTGGTCTCAATTCTAAATCCCACCAATTTTGCTCGGCGATATAAAGTGCTTGTTCGTAGTAAAAACCTTCTTTTGAAGAGATTCCAAATGTAGGGACTAGTAGACCAGTACGACGTGTTGTATCAAGAGAATAACCAATATAAGGGGTGTATAAGACTGGGATGTCATAGATGTAAATTCTAGCATTATAGAGACTAAGCCATTTTGTGTCTGTGTTATACTCAGAAGAGGAAAACTCCATCTTCCATAGTGGATCTTTTGGATCACATCCACTCATAACACCTGAGTCTATCTCTATATCTTTATCAAATGCACACCCCTCATCACCACTGAGCCAAACACGGGACTCATTGTCGAGCATATAAAAAGGGCGAAAGGTTCTCTCTTTTTTAGCAATATTAAGTTTCGCATAGGAGCCAAGAAGCTTATAGACTCCAGCATTATTCGCACGCACATTATCAAAAAGTTCGAGTTCGCCTGTCGTTTTATCATAGCGTGCTCTTTTTGCACTTAAAAAATAGTCTTTATAAACAACGATCACTTCCCCACTTGCTTGCACAATTGAGCCTTTAGAGTCCATTGTATTAGCGTATACTTCAACTTTCTCACTCTCTTGGGCAAATAAACTGAGTACACAAAAAAGAAGTATGAGAGAAGATTTAAGCATTTACAACCAAAGTTTTTGCAGTTTTATCATGCCAGGTTTGGCGTGCAGGATCTAAGAGTCCCCACAAAAAACCCAAATAAAAGAGCATCTCACTGATGACGCGAAAAATAGCACGGTTGAGTGCACTCAGCACATTTGGAGTTTGCATTGTAGTGATCTCTATCACTCGTATCTTCATCACTATTTTTCCTAGCGAAGCTCCATATTGCATCACAAAAAAAGCCTGATAGATGATCTTGATCGCCATATACTCTAAAACAAAAGAGTTTGTGAGATGGATCATCTCCTCCATTGTTTTTGCATTTGAAAAGGAATCAGATAAAGAGAGAATCAGCACAAAAGAGAGAAGAAGCTCATCGATCAAAAATGCCACAGCACGCTTTTTAGTATCTGCTAACGTAAGATCTTCTCTAAAAAGCTTATTTTCTATCTCTTCATTCATATTTTAAAGTGCCTGATAAGCGATATCACTACGTAGTTTTTTCCCTGCAAAGTGTACCTGTCCACAACGCATATAAGCTCTATCACGAGCTTGTTTAATCGTATCACCTAGCCCAACACATACAAGTACACGTCCACCATCTGCATAGAGGATATCGTCTTGCAACGAAACTCCTGCAAAAGAGATGTGTGTATATTTTTCTATCTCTTCATGGTGGACGTCATCCAAGATGATCTCTGCAGGTTTTGAACTTGAATATGGATAGTTCTCACTCGCCATCACCACACCTACAGCGTATTGTTTAGAAAACTCCACTTTGATCTCTGCGAGACGATTGGTTGCTGCTTTATAAAACATATCACTTACACTCGATGTCATAAGTGGCATCAATATCTCACATTCAGGATCTCCAAAACGCACATTAAATTCTAAAGTGATCGGTTCACCCTTTACAACCATGATCCCGATAAAAAGAACTCCCTCAAAAGGAGCATTCTCTTTTTTCATCCCATCTAAAGTTGGACGGATAATGCGCTCTTTAACTTTTTCATAAAGCGTATCATCTACAAGAGGTGTAGGAGCGTACGCACCCATTCCACCTGTATTTGGACCCTCATCATTATCTAAAAGACGTTTGTGATCTTGCGCCGCTGGTAAAAGGATAAAATCATCCCCATCACACACTGCAAACATCGAAAGCTCATAGCCATCTAAAAACTCTTCGACGATCACTTTTTTTCCAGCATCTCCAAAGCTTTTTCCACTGAGCATCTCGCTAATTGCAATTTTTGCTTCATCATGACTTTGTGCGATGATCACACCTTTACCACCACAAAGACCATCTGCCTTAACAACGATAGGAGCCTCGAGCGTAGCCGTAAATTTAAAAGCATCTTCAATAGAATCTGTCTCAATATAGCGAGCTGTAGGGATATTATATTTTGCCAAAAAGTTTTTCATATAAACTTTTGAGCCCTCTAGCTGTGCAGCTTCTTTGCTTGGCCCAAAAATAGTAAGCCCGTGAGATTTAAAAATATCGACCACACCATCAACAAGAGGAGCTTCAGGTCCAACGATGGTAAGCTCAATGCTATTCTCTTTTGCCCAGAGTGCTAGTTCGTTATAGTCTTTTATTGAGATGTTCGTTCCGAGTTGGTGGGTTGCTCCATTTCCTGGCATGTAAAAAAGTTCGTGATCCACTTTTTCCTTTTTGATCGTACGCCCTATAGAAAACTCTCTTGCACCATTACCTAAAATCAATATTTTCATTCTCTCTCCATTTAAACTGTGTAATTCATAGATAGTTCCTATCGATCAATTCAACAGTTTTTATTTATAGCCCAGGTAGCCGTTTCGCAGTAGCTTTGGTTCTCAAAGCCGAATTTGGGTGAAGAGGATAAGATCTAACGGCGGCAGCTTCTCGGCAGAGTCAACGTGCCTCAAACGAAGTCACCGACACACGAAATCAAAACTGGTTCACCTGTTGAAAATGTAGAACCCTCATATGTGCGATAGAGCGAACTACCCAGACTATAAACATTATTATACAAAAGTGATACTTGATTTTTCTTTGCAATCCTACAAAGTTTGCGCGATTTTTACACAAGATTCTATCGAACTTGCATCACACACTTGTGCACTCACATTTTCTGGCAGAGCCTGTTGTGTTGTCGTTCCAATCGCAACCACTTTGTGCTTTTTCGAAAAGCTATGGGTTTTTAAAAAACACTTCACACTTGATGGGGATGTAAAGATAAGTATTGCATCCTCTTCTACATCCACATCTAAAATTGCTTGTGAACATTCACTCTCATAAACAATTTTTTCATCTATTGCGTAGCCTTTGTTTTGAAGCACAGCAACAAAGTCACTTGCAATACTTTTCGCACGCAAATAAAGCCATCTGCTCTTTTTATCATGTGCTTCTACCTTTGCGACAAGACTTTTGCCATAGCCATCTCCTACATCCAAAACCTTTCCCCCGATCTTTTGATATGCTTCTGCAGTCTTTGTAGAAACACAGATCGCTGGGGCTAAAAGAAGATTGTCATAATTTTCTAAAGCCTTGATCGCTTGCTTGGATGTAATAAGAAAATAATCATAGTTTGCAAAGTCTATCTCAGGAGACCTGTGTTCTACATCCAAAGAGGGTATATGAATCGTATCAGGATGGGCACTAAGAGAAAAAAGGTAAATTTTTTGAGGAGGCATAAGAATCACTTTCTATAGAAAACTCTAAAAAACATAAAGTTTTTTAAGATCAAAAATCTTCAAGAGTTTAGTGCAATTTGGAATGTTTTTGGACTAAAAGGTAGTATATCTACCTTGTGTCCAAATCATTTCAAAGTGTGCTGAAATCTTGTAAGATTTTATTCCCACTCGATTGTTGCTGGTGGCTTGGAGGAGATATCATATACAACACGATTGATCCCATCCACCTCATTAATGATACGACGAGAGATTCTCTCTAAGAGGTCATGTGGAAGATGTGCAAATGTTGCTGTCATTCCATCCACAGCCTCAACAACACGAACACACACAGTGTTGTCATAGGTACGATTATCGCCCATTACACCGACTGATTTTACATTTAAAAGTACAGCAAATGCTTGCCATGTTTTTGCGTAGTATCCACTCGCTTTGAGCTCATCTAAAAGGATTACATCCGCTTCTCTTAAAAGAGTAAGATCCGCCTCATTTACATCTCCCATAATACGAATTGCAAGACCTGGTCCAGGGAATGGGTGACGATTGATCATCGATTCTGGAAGACCAAGTTCGAGTCCAATTTTACGCACTTCATCTTTAAAGAGTTCACGTAGTGGCTCGATAAGTTCAAAATCCATCCAATCAGGAAGTCCACCCACATTGTGGTGAGATTTGATCACCTCAGATGGACCATTGACAGAGATAGACTCGATCACATCCGGGTAGAGTGTCCCTTGTGCTAAGAACTTGATCCCATCATGCTTTTTCGCTTCTGCTTCAAAAACTTCGATAAAAGTATGACCAATGATCTTACGTTTTTGCTCAGGATCACTGATACCAGCTAAACGACCTAAAAAGAGATCGCGTGCATCTGCAACAACTAAAGGAGCTTTAAGATTTACTTTAAAGATCTCTTCAACTTGCTCTCTCTCCCCTTTTCTCAAAAGTCCATTATCTACAAAAACAGGAATAAGTTGATCACCGATCGCCTCATAAAGCATTGCAGCAACAACAGAGCTATCCACGCCACCACTCAGACCACAAAGTACTTTTGCATCACCCACTTTTTCACGAATAAGTTTGATCTGCTCTTTTAAGAAGTGCTCCATTTTCCATTTTTCTGTAATCCCACAAATATTTTTTGCGAAGTTACGAAGCATTAAATAACCCTCTTCTGAGTGTTGTACTTCTGGGTGATATTGCATTGCATAGATACGTTTTTCTTCATTTGCGATCGCTGCGTATGGGGAGTTCGCTGAAGTTGCTACAGGGACAAAGCCCTCAGGAAGCGTATCTACTTTATCTGTATGGCTCATCCATACGATTCTCTCATCATCACAATCTGCGAGAAGTGGAGAAACCTCACCATTAGCAAATTTCTCAATTTTGAGTTCTGCTTTTCCATACTCGTGGTGATCTGCACGGATAACACTTCCACCAAAATCTACTGCGATTCTTTGCATACCATAGCAGATTCCAAGAACAGGTATCCCCATTTTGTATACACCTTGATCTACCTCATAAGCATCCTTGCTATACACAGAAGATGGTCCACCACTTAGGATGACCCCTTTTGGATTTTTTGCTTGAATATCTTCTACGGATGTATGATAAGGGAGAATTTCACAATAGATCTTATCCTCACGTAGTCTACGAGCGATAAGTTGTGTGTACTGTGAACCAAAATCTAAAACGATGATGCTAACATTTGTCATAAAAATGCCTTTTATTGGGAAGTAAAATATACGCTGATTATTTTAAAGAAGGGGGCGTACCCTTTCAAGATATGAAAGGATACAATAACTAAGATTAATGTTTAATGTAAAGACCTAAAATTTCGTATTGTGTATACCAAACTGCGATCGAAACAAAGTAACCAATAAGAATGGTCCACGCAAATTTCATATGGGAACCAAAAGTATAAACACCTCTGAGTTTCCCCATCACGCCCACACCAGCAGCTGAACCAAAGGCGATGAGTGAACCACCCACACCTGCTGTAAGTGTAACAAGCATCCATTGAGAGAGCTCAAGATCAGGAGATGATTTTAACACCGCTGACATCACAGGAACATTATCTACGATCGCTGAGAGGAAGCCCACACCGATATTTACAGTAGTATGATCGAACATGTCATAAAGCTTGACTGCGTGCGCTAAGAAACCTGCAAAGTGAAGTGCTCCGACCGCTGCTAAGATACCAAAAAAGAAAAGAAGCGTATCATTTTCAATCTTTGCAACCGACTTAAAGATCTGAATATCATGGTCATGGTGTTTTTTCAAGCTTATTGCGTAAAGTTTTAAGAGTGAAAGACCAAAGAGCATTCCCCACATTGGTGGCAAGTGCATGATCTGTTTGCCAAGTACCGCCATTGCAATAGTGAGTACCCCAAGGAAAATAATCATTTTTCCACCTTTATGGATACGCACCTCTTCAATATTTTCAAGCTTTGCCGGTGTTGTGTCCGGAATAAAACGGCTGAGAATATATGCAGTTACAAGCCACCCTGAGAGTGAGGCTGGCAATAAGAACAAGAAGTCAGTAAAATCACCCTTGCCTGCAGACCATGCCATAAGTGTCGTAATATCTCCAAATGGAGACCACGCACCACCCGCATTTGCCGCTACTACGATACTGATCGCTGAGGGAACAAGAAACTCTTTATTATTCTTCTCGATCGTAATAAGTACCGTTGAGAGGATCAATGCCGTCGTTAAGTTATCTGCAACTGGTGAGATAAAAAATGCAAGAAAACCAGTGACCCAAAAAAGTTGCTTATAACTATATCCCGCGCGCATCAGCTTCTCTTTGAGCGCGTCAAAAACATTTCTCTCAATAAGAGCCTCAATATATGTCATCGCAACAAATAAGAAGAAAAAGATCTCCGCAATCTCTAGTATAAGGTGTGCGATCTCTGTGTCAAACGGTCTAAAATCCAGCCCGTTAAAAGCGTAATAAGCCCCAAGCAACATAAACATAAAAGTACCTGTAAATAAAGCAGGTTTCGCTTTATTGATATGATACTTCTCCTCTGCTGCGATAAAATAGTACCCCACAACAAATATCGCAAGTAAAAACCACCCAAATGGTTCCACTGCGAGATCTACTGCATGAGGAATCCCCTCTTCAACTCTTGTCATTCATTCTCCTCTATGATAGTATGTACACCGATTGATTTCTCTCGCGCAAGCGCTGCTTGAACTATAGCTCTGGCTGTAAGCAAACGAAACTTTAAAAGTCTACCAATTTTTTCTTTTAAAAGAGCATTAATCTCATCTAATGCGTGATGCAAGCCTTTTTTCGTCCTCACAATCGATACATTCTGCCACATGATTTGACGTAAAAGATTCTTTTTGGCTTTATCCTCTTTATAACTCATCACCTCATCTGTTATGCCAAACTCTTTCATTAGTTTTGGTTTTTGCTCTTTTGAGAGAATATCTTCAACTGCTCTTTTACCAAAGACCAAACCCTCTAAAAGAGAGTTTGAAGCGAGTCTATTTGCACCATGAACACGCGTAGACGCCACCTCTCCAACAGCGTAAAGGTTAAGAACACTTGGCACTCTTGCATTCAAATCTGTTTTGATCCCACCTATAGCATAGTGAAAAGCTGGGGAGATCGGCACACGTTGCTGTGGCACATCATAACCTAGCAGTTTCAAACTTTTATGGATATTTGGAAAGCGGTGGATAAAATACTCTTTTTCAAAGTTATGAAAAGCAAGATAGGTTTGCATCCCTGTTTTTTTCGTGTGATCGTAGATCGACTTGCTCACGATATCACGAGAAGCAAGTTCTCCACGCTCATCATAATCAAATAAAAAGCGCTCACCCGCTTCATCTTCTACAGTTGCACCCTCTCCACGAAGGGCTTCGGTGAGAAGAAGCTTTTGTGCATCAGCACTTTTGACAAAAACAGTTGGGTGAAACTGCATCATCTCCATACGCTCTAGCTCAATCCCCTTCATCAAACAAAGCCCCTGCATATCAGCACTGATCGTTGGTGCATTTGTATGATACTCATATAAAGAACCCACGCCACCACTTGCAATGATTACATCCCGAGCATAAATATTACGTGTCTCCCTATGGTCTAAGACACTCACCCCATAACAGACCCCATCTTCAATCAAGAGATCTACCACACGTGCATCACTAAGCATCGGATGTGGGTTATTTGAGAGTAAGAAATAGTGCAGATAACGCCCTGTTGCATCTCCACCAGCATGCATGATTCTATTGGTTGAGTGTGCGGCCTCTTTTGTATAGAGTAGATTACCCTCTTCATCACGGTCAAACTCAAATCCACGAGCGACAAGATCATCTACCACTTCACGTGAGTTATCACTAAGTACCTCAACTGCTTTTTGCTCACACAGACCATCACCCGCAGCGAGTGTATCTTTGACATGCAAAGGGATATCATCTTTGTCCACTGCAAGGGCGATTCCCCCCTGTGCGTAAAAAGTGTTACATTTAAAGGTCTCCCTTTTATTAATGATCAACACTTTTTTCTCTTTTGGTATATTCATAGCGGCATACAAACCTGCTACCCCTGCACCAATAATTATTACGTCATATTGCATTATCTACTCTTTGTGCTTTGGTTATTTTCTTCAGACGACTTTTTGATAATAAATTCTACGTTTGCGTCATTTTCTTGTATCTCTTCATGGTAGGGGTCACCTTTATAGCCACACCCATTCAAACTTAACAAAAACATTGCTATAATTACCATATGAAAAAAGCTAGTCAGATTATAAATTCTCTTCAAAATAAGCCTCAATTCTCTAAACTGTTAAAATATAAATGTATTAGCAAAATACAATCGATGTTTATGCCGCTTGTGCAAAAGATGATCAAGTTCGCTTACATTAAAAATAATACCCTCTTTTTTGTGTTTAGCCATCCCGCGGGTAAACAAGAATTCGATAATAGTATACAAAATATTAAAAGTGCTTTAAAATTCCACACACCACACGAGTGTAGCGACAATGTGATACTAGATATCAAGGCATTTGTAACACACACCCCTTCTATGCAAACACAAACAACGCAAGCCAGAGGAGAACTTTCTTATCCAGAGCGAGCAAAAGGGGATTTTGAGATCACAGTTCATGATGAAAAGCTTCACTCCCTTATCGCCTCTATTCAAAAGATTATCAAAGCCAAACAATGCAACTAGAAGAGAAGATCAAAAATCTCCCAGATTCCGCTGGTGTGTATCAATATTTTGATGCAAACGGTCGCTTGCTTTATATAGGAAAAGCAAAGAGTCTTAAAAAAAGGGTGAAAAGTTATTTTGGCTTTACCCCATCACTCAGACCAAACCCTAAGCTCTCCCTGCGTATCACCAAGATGATCGAGCAAACGGTGAGCATGGACTATATCGTGGTCAATTCAGAACACGATGCACTTATCCTTGAAAACTCCCTTATCAAACAACTTCACCCAAAATACAATATCTTGCTCCGTGATGATAAAACCTACCCCTATATCTATAGAGACGATAGCCAAAAATTTCCACGCTACGAGATCACAAGAAAAGTGATCAAGAGTTCTGACATCACCTATTTTGGACCTTACTCTGTCGCTGCGCGTGATATTTTGGACTCTTTGTATGAACTCTGTAAACTTGTGCAAAAAAAGAGTTGCCTCAAATCTAAAAAACTTTGTCTTTATTATCAAATAGATAAATGTTTGGGTCCTTGTGAGATAACTGGCTTAGAGAGTGCGTATCAAAAAGAGCTCGAACGCGCACAAGAGCTCATAACGAACAAACACCTCCTCATAAAAGCGCTCCAAGAGAAGATGGAGTTTTACTCTGAGGAGCTACGCTTTGAAGAAGCGCTCGAGATCCGCGACAGAATTGAACGCATTGAGCGCTCACAGATCAAAAGTGAGATAGATTTTGCAAGCAAAGAAAACTACGATATCTTTGTGGTGCAAAATTCAGAATCTCGCGCTGTTGTGGTTCGGATGTTTATGCGAGAGGGGCGTATTATCTCCTCTTCCCACGATTTTATCCAGCTCAATGAGGGTTATGATGAGGATGAGTTTTACCAAAGGGTGCTTCTTGATTTTTATGCCAATGAAAAACCCCCTATCATCGCTCCAATCCTTGTGATGAAAAAATTTGATGCACTTGAGGTGATAGAAGAGCACCTCACACAACTTTTTGAAAAAAAAGCGCAAATTCTCATCCCACAAAGGGGAGATAAAAAGAAGATCATCGAGCTTGCCTTGCTCAATGCCACAGAGCTTCTCAAAAAAGATATCAAAGGGGAAAACACCAAGCTCTACAAGGAGATCCAAGAACTTTTTGGGCTCCAAAGGGTTCCAAATAGAGTGGAAGTATTTGACAACTCTCATATCTCAGGAGTTGCGACGGTGGGTGCAATGGTTGTGTATGACCACGGTGCCTTTGATAAAAAAAGCTACCGTACCTATCACCTTGAAGCGCGTGATGAGTATGCACAGATGCGTGAGACACTTACGCGAAGAGTAGCAAGTTTTTCTAAAAACTCACCCCCTGATCTGTGGATCATAGACGGAGGGGAGACTCTGCTCAAACTTGCTCTTGACATTGTCGAGTCCAGTGGCACACAACTCGATGTGATCGCGATCTCAAAAGAAAAGATTGATGCAAAAACACACAGAGCTAAAGGAAAAGCCAACGACATCGTACATACCAAAGAGCAAAGTTTTTCTTTACTCAGTAGCGATAAAAGACTTCAATGGGTTCAAAACCTCAGAGATGAAGCACACCGAGCGGCGATCACCTTTCACAAAAAAACAAAACTGAAGCAAGATCAAGAGAGTAAACTTTTAAGTTTACATGGAATATCTCAAGCAAAAATCATCAAGCTACTCAATCATTTTGGAACTTTTGATGCCTTAAGAAAATTAAGCATTGATGAAATTAGTGAAATTTTAAATAAAAATGATGCAAAAACTATAAAAAATATTTACAAATAAGTTTTTCTTCAATATTTTATGATATATTTGTACCACTTATAGTAGGTTAATCATAACAAATTAAGGTTTTTGAATGAGTAAAGTAACACCTGTAGATGAAGAGTATATATACGAAGGCAGAGTTATAATAAGTCAAACGGACTTGCAGGGGATTATAACCTATGCAAATAGAAAGTTTTGTGAAGTTTCTGGCTATAGGGCCGAGGAACTTGTCGGCAAACCACATAATATTATCAGACATCCAGATATGCCAAAAGCAGTTTTTGCAAAGATGTGGGATACGATCAAAGGTGGGCAAGCTTGGAATGGGATCGTGAAAAACTTACGCAAAGATGGTTTGTATTATTGGGTTGATTCTGAGATCCTTCCTATCTTAGATGATGATTTTCAAGTCACAGGATATATAGCCGCAAGAAAAGCCGCATCAAGAAAAGATATTAAAGAAAACGAAGAGCTGTACGCAAAGATGCTACAAGCAGAAGCTCAAGAGAAATAAGGAACTGGGGATGCTGATATACAACCATAAAAAAGAATTTGTAGGAATTGACAAGCGTGATCTTGAAGCTCTTGGTTTTTCTGATTTGGGCAAACTACTCGCTGAATGTAACGACTTTGCAGAACTTTTTGTCAAAACGCCTGGATATATCCATGATTTTAAACATGTCCACTGGATCGATTTTATTACCTGTGCACAAAGCAATGAAGATACAAAGGTTATTATTCATGCGGGTGGTAAGAGCTACAAAGCCACACTCCATATTGACACCATCTACCTCATTGTTGATCCTACTCAAAAGGCTTATTCTGTTACTTTGGCAAACCTTAGAGAGCTGAGCAAAGAGGAATCTCAAAATATCTCTGATGATATCCTCGATAAGCCTCTTCTCAAAACTTCTTATGTAGCACCACAAGAAGAGGAATACGCTGCAGTAGAGACTCCTCCCCTTAAAGAGGCTTCAACTCCTGAGATAAAACCTGAGCCCGAAGCAATAGTACCGATAGAAGATAGCTACGAAGAAGCTCCTGAGATCATGATCGATGAGTTTGATGAAATGCAAAGTGATGACAAACTTGAATTAGATCTTGATGAAGAGATTCCACAAGAGGAGATCCCTGCAACACAAGCCCAAGATGAGGATGATTTCAAGCTTGATCTCGATGATATTCATGCCGATGTCTCTGAGACTCTAGAACCTGTAGTAGAAGAGAAACAGCCAGCGAATAAAGCGGCACCATCCCAAGCAGTAATAGCAGAAGATGATGACTTTGATTACAATTATGTCTATGATCCACATGTTGCTTCTGAAGAGCTTGGTCTTCCTCTTGATCTTATCGAAGAGTTCATTCAAGACTTTATCAATCAAGCTTATGAATTTAAAGACGAACTTTATGAGTCTCTTGATCAAGGGAAAATTGACAACGTGCGTATCCTTTCACACAAGCTCAAAGGTGTAGCGGCGAACTTAAGAATTGAAGATGCTTTTGATGTCTTGGTAACGGTCAATACATCCGATGATGTGAACAAAATTCTACTCAACCTCAATAGATTTTATAAAATCATTGCAAAACTCGCTGGCGAAGAGATTCCACAAACACAAAGTGTTTCATCCACAGCCCCAAGCCCAGAAGAGTCTGTAGAGGATGATTTTACAGAGGATGATTTTGCTCTTGATATCAAAGAGGAGATCGCAGAGGAAGAGGTAAAACCACAAGAGCAAGAGGTGCACGAAGAGGATGGAGTTATTGAGGATGATTTTGCTCTTGACTTCAAAGAGGATGAAGATGAGGATCTTTATCTCGATTACAACACACAAGAACTTGAGGATGAGCCTCTCTCAGTAGATGATTCACAAGTTCCTGAGAAAATCGAAATCGCAGAACTCGCTGATGATGATTTTGTCCATACATCCGAAGAAGAGGAATCATCCAATGAGCTCGAAGATATCAGTTTTATGGAAGATGTCGAGCCTCTTGAAATGAATGAAGATGCACTTTTAGAAGAATCTCAAGAACAAAATGAATTCCAATCTTCTTATGACAAATCTGTAGTTGCAAATGAGATTGGACTTACAAAAGAGAGTTTTAATGAGCTCTTTAACGATTATCTCCAAGACTCTAAAGAGCTTGTCAATGACCTTGAAAATGCTCTTGTTGCTGAAGATGCATCGCAATATAAAAAAGCCGCAATGAAGCTTAAAGGGATGAGTGACAATATGCGTATTCATGACTTCACGCAGGAACTCGAAACACTCATTGCAACAGACGATATGCAAAGTGCAAAAAATAGTATCGAAGCGATCAAAACAAAACTAAATTCATTATCCAAGATTGAGGACTAATCATGCAACTAGGATTAAAGAACAGACTAAGACTTATCAGTCTCCTTCCTATTACACTCTTGTTTGTACTTACGAGTTATTTTTTATATGACTCGTACACAAACTACCAATCAGCCGAAACACTCAAAGAGAAACTTACACAAAACAGAATTTTGAATGATCTTATCGGAAATATCTCTCGTGAACGAGGGATGACGGTTATGTATCTCGGGAACTCCTCCGCGAATACACTCAAGTCATTGCATAAGCAAAGAGATATTGTAGATGAAAAATATCAAGCATATTTAAACTCAACAAACGATTCAAGCTTTGGTGTCTCCATGAACGCTATTAAAGAGCTCAGAGATCTTGTTGATAAACAAGAAACAAACTTTAGACATGTTTACAAAGATGTCTATGGTGAAGCACAACACAAAGCGATCTTAGAGCTTGAAGATATTGCGCTTACAAAAATTGATAAAAATATCAACGAGCTCTCCTCTTTGTATATCTCTGTTGTACGTGCAAAAGAGTTTACAGCTTCTGAGAGAGACTTTTTATCCTATCCAATCTCAGGAAACACTCCGCTTGAAGATGAAGAGATCAATAATTGGATCTCTATTATGGCAAAAGCGGACGCTATTAACTACACCACTATCTACAATCAGGGATTGATTGCAAAACTCAAGCAACTCTTCACAAATGAAGATGCACAGATGCTTTTTGAAGATATCAATGCAGAAAGAGCACTCATCCTAGCTCAAGCAGATTCTGGAGAGTATGAAACACCTTCAGGAATATGGTTTACCATGCTTTCTGAAAAAACGAATATCCTCTCTGAAGCAGAAGAACTTATTCTCGCTGAGATCGATAATGAAGCACAAATGGTACAACAAAATGCACTACAGTTTCTTAGTATCACTATCAGTATTTGGCTCGTATCACTTATTTTAGGACTCCTTGGATATCTTCTCTCTAACGAGATCGCAAGTAATATCAAAAGTCTTGAAGAGGTACTCAAAAGAGTTGCTGAGGATACAAACGATGTAGAAGCTTCTAGTATGAATATCAATCTTCATACGGCACAAGGGACTACCGAAGCGTATGACTTATTAGAAAAAATCATTGAACAAACAAGAAGAGATAAAGAATCAGCACAAGAAGCAAGTGAAGCAAAATCGATGTTCTTGGCAAATATGTCTCATGAGATCCGTACACCACTCAACGGGATCGTTGGATTTACGGAGCTTTTAAAAGACACAGGTCTCAAAGAAGAGCAGCAAGAGTTTGTAGAGATCATTGAAAAAAGTTCAGAAAACCTTCTGGAGATCATCAATAATATTCTTGACCTCTCTAAAATTGAGAGCAATAAGCTTGAGATTGAAGATATTGCATTTAACCCTATTGATGAATTTGAAAGTGCTGTAGAAGTATATGCAGTACGTGCAAGTGAAAAACATATCGATCTTGGATGTTTTGTGGATCCTGCACTCGAGGGTCCTATCAAAGGGGATCCAACGAAGATCAAAGAGGTTATTATCAACCTTCTCTCAAATGCAGTGAAATTTACAAGTAGTGCTGGTTCTATCAATGTGGATATCCGAAAACTTGAATCTGATCAAGATGGTATCACACGCGTGCGTTTTGAGATCCAAGATAGTGGTATCGGTGTTACAGGAGAGCAAAAAGCTCGTATCTTTGAGGCATTCTCTCAAGCAGATACATCGATCACACGTAAATATGGTGGTACGGGTCTAGGTCTTACAATCTCAAGCCGTTTTATTGAGCTTATGGGTGGACAGCTTGATCTTCATAGTGAACCGGGTGAGGGAACGACATTCTTCTTTACACTTGATTTTGAAGAGGTAGAAACACTCAATGATAGCTCTAAAGGAACTTTCTCAAATCTCAATGCGTTGATACTAGAGAGTCCTCATAAACAAAAAAGACAAGAGACATATCTTCGTGAATATCTTGACTATTATGGAGTAAGCTATACACTCTTTAAAGATATTGATGAGCTTGAAACACTTCAAAGACAAGTGAGTTACGATCTCATCTATATTGATTATGACTATACGGATGAAGATTCGATCGTAAAATATTCTAAATTGCCGCAGGCACTTGTTTTACTGACAAAATCGTATTATATGAAAAAAATCGATTCACTTAACATTGAGATCTTTAAAACACTCTATGAGCCACTCAATACCTCGAAGGTAAAACTTGCTTTAGAGAATTATAGTGCTGGAAACTTTGCAACGAAAAGATCAAAAAAAGTCAATCGCAAACATTTTGATGCGAAATCATCTAAATTTGATGCTAATGTCCTTGTCGCAGAAGACAATATCATTAATCAAAAACTGATCAAGCGTACACTTGAAGACTTAGGACTCACAATTACAATTGCGAGCAATGGTCTTGAAGCGTTCCAAAAAAGAAAAGATGGTAACTTTGACCTCATCTTTATGGATATTCAAATGCCTTTCCTTGATGGTGTAGAAGCTACAGCTGAGATACTTGAGTACGAAGAGGAATATAATCAACCTCATGTTCCTATCTTAGCTCTTACTGCAAATGCACTCAAAGGGGATAGAGAAAGATTTCTTGAAGCTGGTCTCGATGAATATACAACAAAACCTCTCGTTCGCTCAGAGATCGTAGCACTTCTCAACCACTTCTTGCATGATCATATCGTGCCTGATACAAGTGTTCCAAAAAGTGCAAGTGAACTCAATAAAACATCCCAAGAAGAGATACAAGAGCAGTTCGTCACAACTGAAGAACCAAGGCTTGAACTCGCTAATGAAGAGGTACAAGAGCCTCAAGAGATAGAAGTAAGAGAAGAATCTGCTGTAGTAGATGAACCTCAAGAAGTCAAAGCAAAACCTAGCTATAAAGCCGATATTTTACTTTGTAAAAAAAGTGTTTTTGAGTCAAAACTCTATATACAACTTTTACAAACTTTAGGCTACACTTACGATGTTGCAAAAGATCTTGATGAGCTCCAAGAGCTCACTGCTAAGGACTCTTACAAACTTATCTTGTTTGATAAAGAGATCGATGGCTTAGATCTAGAAGCCTTTTCTCAAAGTATTAAAAACTCTAGCAATGAAACAGGACTTGATACCTATCTCGTACTTATTAACGATGCTATGACACCTGAGAATAGTGATGATGCACTCTATGTACATGAGCTTATTAAAAACGTGGTAAACAAAGACTTACTCCGACTTATATTTGAAAAATTTATTTAAGGAAACAAGATGTCAAAAGATGACTTAGTAGTTTTAGCTGTAGATGATGATATTATTAACCTAAAACTTATCAAATCACTACTTATGAAGAGTGGAAAAGTTAAAGAGGTGATCGAAGCAAAAAATGGTTCAGATGCCATTGGTCAACTCAAATCAAGAGGAGATATCGACTTGATACTTCTTGATATTATTATGCCTGTGATGGGTGGTATTGAGATGCTCAAAGTTGTGCGTGCAGATGACAATCTCAAACAGCTTCCAATCATTGTCCTTACAACAGATGAGACAAAAAAGAGTGAGGCTCTTGAGTTTGGTGCAAATGGCTTTTTAATGAAGCCTATAAGAAATGAAGACCTCATCAAAAAAATAGCAACAGTTATTATCTAAATACTACACAGAGAAGATTACGCCTGTAATCTTCTCAACTCCTCTTGAACTGCTTCTACGTGCCCTTTGACTCTTACTTTTTCCCATAAAGCTTTGATCACGCCCTCTGGATTGATAATCAATGTCGTACGCACAATTCCCATATACTCTTTACCATAATTCTTTTTGAGTTGCCACACACCATACTCTTGCATCATAGTCGTTTCTTCATCACTGAGCAAAGTGATCGCGAGCTCTTTTTTCTCTATAAAGTTGCGATGTTTTTTTGTACTATCAGCGCTTACACCTAAAATGATTGCGTCCATATTAGAAAACTCAGGAAGTGCCTCGGTAAATTCACATGCTTCTGTCGTACATCCAGGGGTATTGTCTTTTGGATAAAAATAAAGCACGATCCATTTCCCCTTAAGATCACGTAGACAGATCTCCACATCATCTTGATTTGGTAGACAAAACTCTGGAGCTTTTTGCTCTAATTGAATCATTTCACATCCTTTTTCATTTGTTTATTTTTTTGGTAGTAAGTATACCACGAAGCTATAAATAGCAAAACGACTAAAAGAGTAAGAGTGATCTGTTGGAGATACTCTTTGATAAGTGCTTCATTTTCTCCTATGTAGTAACCCAAAAGAACCAAAACAAGAGCCCAAATCCCAGCACCAAGTGTCGTAAAGATACTAAAAACTAAAAGATTCATACGCGCTAGACCTGCGGGAATAGAGATCAGCTGGCGTATTCCTGGGATCAGTCTTCCGATAAAGGTTGAGATATGTCCATGCTGTGCAAAAAATGTATCCATCTTGATAAGGGCATTTTCTTTGATAAAAAAATACTTTCCATACCTTTGTAAAAACCTTCTGCCTACAAAAAGAGCCAAGAAGTAATTGACAAAAGCTCCAAGTAAAGAGCCTCCAACGCCACTAAGCATAATCATCCCCAAAGACATCTTCTCTTGAGAAGCCAGATATCCAGCAGGAATAAGTACGATCTCGCTTGGAAAAGGGATAAAAGAGCTCTCTAGCGCCATCAAAAGAAAAATACCAAGATAGCCCCACTCAAAAATAAGGTCCACGAGACTCTGTGCTAATTCATGTATCACGATACGCCCTTTTCAAGATCTTGGATCATCTTTTGTGCGACATCTTCACTTGAATACTCTAAAAGTCGTTTGCTTTTATCCTCTAGATCTTCATCTAGGATCTCTAAAAGATATCTTTTGAGATCCGCACCCTCTCTATGGCACCAGCCAAGATCGTTTTGCACAATAAACTGCGCATTGAAATATTGATGGTCTGAAGCAGCGTAAGGATAAGGGATAAAAAAAGATGGCACCCCATTGGCTACAAGTTCCCACAAAGTACTCGCACCTGCTCTACTTACAGCCAAATCAGCACGTGCAATAAGGGTATCGATCTCTTTTGTAAAACCATAAAGCTCTACATCCAAGCCTTTTTTTTCATATGCCTCTTTGACCCTTTGAGTATCTCTCTCTCCACATTGATGGATGATACGGATCCCTTTATCTATTAAATCTTGAGCTACATCCAAAGCAAGATCGTTGATGGTACGTGCACCTTGTGAACCACCCAAAAAGATGATCGTCTCGAGCTTTTTTCTCACATGTGCACTTTGTATCAAACTCTCTTTTATCGGATACCCTTGAATAGGTGAGGATGGATCATACGCAGAGATAAAGCGCTTTGCAAAAGGTTTTAAAAGCGTATTGAGTCTTCCACTCACTGCATTTTGTTCATGGATGTAAAGGGGCAAAAAAAGACTCAAACTCGCAAATGATGCAGGTGCAGCAGAAAATCCACCCACACTATAGGTAGCTTGGATCTTATGTTTTTTGAGTATCTTGCGTGAGATAAAAAACGCTTTGATAATCTTCAAAAGAGCCGTTAGTTTTGCAAAGCCACGCTGATTGACTACACCCGTCGTATCTAAAAAATAGACATGAGAGAAATGACTCTCAGATTCAAAATAAGCTCTATCTTGCCCACTTGTAGAACCTATAAATATCAGTTCATGCTCTCTTTTGACACCCGCTTCTAGCAGAGCCTGCGCTATCATAAGGTGTCCGCCCGTGCCACCACCGCTTATACAGATCTTCATAACTTCTCCACCCCATCCATTTTAACTTTTTTTGATGCCATAAGTATCATCCCTATTCCAATGGAAGCTGCAAGTATAGCAGAGCCCCCATAACTCAAAAATGGCACCGATATCCCTTTAATAGGAGTGATCCCACTGATCCCATAGGCATTGACCAAAAATGCAAAAGAGAGCATGAGCCCTATCCCTAGACTAAAGAGATAGATCGTGCTATCTCGCGAGCGGTTGGCTACTTTAAAGATTCGCTGTAACATCCACAAAAATAAAAACACAACAAAGACAACCCCAACAAAACCGAACTCCTCAGCAAGTCCTGCGAGGACAAAGTCGGTATGTACCTCACTTAAAAAGCCGAGTTTAAAAGTGCCATTTGCCAAGCCTGTACCAAAAATACCACCATTGTGGATCGCATTGAGAGAGTGCCCTATCTGGTAAGGCTCCACTTCTGTTGGAACACGAAGCTGCGCTGCAATGGTCTCTGGAAAAAGTTCAAGAACACTATTTTGTGCTAATGCCCACCACGATTTGATCCTCATGATTCTGTGTTCTGCTGTAAATATAAAAAAGAGAAAAAACAAAAATGCAGCCAACAAGATAGAGAAGAAGAAGCGAAAACTACTCCCTGCAAAAATCAGCATAAACAAAAGTGTGAGCCCCAAAACGACCACTTGCCCTAGGTCATTTTGTACAAAGGCGATAATAAACATCGCACCTAAAAAAACGACCCCATAAGGCATAAATCGGATAAACTCTTGTTTGATCCCCATCCCATCGTGATGCCCAAGTTTTCTTGAAAAACTCCACGCCAAAAAATAAACAAAACCGATCTTGAAAAACTCAACAGGAGCGAGAGAAAAACCAAAAACCTTGATCCAGCGCTTCGCACCCCCAACTGCTGAGACAAGAAACTCAGGTAAAAAAGGCATAGCGATCATGAGAATCATTGAGCCAATAAAGAGTGTGAGTCCTATAGGTTTGAGCCACTTATCTGGGTCTAGTTGTGCTAGTATCCAAATGATTGTAATACTCAAAAGCCCATACACCGCTTGTCTGCTAGCAAAATGGAACTCATTCACACCAAAAAGAAGTGTAGTATAAGCCGAGAGTGTGTACGATAAAAGGATGCTAATCCCAATCAAAATCGCCACAAGGGTAAAGAGTTTTCTATCTGCCATCTCTTTATCTTATTTGATTTTGTTGATTTTCAAAACAAACTCAACTTCAGGTTTTGAAATATGGAGCTCTTTTGAGATCGTATCAAGTGAAACCCCTTGCTTGTACAAAGAGATGATCTTTTCATCATCATTTCCATGGACAGAAGATGGGATCGATATCTGTTTGACACCTGTTTCCAAAGAAGCGATACGTGAATCTATCTGTGCATCAATTGTATAGATCGTCTCTTTGACTTGTTTGAGCCCAAGAGAGAGGGGCTGTACCATATCATACACACTTCTCTCTATCTCTTGATAGATCTCTTCATCACTCATGCCGCGTGTATTTTCACTCAGACTTTTTTGATTTTCCACAAGCTTTTTTTTGAGATAGTAAACCTCGCGATTGAGTTCTTCAACGACTGAAGCGACCGAGTGGATATTTCTGTTGTATTGAGAATCTTTGGTAAAGACATAATACAAAAGATAGAGGATAATCCCCAACATCCCAACGATTACATATTCTAAGGGCAAGGTATCGATATTCATCTCTTCTCTCTAGCTTCGCGGATCAGGACTCTTTCACGTGCTGTGAGATAAGCGTTCCAATCTTTTTCATCTCTTTCATGCATTTTTATGATCTTTGCCAATGTTGTACTCTGGGCTTGGAAAAAGATAGCGATATCTCTCTTGGGATGTACAGGCATCTCAATACGAGCATAGTATGTCTCACCCTCTTGCAAAAGCGCTTGTGTAAGTTCAAAATGTCCAAAGCCAATCGATTCAATATGCGCCTCAACTCTAAGTGCTAATCTTTTTGGTTTTTCATCTTTTAAGAACATCTCAAGTGCGTCTATTTTTCTATGCAACTCGACAAGAAGATTTAATACAACAGGGTCCGTATCTGCTGTCTCCCCTCTTGCTTTGGCGAGTTTGAGCCATTGGTTGATCGGATCATCATCTGATTCACTTAGCTGATGATATTCGCGAAGATACTCCTCATCCTCCATACTCGCTCCAGAAAAGGACAAAGAGATAGGAGCTTTGATCAAACGTACACTCATGCAAACACCTTATCAAGAATGATCAAACATAAAAATGCTATCCCCAAATATCCATTGACCGTAAAAAAAGCTCTGTCTATTTTAGAAAAATCTTTACGCACTAAATGGTGCTCATAAGCAAGCATCACAGCACTCAACACAAGTGCAACATAAGCAAAAAATCCAAGCCCTGCGATCCAAACAAAAAGTGCCCAAAAGATCACTGTGAGCATATGAAAAAGTGCAGAGATAAACAGTGTCGCTTCTGCTCCGTAAATAGAGGGGATAGAGTAGAGTTTCTTCTCTTGATCAAAAGCGATATCTTGTAAAGAATAGAGTAGATCAAAGCCCGCAACCCAAAAGATAACTCCAAGGCTTAAAATAACAGACCAAGGTGGGATAGACTCACTCACCGCGATCACACCCGCGAGTGGTGCAAGCCCTAAAGAGATTCCTAAGACAATATGTGCAAGAGAAGAGAATCTTTTAAAATAGGAATAGCCCCCAAGAACCAATAGAATAGGCAAACTCAAAGAAAATGCAAGAGGATTGACCATATATGCCACCGCAACAAATATTAGAGCATTCACCCCAATAAAGAGCAAGATACTACTTGCATCGAGTCGTCCATCTACGTTAGGACGACTCTGGGTACGAGGATTGGATGCATCTATATCTCTATCAGCGTAGCGATTAACCCCCATAGCGAAGTTTCTTGCACTCACAGCGGCCAAAACACCAAGTAAAAGAAGCCAAAATCCAAACCAGCCATCCGCAGCAACGATCATCGCTATAAATATAAAAGGGAGGGAAAAAATAGAGTGTTCAAAAAGAACGAGCTCATTAAAATCTTTGATCTTATTTATATATTTTTGCAAACTATTCCCTTGCTTCATAAGTAAGAGATATTTTAGCCAAACTTGTTTTAAAATGATATAATTTCATCATGAAACAAATTGCTATCATAGGTCCCACAGCATCGGGAAAGAGTGATCTGGCACTCCAGATTGCGCAAAAGATAGATGCTTACATCCTCTCTATTGATTCTTTGAGCATCTATAAAGAGATCGATATCATCGCGGCAAAACCATCCAAAAAAGAGCTCGAAACAGTAAAACATTTTGGTATCGATGTCCTTGCTCCTGATGCTTATTTTAGTGTGGATATCTTTATCAAAATCTATCAAGAGGCACTTGCAAAGTCTCTTCAAGAGAAGAAAAATCTTATCATTGTGGGTGGAACCTCTTTTTATCTCAAGTCCCTTATGCAAGGGCTCTCTGAGCTTCCCCCAATCACACCACAGACTACTTCGGATGTAGCTGAACTATTGCTTGATCTGCCAAAAGCGCATCAATACTTAGCAAAGGTAGATCCCCAAACAATGGCAAGTATCACCCCTAATGATAGATATAGAATTGAGAAGATGCTTCTTATTTATATGGGGTCTCAAATGGCTCCGAGCAAGTGGTTTGCACTCCATCCACCACAACCCATCATTGACGAGCTACCTATCTACAATATCGAAGTCGCACGTGAGATCCTTCGGGAGCGCATTACAAAACGTACACAAAAGATGCTCGCACTTGGTGCTATAGATGAAGTGTGTCAGCTTGAACGCAAATATTCTCGCACACCAAATGCAATGGGGAGTATTGGGATCGTTGAGATTTTAGAGTATCTTGATGGAAAAGTAAGCTTTGATGCGATGGCGCAAAATATCACGACCCATACAGCACAACTTGCCAAAAGACAACAAACCTTCAACCGAACACAGTTTAACTCTTTAGTGAATGCTGCGATAGAAGATCTCTATGAGATCATTCTCTCTAGATCTTTTTAGCACTCTCAGAGAGCTTTGCCCACGCAGATGAAGCATCCGCTTCAATAGACGCATCATAGGCTTTATCTGCATCATCATCTCTCCAAAGTTTGTCATACACACTTCCTAGAAGATATTTTTGACGTGAACGGGTGTTTGCGTCTAGTTCGATCGTATCAAGAGATTTGATAATCTCAAGCGCGTCGTTGTATCTTTGTTTATTCATATACGCCTGATAGAGGCTAAACTCCACAAAAGGGCTTTGTGCATAGGAGCTTGTACGCTTTTGAATTTGATCTACCTTTTCACCATAAGTGATAATGATAGCGGGGTCTTCTCGCACCACTCCCACATTCATCACAGCGATATAGCGCTCAATATCTAAAGAATCTTGACCAAATACTTTCTCTACATCCGCGATGCTTGAGAGCATCTTCGCATCGTTTTCAAGCCTTTGATAGGTATCAAAGACAAGTCTATAGATGTCATTATATTGTGAATCTTTTTCCTCTTGAATAAGAGTAACTAAGTCTCTTGAAGCCTCTATCACTTCACTGTAATTGCCTGTAGCAAAATCAACCTTGCTATGTCTGTAGAGCCATTTTTTTCGCTCTTCAAGGTCTTGGGATGTAATGTTCTTTTGTGCTATTTTTTTGGCCTCTATAAAGTCTGCACCTTTCATAAAACATTCATAAAGCCCATCATCCCATTTATCTGAGAGCGTAATGTTATACGCATAGGAGATATTGAGCACCTCTTGGCACTCTTTATTTTCAAGTGCGCGTTGCATCACTCCCGTAGCACTCTGAGTGATGAGCTCCTCTTTTTGTGGATATTTTGTCTCATCAAGAGCTAAAAGAGAATCTTTAAAACCTAAGATATCACTATACATCCCATTTTCAAGTAAGAGTTTTGCTTTTTCATAGAGTGCTTTATCTCCGATAGAATCCCCTCTATACTTTTCTATCAGCTGGTTATACTCAGCGATTTTTGCCGTTGTGTTCACATCCCCTTGATCAAAGAAAAGGGAGTCTTTTGCCACTTGAATGCTATCTTCATAAAAGCCATACTTATATGTTGTAAGGTATTCATTAAGAGCTTGAAGAGCTTCCTCTTTTTTATCTGTTTGGCTTAGCCAGATCCCTCTTTGGCTCAGCAGCTCTTCATAGATCTCATTTTTAGGGTTCATCTCATCTAAGATCGCTTTTGCTATGCCAGCTGCGCTCACATAGTCTTTTTCCTCTTCAAAAAGGTACATAAGTTCAAGAGATTTTTCTAAATTTTCATAGAAAAAGTCACTCTTTGCTCCTAAGATCTTTTGCACATACTCTGCAGCTTCTTTTTTATTAGAAAAATAGATCTTATAAAAAGCAAGTTTATAGGCTGCAAGTGCTGCGATCCCTAAATCTTGAGTTTGGTTGACTGCTTTGAGATAAAATTCAAGTGCCTTGCTTGAAGCACCTGAGTCTTCGAGAATCTCCCCTTTATAGATAAACCCCATGCGAGAGAACTCTGAATCCGCATGTTCACTAAAGAGTCTATCAAAGAAATAATCAGCATCTGTATTCAAGCCCGCTTTAGAGTAAGACTTCGCAACCATAGAGAGCACTTCAGCGATATTCTCATCCGCTGAATATTCTCGTAAAAAGATCTTAGAATCCTCTATCACACTATCATACATCCCAAGAGCAAAGTAAGATTTGATCCTATAAAAAAGAAACTCGCTTTTAAAAAGGGAGTTAGGATGCTCATAACTTACTTCATCAATGAGATCAAGACATTGTTCATACTTCTTCTCTTGAAAAAGTTTTTTGATATTTATATACCCTTTTACATCCTTGACCTTATTTATCTTAACTGGGTTGCCTTGCATATCAAGCCCACCCACATGTGGCAAGAGGTCATTTTCACTATAAAATGGAAAATTGATAGCAACTTCGCTCTGTGGTTCTGTTTGCATAAATGGCATCTTTTCATGGTATCCAAGCACCATCCAATGTGTCCCAAGATCAGACTTGGTATCAAAGAGAGTCTTGTCTACATGCAGATCAAAAAGTTGGTTGAAGAGCTTCATTTTATGTTGTGGCGTAATAATCAAAAAAAATGTTTTCTCTTTGACTTGTCCCTTGATCTCAAAAAACTCATTTTGTAAGGTGCGAAATGGAGTAGAGGGTTGCTTAGAAAAGGCACAGATAATTTTATCTACTTCTAAAAAATCATTGAATGTCTCTTGGCAAAGAAAAGGGTTTGGATCTTTAATATGAAGTGTGGAGTATTTTACAAAATCTTCTTTGGCACCTTGAAGAGAGACTTCAAGAGCAAAGAGATTTAAAGAGAGAAGAAACAAAAGTAAGTATTGAAACAATTGTTCTTCCTTTGATATCTAAAGAGTTCTAGTATCCGCTGTTATAAACAAAGCTAGTAATAAACTCTAATAGAGGATTTACTGCAATTATAGCAAATATAGTTCCTACTACTGCAATTCCAATAATTGTTTTGAGTGGAAGCGTTGCATTAGCTACATAGACATTCCCATCGTTTCCTACGATCGGATCTTTCATGAACATATACACGATGAGTTTTACATAGTAATACCCTGCTATCGCTGAGTTGAGCGCCATAATAAGTGCTAAAACAGTGTAGCCACTTGTTACCGCTGAAGAGATCATATAGAGTTTCCCCCAAAAGAGTGCAAATGGTGGAATACCAGCTAAGCTCAACATAAACACAGCCATGATCACCGCAGCAACAGGAGCTGTGTGAATCATACCCGCAAACTTATCAAAACTGTGATCTGTTCTTTGGTACTCTGGAAGATGTTTTTGTCTAGAGATCCAAAGCATAGAGAACGATCCAAGGATCGTGAATGTAAAGAGGATCCAGTACAAGAAAAGCGCACTATTTGCTTGTGTCGTTCCAATAAGGATCGCCGCCATAACAAAACCTGCATGAGAAACAGAACTATATGCAAGCATTCTTTTTACATCCGTTTGGACAAGTGCCCACATATTTGCAGCTGTCATAGTGACCACAACAAAAGCATAAAGCACGATCTCAAGCCATACGATACCACTATGAACCAAGAATTCAAAAAGTCTTACAGCGACAACAAACGCTGCAATTTTTGGCACGATAGACATATATCCTGCCATCGATGCACTCGCACCCTCGTAAACATCCGGAGCCCAAGTATGAAATGGAACCAAAGAGAGTTTGAATCCAAAGGATGCAAGCATAAAGACCACAGCCACAAGAACATATGCGATATCTGCATATTTATTTGCATCCAATACAGCTGCAATTTGGTTGATCTCTACTGAACCTGTAAGTGCGTATAGAATCATCGCACCAAAGCTGTAAAAACCTGCTGCTAAAGCACCCATAGTAAAGTATTTTACTGCTGCTTCAAAAGATTTGTCACGGTTGTGCATAGCGATGAGCGTATAGAGCGCCAATGATGCAGTCTCAAGCCCTACAAAGATAAGGATAAGATTGTCTGTTGCCACCATGAACTGGAATCCAGAGATCATAAACAAAAAGAGTGCAAAGAACTCAGGATATGAGAACTCATGGAATCTTTTTGAAGAGAGTGCTAGTGGGATAAAAAGCATAGATGCACCAACAATAATAAACTGCGAAACGATCGCGAGTCCATCAATAAGCATCACATCAAAAAGCCCCATCACTGTACCGTTTTGTGCAAATACACCAGATGCGTCCATCAAAGAGCCAAAATCTAAGAGTAAGAAAAGTAAGCTCAGACCAACATAAAGACTCTTATGAAGCCCCCCTTTGATGATATCCATCATAATAATAAACAATGCCCCTACAATAGGGATAAGCATTGGTGCCAGAGTCATTAAGTTTAATGACTCTATTGAAACGTTAATCGGCTCTAACATTAGTGTGCCTCCTCTTGAGAAGTTCTCGTAATCTTCACACCTTCAATAAGGTTTGGGATTCTCTCTTTTGCTTCTTGTGTAATTGATTTATCATGCATCAACTGCACAATCGATTCAACCGAATTATTGATCGGCTCTAAAACAGGTTTAGGATACACACCTAACCAGATAGTAATAATTGAGAGTGGAATTAATGCCACAAGCTCTCTTTTGTTCACATCTGGAAGATCTTTATTTTTCTCATTTGTTACTTCACCAAAGAACATTCTCTTATATGCTGCGAGCATATAGATAGCTCCTACGATGATCGCTACACCAGCGAGAAGTGTCAATGTGTGTGATTGCTGATAGAACCCAAGTAAACTTAAAAACTCCCCAACAAAGTTGATAGTAAGTGGCATACCCACTGAAGCCATAAGCATAAGACCAAAGATCGTTGCATAACGAGGCATAACAGAAGCTAGTCCACCAAACTCATTCATCATCTTCGTATGGCGTCTATCATAGATCACACCTACAAGTAAGAACAGAGCCCCTGAGACAACCCCGTGTGCGATCATCAAAAAGATAGATCCTGAGATCCCCTCAACATTGAGTGCGAATGTACCAAGGATGATAACACCCATATGTGAGATAGAAGAGTATGCAACCACTTGTTTTACATCCTCTTGTGCGTATGCAACCATCGCTGTATAGATGATCATGATGATCGCAATAATTGCGATTGGGAACATAAAAAACACAGACGCATCAGGAAACATCGGTAATGAAAAACGGATAAACGCATACGTACCCATTTTCAGTAATATTGCAGCAAGGATCACAGAACCGATTGTTGGTGCTTGACCGTGTGCATATGGCAACCATGTATGAAATGGAAACATAGGTACCTTAATAGCAAAACCGATAAAGAATGCTGCAAAAAGCCATAACTGATAACTCTCAGGTAAGATCAGTCTATACCAATCTAAGATCGCAAAACTCCATTGTCCTGTTGCTTGGTAGTAGAAATATGCCATAAAGAGCATCCCTACAAGCATTACAAGTGAACCTGCAAATGTATACAAGAAGAACTTGATAGATGCATAGATTCTTAGTGGTCCACCCCATGCACCAATGATATAGAGCATCGGTACAAGTGAGAGTTCCCAAAAGATATAAAATACAATCGCATCAAGCGCAGCAAATACACCCACCATCGTCATCTGTAAGAACAGAAGCGTGATGATCATATTTTTTACA
>JAVETX010000022.1:0-39762 GCA_034005845.1 Sulfurimonas sp. | reverse complement strand
ACCTGTAGATCTTGTAGGTATGTTATGCTCTTTTTTATAGCTACTTATCCAGTTATATAATGTCTTTACATGTATATCTAAATCAGTAGCTATCTTTGCTACGCTCTCATTATTATTAAGCACTAACTGGATGGTTGAATCTTTAAACTCTTTAGTATATTTACTATTTCTCATGGACTACCTTTATTCATTTTATTTTATCTAAGAATTATTTAAATTCTTTGTATGAAATAAGGTTACCTCTCCAATATTTAACGACTTTATTTTCATTCTCTTCAATCATTGTATTCCTTTACATATTTAAAGATATATACAACTAATAATTTTGAAAAATCATAAGATAAAAAGGCTTAGAATATTCCAAAAAATGTCAAAGTAATAATTTTATATTAGAAGTTGTAGTAAAAATGTAGTAAAAAAATGATTTCAAAGTTTTCTTAAAAAGAGGCTGATAAGGCTTTGGAAGTCCTATATTTAGGGGTGGTACCTGCGGGCGGACTTGAACCGCCACATCCGAAGATAACGGATTTTGAATCCGTCGTGTCTACCATTCCACCACGCAGGCTTTGTGTTGTGAGGAGTGAAATAATAGTGACATAAAGCTTAAAAGTAAATAACTTTTAGTCGATTTAGTAAAATGGAACTTTTATTGCTATAGTACGGTGCATAAAAGACGATAATAGCAAATGGAGGTGCGTTATGCGGATTACATCTGGAATGTACTACAAACATGTTTATGGTGCAAACAACTCTCAACTCAATAATAAACTCTATGATGTCAATAAACAGATCTCTTCTGGTGTAAAGATCCAGTACGCAAAAGATGATGTGCGTGTCTTTTCTGAGACGATGCGTCTTGATAATGAGATCAATATTTTAGGACAGATCAAAAAAAGTACTGAGAGCGGTGTAAAGATTTCAAACCAAACGGACGTGGTTTTGAATGACTTTCAACTGAGTTTAGATAAAATGAAAAATCTTTTTGTTCAAGCAGCCAATGCCTCACAAAATGACACATCCCTTAATGCGATAGCAGTAGAGTTACGTGGATTAGAGGACCATTTTAGAAACCTTGCAAACACTTCGATCAATGGAAAATATCTCTTTGCAGGTTCGGATGTAGATACTAAACCGATAGCTGAAGATGGCACTTACCGTGGAAACAACGAAGCGATGAGCGCTTTGATCGATTCGAATGTCAAACAACAATACAATCTCTCGGGTGGACAGCTCTTTTTGGGTGAAGACTCTACTATCAAGCGTACGATCACTACAAATGTGCAGAGTCTAAACTTAACGACCAAATATCCAGATTATACAGATATCGACACTGAGCTTGAAGGGAAAGAGGAGTTTCTCACAGCGGATGATACGATCAGAGATATGATGGGAGATGTAGATAATCTTGTAGATACAGCCAATCCAAAACATTTCTTTTATATCAGCGGTACACAAAGTGATGGAAGTTCGTTTCGTGAGAAGATCGCTATGAGTGATGAGGATAGCGTTGGGGAACTGCTTGAAAAGATCGGTGAAGCGTACGGCAATACTGCGGATGTAAATGTGGTCAATGTTTCTCTCAATAGCCGTGGTGAGATCGTCGTTCAAGACAAGATGCAAGGCTCTAGTAAGCTTGACTTTCATATGGTTGCTGCGACTGACTTTAGTGGCGGAGGGGCTGCGGATGTAACAGATATCAGTAACTTAAACGGTGCGGAGACAAACTTTAAAAATGTGATGTCAGATACATACACACCAGGTCTGTTCGTCAAAGAGTTTGTCAAGTCTGATTTTGCAGCAACTGATGGCACGATCACAACAGATGCTCTTTTATATGACCAAACGCAGTTTAGTAAAGATGGTTCGAAATTGACATCGAATGTCTCGCAAGTTGTGAAAGATACAAACGCTTTTGCCACTCCATCGACAAAACTCTCTGAGGTCGCAGGTGAATCACTCGATGGAAGAACATTTAATCTAAGTGGAACAGATGTCAATGGGAACCTGTATAATGTACAGATAGACTTTGCATCAGCAGGGACGACATTTTCCTTAGATACAGACAATGATGGGGTTTATGACAACGGAACATATGATATTTTCAATATGGCTCCAACGGGACGAGTTGCGACAGATGCAGATGAGATGACCTACAGACAATTCACAGATGTGATCAATATGGTGGTCACAGGGAGTCTTCCTGCAGCAAATACCACCGCAGACTATGATAGTGCAATCCGTACATCCGAAGATATTGGTGGAACAGCACTCACTTATGATGGAAAACTAGAGTTTAATCAGCTCAATAGTGCGCACACGCAAGCAACGATTTCCCTTTTTGATGCATCGAGTGGTGATTTTTCAACGACGACGGGCTCTGTTATGACATTTAATGCAAATAATGCACTCACGGTCAATGACCCAAAAACAGATTTTTTCAAAACGATCGATGAGATGATCCGTGCGGTTGAAGAGAATAAGCTCCATCCAGATAGTAGCGATGCAAACCCAAGAAATGTAGGGATACAAAATGCGATCGCTATGATCGATGATCTGCAGCAGCATGTCACAAAATCGCACTCTCAAGTGGGAGCACACTCAAACTCACTTAATAGAGCGCTAGATAGAGCGACACTCCTTGAAGTGAGCACGGTTTCTCTGCGCTCTTCTGTACTTGATACAGACCTTGCAGAAGCATCGATGCAACTCGCACAGCTCTCACTCACTTATGAAGCGATGCTCTCAACTGTGGGAAAAGTCTCAAAACTCAGTCTTGTTAATTATCTCTAAATGATTTTCTGTCATTTTGCCAAAAAAAGCTCTCCCAGAGCTTTTTTGGTTATACTTCTTTTTTCATTTTATTCTCTCATATATAAAGGTGATTTGGTTTGAAAGATACTTTATTTCTGGTCGTTTTTGGTGTTTTATTCTATCTTGGTTTTGCAACGGTTCTGGGTGATAATGGACTGATGGGAAGTTATGGAGTGCTCTTTTCAGCATTTAATCATGAATATTTTGGGTACCTCTCTTTTGTCTATCTTTTTGTAGCACTTATTCCTCTTTATCTCTTTTACAAAAACAGCTCTTTTGATCTTCGCAAGCTCGAAGTGTTGCTTGCTTCTTTTTTACTCTTTTTTTCCTTTTTACTCGCACAAGCACTTCTTATTACAAATGAATTCAGAGGCAAAATAGCAGGAGATTTTGTAGATTTTCTCTCCCCTTATATCGGTTTTTTTGGTTTGTGGGTCTTTTGGTTTATTATCTCTATGGTCTCTTTGGTGATACTTCTTGATAGATCTACACAAGAGTTGATGGCGCTTTTTTCTCATGCTATCAAAAAAAAAGTGGAGCAACAGACACAGTATAAAGAGTACCCAGCTTCTATCGATGATGTCTATGAACAAGAGGAGGAAGCTTATGAGGTGCAAGAGGAGATCTTTGAAGATGAGTTTGATAAACCGGCTTATCTAAGAAAAAAAGAGTTGCTTCAAGTAAAAAAAGAGACACCCAAAGAACCAAAACAAGAAAAAGAGATACAAGAAGAGCAACATCCAGAGCCTGTGATAGAGGAGCCAAAACCCCATACGATCACAGAGCTTGCTACCAAGATTAAAGAGCAGAAAAATGCGCTTATCGTCGATGAGCTCGAAGAGAATACGAAGCTTTTGGAGAGTATAGAAAAAGGTTTTACAGAAAAACCAAAAAACTTCAAACTTCCCCCTGTAGATTTTTTACAAAAGCCTGATAAAACGAGCCATAGTGTCGATGAGAGTGAAGTGGATGACAAGATCCGCTACCTTATCGAAAAGCTTGCACACTTTAAGATAGATGGGGATGTAGTGCGTACGTATGCAGGACCTGTAGTTTCTACTTTTGAGTTCAAGCCTGCAGCCAATGTCAAAGTATCTAAGATACTGAATCTTCAAGATGATCTCGCGATGGCTCTGAGTGCTGAGACGATCCGTATTCAAGCACCGATCCCTGGAAAGGATGTGGTGGGGATAGAGATACCAAACGATACGGTCGATACGATCTTCTTGCGTGAACTCATTGAGAGCAAGCTCTTTCAAGAGTCTAAATCACCTCTGACGATTGTACTTGGAAAAGATATTGTCGGCAAGCCCTTCATTACGGATCTAAAAAAGCTCCCACACCTTCTTATCGCAGGGACTACAGGGAGTGGAAAAAGTGTGGGGATCAATGCGATGATCCTCTCACTCTTGTATAAAAACTCTCCTGATCAGCTGCGTCTACTTATGATCGACCCTAAGATGCTTGAATTTTCTATCTATAATGATATTCCGCACCTACTCACTCCTGTTATTACCAAGGCAAAACAAGCGATTGTAGCGCTCAATAATATGGTCAATGAGATGGAGCGCCGTTATGAACTGATGAGTCAAACACGCACAAAAAATATAGAAAACTATAATGAAAAAGTCAAACGTGAGGGTGGGGAGCATTTTCCATATATTGTGGTTATTATTGATGAGCTCGCAGACCTTATGATGACAAGTGGGAAGGATGTAGAGCACTCTATCGCGCGTCTTGCTCAGATGGCGCGGGCTTCTGGGATACACCTCGTCGTAGCCACGCAACGCCCATCTGTGGATGTAGTCACAGGTCTTATCAAAGCAAATCTCCCATCACGTATCTCCTATAGAGTAGGGCAAAGGGTTGACTCGAAGATCATTCTCGATCAACAAGGGGCTGAGTCACTTTTAGGGCGTGGAGATATGCTCTTTACACCTCCTGGTGCAACGGGGCTTGTACGTCTTCATGCTCCATGGAGTACAGAAGAGGAGATCGAGAAGATCGTCAACTTTATCAAGTCTCAAAGAGAACCAAACTACGACAAAAGCTTTTTGGTCGAAGAGAGCGAAAATGGATCGTCTAGTTCTTCTGATACCTACGAAGAGCTTGATGAGCTTTTTAATGAAGCAAAGAATGTAGTACTCACCGATAGAAAAACATCGATCTCTTATCTGCAAAGAAAGCTGCAAATCGGCTATAACCGCTCAGCAAGAGTGATCGAGCAACTCGAAGCTGAGGGGATCCTCTCTGCTCCAAATGCAAAAGGTATTCGTGAGATACTCTAGAAGAGGAGTTTACTCATGGTAACACCTCGATTTGTTTTTACAGAATATCCCAACTCTTTTAGCGTCCGTGTAAAAAATCTCGAAGATCTCAGCGTAGAGCAGATCCAAGAGATCCAAGCTTTTGTGAGCAATAGAAAAGGGGTCTTTGATTTTAGCACCTACACGTTCGTGATCCAAAAACGCCTCAACTTTGAAAGCTTCTGCTCTTTACTAGAGCACCTCGGTATGCAGGCTACATCCCAAGAGAATATCATAGAGACAGAGTTTGAAGAGAGGGTGGGTTTTGGAAAATATAAAGGCTTATCGTATAGAGATATACCAGAGCATTACCTTTTGTGGCTCCAAAGAAACTACCATGGTCCTCAAAAAGAGTATATTGATGCAGAGATCAAGCGTCGAAAACTCTAAGTGTTACGAATATAAACACTAAAATCATAAAATTACTCCATAATGTAGAGAAAAGTAACATTACTCTTGCACACCCTTTTTATTTCGTTATAATTTTTCGAAATTAATATAGGTAGGAATAGCAATGGCATTTATTGAAGAATATAAAGCACACGTAGCACAGAGAGAGACACTTGGTGTACCACCATTACCACTTTCAGCTGAGCAAACAGCAGAGTTGATCGAACTTATCAAAGCTGACTGTACAGATGAGTTGTTAGATCTTTTAACAAATCGTGTATCTCCAGGTGTGGATGATGCAGCTTACGTTAAAGCAGCATTTTTAAATGATGTAGTAGCTGGTAATGTTAACGTTGCGGCTATTGCGCCTGAGAAAGCAGTAGAGATGTTAGGGATGATGCTTGGTGGTTACAATGTAAGACCAATCATCGATGCTCTTAGTTCATCAAACAGTGCTGTTGTAGATGCAGCAAAAGAAGCACTCAAACATACATTACTTGTGTATGATGCATTTAATGATGTAGAAGAGTTACACAAAGCAGGAAACGCTGCAGCAACTGAGGTTATGACTTCATGGGCAAACGCAGAGTGGTTTACGAGCAAACCAGCGTTATCAGAAGAGATCACAGTAACTGTATATAAAGTTCCTGGTGAGACAAATACAGATGATTTGTCTCCGGCTTCTGAGGCGTTTACACGTTCAGATATTCCACTTCATGCAAACTCTATGCTTCAGTCAAAAATGGAAAACCCAATTGAGACGATCAAAGAGCTTAAGAAAAAAGGACACCACGTTGCATACGTTGGTGATGTTGTAGGAACAGGTTCAAGCCGTAAATCTGGAGTAAACTCTGTGCAGTGGCACATGGGTGAAGATATCCCAGGTGTTCCTAATAAGCGTACAGGTGGGGTTGTTCTTGGTGGAATCATTGCACCGATCTTCTTTGCTACTTGTGAAGATTCTGGCGCACTTCCATTAGAGCTTGATGTATCAGAGATGGAAACAGGGGATGTGGTAACTATCTACCCTTACAAAGGTGAGGCACACAAAGATGGTAAATGTATCGCTACATTTAAACTCAACCCAAATACGATCACAGATGAAGTACGTGCAGGTGGACGTATTCCACTTATCATTGGACGTGGTTTAACGAACAAAGCACGTGGTGTATTAGGTCTTGGAACAAGTGATGCATTCTTGGCACCTGAGCAACCAGCTGATAATGGAAAAGGGTTTACTCTTGCACAAAAGATGGTAGGAAAAGCGTGTGGACTTGATGGTGTACGCCCTGGGATGTACTGTGAGCCTGAGATGAGTACAGTTGGTTCTCAAGATACAACAGGACCAATGACACGTGATGAGATCAAAGAGCTTGCAGCACTTGGATTTAACGCAGATCTTGTTATGCAATCATTTTGTCACACAGCAGCGTATCCGAAACCTTCGGATGTAACGATGCACCACACATTGCCAGACTTTATCTCAAACCGTAGCGGTGTTGCGCTTCGCCCGGGTGATGGAGTTATCCACTCTTGGTTAAACAGAATGGTATTACCAGATACTGTAGGAACAGGGGCAGATAGCCATACACGTTTTCCAATCGGTATCTCTTTTCCTGGTGGATCAGGGATCGTTGCATTTGCTGGGGTAACTGGATCTATGCCACTTACTATGCCAGAATCTGTACTTGTAAGATTTAGCGGAGAGCTTCAACCTGGTATCACACTTCGTGACCTTGTAAATGCTATCCCTTACCAAGCGATTCAAGATGGTCTTTTAACTGTTGAGAAAAAAGGGAAGAAGAATATCTTTGCTGGACGTATTTTAGAGATCGAGGGCTTGCCTGATCTTAAAGCGGAGCAAGCATTTGAGCTTTCAGATGCATCTGCTGAGAGAAGTGCGGCTGCGTGTACAGTTCTTTTAAATGACGCACCAGTTGTTGAGTATCTTAAATCAAACGTAGTTCTTTTAGAGTCTATGATTGAGGCTGGATATGAAGATAAGCGTACACTTGCGCGTCGTATCGAGAAGATGAATAAATGGTTAGAGAATCCATCTCTTATGAAACCAGACGCTGATGCAGAGTATGCAGCAGTGATCAATATCGATCTCAACACGATCACAGAGCCTATCTTAGCGTGCCCTAATGATCCAGATAATGTAAAACTTTTAAGTGAAGTTGCTGGTGAAAAAATCGATGAAGTATTCTTAGGAAGCTGTATGACAAATATCGGTCACTACCGTGCGGCTGGTGAAGTTATGCGTGGTGAGGGCAAAGTTGCAGTTGAGAAATTCTGGATCGTTCCACCAACACGTATGGATGAGCAACAACTTATCAACGAGGGTTACTACGATGTATTCCAAGCGATCGAAGCACAAACTGAGGTTCCAGGTTGTTCACTTTGTATGGGGAACCAAGCAAGTGCACGCCCAGGTTCTACAGTGTTTTCAACATCGACACGTAACTTTGATAACCGTTTAGGAAAAGGAACTCAAGTGTATCTTGGTTCTGCAGAGCTTGCTGCTGTATGTGCGAAGCTTGGACGTATTCCAAGTGTTGAAGAGTATATGAGTATCGTTCCACAAAAGCTTGAAGGTAAAGCTACGGATGTATATAAATACCTTAACTTCAACGAGATCGAAAACTACCACCTAGAAGAGCGTACGATCGCTGAAGAAAAATATGGTGTAACAGTTAAACCTGTTTAATCTCTCCTCTTTTCTCCATGAGATAAGAGAGTATGTGTTATGCACATCCTCTCTTACTCTCTTTGTTCTAAATCATTAAAAAATATTGTATTAATAAAAAAGTGCTAAAATATCCTGTAAATTTATAGTTTAGGATCGATGATGGCAGATATAAAAGATCTCTTCAAACTTTCTCAAAATCTTTCTTTGCTCTACATAGATGAAGATCAAGATCTACTCAAAAATATTACCGATGCACTTCACAAAGTTTTTCATAAAGTAGATGATGCAAGTGACGCTACCATAGGGCTTAGCTATGCCAAACTCAACAGATATGATGTTGCTATTATTGACGCTTCTTCCACTATTATGAGTGGGGTGCAACTGATCCAAAATCTCAAAAAAATAGATCCTTTTTTAATCATTATCGTCACCGTCAAAAATCAAAGTGATGCAGAGCGCCTAGAGCTTTATGCACAAGGGATAGAAGCTATTGTGGCAAAACCACTCAAAGCGCTTACGCTTGTCGATACGCTTTATTCTCTCTTGATGAAGGTCTCGCACCAAAGAGACTATCTTCGCCCAGAGATCGAAAAGCTCAATGAAACAATTCAGTATGAGAGAAAGAGAATTGGGCGCTTTATGATCAATGAAAAAAAAGCGGCTCAAAAGATCAAAGAGTATGAAGATAATATCCATGTGAGCAAAAATATCTATGAGCTTACAAGGCTCCCTAGTAAATATGCCCTGCAAACTGCACTTAATGGGGAAAAACAATCCCTTTTGTATCTTAACATCGATCATTTTGATTTTATAAACTCTATCTATGGGATGGGAAAAGCAAACAAGCTCTTAAAAGAGTGTGCAAAAAGACTCAATATGTTTTTACCAAAAAATGGGGAGCTTTTTCATATCACTGCAGATGAGTTCGTTATCTTGCTTGATGATGCCGCGCAAGATCAAGAACTTTCTTTGGCAAAGCAGATACAGTCGATGTTTAAAGAGGCTCCTGTGGAATTCGATGAGTATACGCACTTTGTGAACTTCTCTATCGGGATCGATTCAGGAAATGGAAAGATTCTCTTTGTCAATGCAAAGTCTGCTTCTAAAGAATCACGTTACTATGGGGGAGATCAGATCACTTTCTTTCATCCAAGATCTGAGTATATGCAAGAACAAAGAGAAAACCTTTACTGGATACAAGCTCTCAAAAAGGCATTTGATGAGGATAGGCTTTTGACATACTATCAGCCTATCAAAAACTGTGCCACTCAAGAAGTGAAGCATTATGAGGTTCTTTGTCGTCTTCAAGATGAAAAAGGCAATCTCATTAGTGCAGAAAAATTTATCCATAGTGCGCGGCTTGTTGGGCTCATTACCCATATCACCAAAAATGTCATAGACAAAGCCTTTAAGATGTTTACACACAATGATTTTCATTTTTCGCTCAATATTAGTATGTACGACCTGCATGAAAACTATCTCTTAGAATTTCTTAAATATAAGTGTAAAAAATATGCCATTGATCCAAGTAGAGTTTATATAGAAGTGGTCAAAGATATTGTTTTAACAAAGACGGCGATTATAGATGAGCAGATATTGGCACTCAAAGAGTTTGGGTTTCATATCGTGATCGATAACTTTGGCTCGGATGCTTTGATCTATAACAGAATCCTTGAGCTTAAAGCTGAGTATCTCAAACTCGATGGCGAGCTTATTCGAGAGCTAGAAAACAAGAGCGCTCATACGATCATTATTCAAAGCCTTATCGCTTTTGCAAAAGAGGGTGGGGTCAAGATCATCGCAGAGCATGTGGAAAATGAAGAGCTTTATGAAAAAGTAAAAGCTCTTGGCATCGATTATATGCAAGGGTATGCGATCGCAAAACCCTCACTCAAATTAACCTAGTTTTTACTCTTGTATAATGTCAAAATCGAGAGGGATCTTGGGTGTAAAAAGGGTAGGATCGATCTTTTTATTTTGTTTTTGATTCTCAAACAAGATCTTCACACTATTATCAAACTCATCTTTGTAAGAGATAGATTCTAAAAGATCATCTTTGAATGCTATGAGATATTTTTTGTCCATATAGCTTGCTTCATAAAGTCCCTCAGATATCTTCTTTGCTTTTTTGATAAGTTCAAAAAGGTTCAGGTCAGAAGTGATACGTTTTTTGATCACCTGCTCGATCTCAGGCTCTATGATCGTGACAAGATCTTGGTTGACATATACATCTTTGGATATTGGGGATGTATAGCTCCAAAGGGCATTTTGAGGCTTTGTGGCGAGTACACTCCCTTTATAAGTGATCACTTTATCTTTTTCATCTGTGATCGTTTGTATAAAAGTAGCGTCAAACGAGTCTATGACGTTGATAGAAGCTGAGAGATAGGTGAGTGTAAGTAACAGGGCAGGGAGTAATTTCATAAAGTTCCTTTTAGTGATATTATAGCAAAGCTTCGATTTACATATTAATTAGTATTAGTTGTCTTAGCCTTGCTTTGATACTATTTATCGGTTTATGCAAAATATTATTTATTGTATGATAGAATAAAACAAATTTTCAAAAAATAAGGTTGAAGATGCTACAAGCATTAATGGGTAGAGTATTTGGAACTTCAAATGATCGTGAATTAAAGAAATATTTTAAAAAAATCAAAAACATAAATGGTTTAGAGCCTCAGTACCAGGCTATGAGTGATGAGGAGCTTCAAAATGCTTTTCTTGAACTCAAAAGAAGTGTATTAGAACAAGAGAAAACTCTTGATGATGTTTTAGAAGATTCTTTTGCAATCACAAGAGAAGCAAGCAAGAGAATTCTTGGTATGAGACATTTTGATGTGCAACTTATTGGTGGTATCGTACTGCACCAAGGGCGTATTGCTGAGATGAAAACAGGGGAAGGGAAAACGCTTGTTGCGACACTTCCTATTATTCTCAATGCGATGACTGGCAAAGGGGTTCACCTTGTAACGGTCAATGATTATCTTGCTTCAAGAGATGGCAATGAGATGCGTCCTCTTTATGAGTTTCTAGGCTATAGTGTAGGGATCATTACAGAGGGGATGTATGACCCTGCGCAAAAGCGTGAAGTGTATAATGCTGATATCACCTATGGAACAAATAACGAGTTTGGATTTGATTACCTTCGTGATAATATGAGCTATTCTAAAGAGCATATGGTACAACGTGGACATAATTTTGTGATCGTGGATGAAGTGGATTCGATCCTTATTGATGAAGCGCGTACACCACTTATAATCTCTGGACCGACCAACAGAACGATGCAAGATTATAGTGATGCAAATAAGATCGCTCTAGAGCTTGTAAAAGATGAGCATTTTACCGTCGATGAAAAAGACAAAGTGGTTCTTATCACAGAAGAGGGGATCACAAAAGCTGAAGAGCTTTTTAAAGTAGAAAACCTCTATAGTGCTGAAAACTCTTCACTTTCACACGTACTCGATCAAGCACTCAAAGCAAACTACCTTTTTGAAAAAGATGTAGATTATGTTGTCAATGATGGCGAGGTAGTGATCGTAGATGAGTTTACAGGTCGCCTCAGTGAAGGGCGCCGTTTTTCTGAGGGCTTACACCAAGCACTCGAAGCAAAAGAGGGCGTAGAGATCAAAGAGGAGACGCAAACACTCGCAGATATCACCTTTCAAAACTACTTTAGGATGTATGACAAACTCGCAGGGATGACAGGAACTGCAGAGACAGAAGCAACAGAGTTTACACAAATATACTCTTTGGATGTAGTCTCTATCCCAACAAACATCCCTATCTCTCGTGTCGATCTTAATGACTTGATCTATAAGACTGAGCGTGAAAAATTTGCTGCTGTTATTGTAAAGATCAAAGAGCTTGCTCAAACTGGACAACCTGTACTTATCGGTACCGCTTCGATTGAGCGCTCAGAAGTGCTTCACGAACTTTTGAAAAAAGAGAAGATCGCCCATACGGTATTAAATGCAAAAAACCATGCCCAAGAGGGTGAGATCATTAAAAATGCTGGGGCAAAAGGGGCTGTGACCATCGCTACAAATATGGCAGGTCGTGGTGTTGATATCAAGGTGAGTGATGAAGTTAAAGCACTCGGTGGACTCTATATCATCGGGACAGAGCGCCATGAAAACCGCCGTATCGATAATCAGCTTCGTGGGCGTTCGGGTCGTCAGGGTGATGCGGGAACGACACAGTTTTATCTTTCACTAGAAGATAATCTTCTTCGTATCTTTGGTTCTGATAAGATCAAAGCGATCATGGAGAGACTTGGTGTTGAAGACGGTGAGTATATTGAGTCTAAAATGGTAACACGTGCTGTAGAAAAAGCACAGAAAAAAGTAGAAAATATGCACTACGAGGGGCGTAAGCAGATCGTTGAGTATGATGATGTTGCAAACGAGCAAAGAAAGATCGTCTATAAGTTTAGAAATCAACTTCTCAGCACTGATTATGATATTGATGCAAAAATCAATTCTATTCGTGAAGATTATGTAACTGACTTACTTCAAAGATCTGATATCTTTGCAGGAGGGGCTCATGAGGACTTTAATACAAAAAAACTCTCAGAGCTTCTTAAAGAGGAGATCAACTTTGATCTTACATCCCAAGAGTTAGAGAATATGGAGTACGAAGAGCTTTTTGAAAAAGTGGTGAGTAAACTCAAAGAGGCTTATGATAACAAAATGTCAGTTCTTGATGCAAATGTGCGCCATGAGATTGAGCGAGAGTTCTATCTCAAAGAGCTTGACAGTGCATGGAGAGATCACCTCTATGCTATGGATAGTATGAAAACGGGGATCAGACTGCGCGCATATAACCAAAAAGACCCTCTTGTGGAGTATAAAAAAGAGAGTTATAGCCTCTTTGGTGAACTCACCAATGATATCAAGTTCAATACGATTCGTACACTTCAGATCATTCAATTCAAAAAAGAATCACCTGAAGAGGAAGCAAAAAGAATCTCACAACAACTAGAGCAACAACAAAAGCTTCAAGAATCTCAGCTTCAACTCAATCACACAGAATCGGGTGATGCACCAGAAGTGGTAGAGAAAAAAGTGGCACGAAACGACCCATGTCCTTGTGGAAGTGGTAAAAAATATAAACAGTGCTGTGGAAAAAGTGGCCCGAAAAAAGGTGTGTTTGCCTCTTGAAAACGTCCATAGTTCCTTACCTTGTCAAAAGGTTTTTACGATTTGATAATGAGCAGCCTTTTATTTTCCTCTCTGCTCTTTTGGCTTTTTTAGGTATCTCTCTTGGGGTGATGGTTCTTATCATCGCCATGGCTCTTATGAACGGCTTTGACAAAGAGTTCAAAAAAAAGCTCACCATTATGAACTATCCTCTTACTGTTATTCCAAAGTTTTATGGGTCGGTGAATGAAAACCTCCTTATAGATCTTGAAACAAGCTTTCCAAACCTACAATTTAGCCCTTATGTTCAATCTGCTGTAATGGCACGAAGTGGTTCAAGGCTTGAGGGTGGGTATCTCTTTGGTGTGAATTTTCAAGAGGAAGCTAAGGTCAATAGCGTTCTAGCTGAGGCGATTCAAAAGAGTGATATAGGGAAGTTTGATGTCTTGATCGGTAAATCTCTCAAAGATGAGTTTGCACTTCAAGTGGATGATAAACTGATGTATATTTTTACCCATGTTGAGCCGGGAGGATTGTCTGTAACACCTAAGATCAAGCGCTTTGATGTAAAAGGGGTTTTTGACTCAGGTCTGAGCGCATATGATAAAGCATATAGCTATACAACACTTTCGTCGCTCCAGGCGATCCTTCACATCCCATCGAATCAATACGATGGGATCCATATCTTTTCAAAAGACCCACATGCAGATATTCTAAAGATTCGAGAGATGCTTCCAGGAAGTGTCGTTATTAAAGGGTGGTGGGAAGATAATATGAACTTCTTTGCAGCCCTTGAGCTTGAGAAAGTTTCTCTTTTTATTGTTTTGATGTTGATCATCCTCATCGCTGCGATCAATATCGTCTCTTCACTCTTAATGACAGTGATGAATAGAAGAAGCGAGATCGCACTCCTGCTCTCTTTGGGTGCGACAACGCTAGAGATCAAGAAAGTCTTTTTGTATTTGGGTATTGTAATAGGGATCAGCGGGATTTTAGCGGGTATTGTCTTTGGTCTGAGTGGGCTTTGGATCCTCAGCAATTTTGATATTGTCTCTTTGCCAAAAGATGTCTATCCTACAACAAACCTTCCTCTTGATCTGAGCATCAAAGATTTCTTTTTGATCATTAGTGGCGCATTTGCTATTGTGATCTTCTCTTCATACTATCCTGCAAAAAAAGCAAGCGAAGTAGATATTCTTACTGTTTTAAGAAACGAATAACTACTCTTGGGTTTTCTCTTCACCCTTAAAGAGGTGATAGGGAAGCAGCAGCGTTCGCTTGATGATATTTAAAGGTGCTACGAAAATATCCTTGGCAAGGTGTGAACTCACCTGAGGATCTTGGAGTGAGCCTGTGATACTCAGCGTAGTTGAGACACTTTCCCCATCAAAGATTAAATACCCCACAAGAGGAATTTGTGAAGCTTGGCTTGCTATATTGGTCTTGAGATTGAGTTTGAGATCGATCGTATCGTTTTTATAATCTGCATTTCCTTTTCCAAAGATCTTCAATTCATCTGATTCTAAATAGATATCTGAGATATCTAAGAGTTTGTTCTTTGCTTTCATATTGACAAAACCACTTTTGACAAAAAGCCCCTGAGCGCTATATCTTGGCAGAGAAAAGGTGACAAGAGAGGGGATCGTATTGACAAAAGCAAACACATTGTTGAGAAGGGTGTAGTCGATAATATTGGTATTTTCCAAATAAAATACACCGTCGTATTCGTTAATAGTTCCTTTTATAGAAAAAGAGAGAGCTCCCCCTTTGAATTTTGAAATGGCAAGAAAATCTTCCATAAATCGATCATTAAAACCATCACCATAGAGATAAAACTCTTTGTCATGATATCGAAATTCAGCCTTTGCCCCTTGATGGGTGAGTTTTGCGTTGACTAGAGCCTCCTCATCATAACTAAGTGTGAGAGTATCTGCAGGCGCTTTTCTCTCTGGGCTCACATAAATATGGGTGTTTTTTGCTTCAAAAGAGACTGGAAGAGATTTTTGTTTTGTATCTTTGGAGTCTAAATCTTCAAGAAGAGTAATGAGTTCTTGAAGATAAAAGCCAATATCTTGTGCATAGATACGGATATCTTTAAAGATCTTTACATCCACAGCATCATTGATGGTGAGATGAAGTGCCTTTGTTTGTGTATCATACATCCCATCAAGAGAATAATCTTCAATCAGTCCTTTGTCATTTGAGAGAACCTTGTGTGGGTATTTTGTGTCAAGAGTGATGTGAAGATCGCTTTGCTTGGCTGTTTGTGAGAGAGAAGCTGTTCCGTTATTGATCTTGTACTTTTGTAAAATAGCACAATCAGTTGCGAGCTTTTCAAGATTTAAAAGGGAGAGTTTTAGCTCTTCTTGCATTTTAGTAAACTCTATAGCGTAGTGCTTTTCATGCGCTACTATATTGTTCTCTTGATCTACGTTAAAATGAAATAGAAGTTCTTTGGCGCGACACAATGAATTTTCTTCTTTATCTCTAAGATGAGGGTTTTGAAAAACAAGAGAGCCGTTATTTTCTTTGCTATCATAATCAAAAGAGATCTTAGAACGAAACAGATCATCGACGCCAAGGTACTTGGATGTAAATAAAAGATGATCATCGCTCCATTGAAGCTTTGGCTTGCTGATCTGAATCTCTACATCCGAAGCCTTGAGAGGCACTGTTGCTACAGAGGAAAGAGAAAGAGTTTGTTCAAAATAGTTGAGCTTGAGGTCTAGTGGTGCTTTTGTGAGTTGAAGATCTTGATAGGAGAACTCCCTAAGAGAGATATCCAAGTCAGCCTTTTGTTTGCCTATCTCTACGACTCCCCTAAGATCAGCCTTGAGGTGCTCTTGGAACTCGAGTCTTGTTTTTGGAAGTTTTAGGGAGAGTGCTTCTATATCAAAGGGTGTATCGATACTCTCAAGCAAAAGTGTTTTGTTTTGAAACTTCCATTTTGAAGCTTTAATAGAGAGTGTATCTTTGCTAGGACTGAGTGTGTACACTACATCCAAAGGTTTTTGCGAGGCATCTAAAAAGAGATCATAATCAGCATACGCGATCGAGTCGAAGTGTAAAGAGATATCTCCTGTGCTTTTTTTTGCATTATAGTCTACATCCACAAGTGCACTTGCATTGTCTTGGTAGCTCGCGCGCATATTTTTGATACTGATATCATAGTTATCCAGCAATACACGCAGGTTAGATACATCAAGATTGAGATCTTTGTAGTCAAAATTTCCCGCTTGGGTATAGAAGTTTCCTTTTGCATCTACATCCAAGGTCATAAGATTGACAAGGAGTCTGAGGTTGGTCGCTACAGTTCCTGAGTGTTGATAAAAAGGGACTTTGATCTTGTAGCTATCGAGAATATGTAACATATCTTTATTGAGGGATCCATCAAAGAGAAGATAGAGGGTGAGAAGTTCCTCTTTTTTTGTAAAGTCGATCTTCAACCAGCTTTTGCCAAGATCCATATGATAAGAGTTTGCCCCTTGTGGTCGAATGTGTAACACTCCATCTGTAAACTCAAGATCTGTATAAAGAGTATGTACTGAATCTAGTTTCGGATTATAGGTATAGGTGAGTTCGTGTGCTTTTGCTTTGACATAGAGGTTTTTATAAAAGTCAGAAACCCTCTCAAACTCTACAAAACCATGAAAATTTTCTATCTCTAAGTGTGTGAGCTCATAAGCATCACGCGCCCAGTAGTGGATCTCTTTTGGGAGATCAATGAGAGAGAGGATCTCTTTAGTGTTATCTATATCTTTTAAAGGGATGAGACAATAGCTCAAACCCTTATCGTGCGCATAAACAAAAAGCTTCGCAAGCTCCTCGTGTTCAAATGAAAGCTTGAGTTGGGAAAAGATCTCTTCATTTTGTGTATCAACGAGCACTTTGCCATGAAGCTGTACTTTTCTTTTTGTATCTCTAAGTTTTTCTATATCGATATGTAAAAATTCATTTTCAAAGAAAAGTCTGCTTTGAAGAGCCATCGTTTGAGAAGATGCATCTATATATCCACGCTCCCCCTCTTTATAAAGAAAAGAGGCTGAGATATCGTTGATCTGGATCTGTTGAATATCTACTCTCTCAAACCAGTTTTGAAAAAGAGAGCTTTGTGCTATGAGTTGATGTAGAGTAGAGGGATCAAAACTTTCATTGTGTTTTTTCTTTGTATCCAAAGAGAGCTCTTGAAGTTCTAGCGTTAACTTTTCATCCCATTTTATGTATAATTGCTTAATCTCTATGTTTGCAAATGCAAATCTATCAATATGTATTCCATTTTGTAACATATAAAAAAGTGTACCTGCTACAATAAAAATGAAAGATAAAAAACTAATGATAATAAAATATATTTTCAAGATGGTATTAATAATTATGCTGTCGTTCATGTACTACCTAAATAAGCCAGTTCAAACCCCAAAAGTATTGCAAATCCCCCAAGGCTCTATTAATCAAATTATAACACACTTAAGCAAGAATGGCTTTGAGGTAAACAAACTCGACTCGCTTCTTTTGCGCCTTATAGGTTCCCCACAAAGTGGCTGGATCGAGATAGGAGAGACCCAAAGTACAAAGGCTGATTTTTTATACAAGCTCACTACAGCAAAAGCACCTCTTGTCTCTATCACTTTGGTTCCAGGAGAGACAAGCTATATCTTTTTGAAACAACTCGCAGACTCACTTGGGTTAAGTCATGGGCTTTTATTAGATGAATATACAAAGCAAGCGCCTATTGCAGAGGGTGCATTTGTGCCTAATACCTATAAGATCCCTGTTGGCATTACAGAAAAAGAGCTTATTCGTATCCTTTTGGAACACTCCTCTATGCAGATGCAAAAGTTCTCTCAAAAGGTTTTTGGAACCTATAATCCAAAGAAATGGTTTCGATATGTAGCAATCGCATCTGTCATAGAGAAAGAATCAGCAGATAAATCTGAGATGCCCCTTGTGAGTTCTGTGATCTACAATCGATTGAAAAAGGGGATGAAGTTACAGATGGATGGCACGCTCAATTATGGAAAATACTCTCATATTAAAGTAACACCACAAAGAATAAAAGAGGACACATCAAGCTTCAATACCTACAAATATAGGGGTGTTCCAGAGATTCCAGTATGTAACGTAAGCTTTGATGCTTTGCGTGCTGCTATCTTTCCTGCACAGAGTGATTACCTCTATTTTATGAAATCAAAGAGTGGAAAGCACGATTTCTCATGTAACTATTCTACACATTTAGCCAATATAAAGCGTGCTACCAAATGAAACACTTTGGCAAAATAAACAAATCTTTCTAGCTCCTTAGAGTATTTTGTTCAATCTTAGTGCTATCATTGAACTTGTAAATTTTCATACACTTGATGAAAATGAAATATCAATCTGAGGAAACAAAAATGTCAAAAATAATTTGGTCAAAAATTGATGAAGCTCCGGCTTTAGCAACGTATTCGTTATTGCCAATCGTTAATGCTTTCACTAAAGCTGCAGGCGTAGAGGTAGTTCTTAGTGATATTTCACTAGCTGGTAGAGTTTTAGCTGCGATGGGGCTTGCAGAAGATGAACTTTCAAAATTGGGAGAGGTTGTACTTCAAGAAGATGGTAACATCATTAAACTTCCAAATATTTCTGCTTCAGTTGGTCAACTTAAAGATTGTATCGCTGAGCTTCAATCTCAAGGGTATGATATTCCTAACTATCCTGAAAATCCTGCAAATGATGCAGAAAAAGAGATTCAGGCAAAATATGCAACATGTTTAGGTTCAGCGGTTAACCCTGTTCTTCGTGAAGGGAACTCTGATAGACGTGCTGCTGTAGCTGTTAAAAAATTTGCTCAAAAGAACCCACACAGACTTAAGCCATTTTCTGAGAATTCAAAAGCGTATGTTGCGCATATGGAAGGAAAAGGTGACTTTTTCGGGAATGAAAAATCTGTAACTTTAGACAAAGATCAAAAAGTAACGATTGCTATCAATGGTAAAGAGTTAACTACTATTAATGGTATTGCAGGTGAAGTTCTTGATGGTACATTTATGTCTGTAAAAGCGCTTCGTGATTTTTACAAACAAACTATCGAAGATGCAAAAGCAAAAGATGTAATCTGGTCATTACACCTTAAAGCTACTATGATGAAAATCTCTGATCCTATTATGTTTGGTCATGCATTTGAGATCTTCTTTGCAGACGTTTTCGCAAAACATGCAGATATATTCAAAGAGTGTGGTGTAAACCCTAATCAGGGGATGTCAGACTTAGAGAAAAAAATCAAAGGTCATGCAAAAGAAGCTGAAATTAAAGCTGATTTCTTAGCTGCTTTAGAGTCTGATGCTCCTAAGCTTGCAATGGTTGACTCTGATAAAGGAACAACAAACTTTAATGCATCTAACGATGTAATTATTGATGCTTCTATGCCAGTTGTAGTGCGTGAGGGTGGAAAACAATGGGATAGAACTGGTGCTGCACTAGAGACTGTTGCTGTTATTCCAGATTCAACTTACGGAATGTTTCATGCAGAGATGGTAGCGGATTGTGTAAAACACGGTCAATATGATGTAACAACAATGGGTACGATGCAAAACATTGGTCTTATGGCTCAAAAAGCTGAAGAGTATGGTTCTCACCCAACGACTTTTGAACTTCAAGAGAGTGGTACTGTAACTGTAACAGGTGCAGATGGCGTATTAATGAGCTTTGAGTGTGAAGCAGGTGATATCTGGAGACTTGCTCGTACAAAAGATATCCCAATTCGTGACTGGGTACGTTTAACAGTTGAGAGAACTCGTATTGAGGGGATCCCAGCAGTATTCTGGTTAGATGAGAACCGTGCGCATGATGCACAACTTATCAAAAAAGTAAAAGAGTACTTAAAAGATTACGATACAAGTGGTTTGGATATTCAGTTTATGAATGTAACAGATGCTACTCGTTTTACAAATACACGTATTCGTGAAGGTAAAAACACTATCGCTGTAACTGGAAACGTTTTACGTGACCACTTAACAGATATGTATCCAATTTTAGAGCTTGGAACATCTGCGAAGATGCTTTCTATCGTTCCATTGATCGCTGGTGGTGGATTGTATGAAACAGGTGCTGGTGGATCTGCTCCTAAGCACGTTGAGCAATTTATTAAAGAGGGTCACTTAAGATGGGATTCACTTGGTGAGTTCTTAGCATTAGCGGAGTCTTTAAGATTCTTAGGACAAAAACACGCTGATGAGAAACTAGCTGCTCTTACAGCTGCACTTGATGCTGCAAATGATGGGTACTTAGATAACTCAAAAGAGCCTTCTAGAAAATGTGGAGAGCCAGATAATAAAGCGTCTCACTTCTATGTAGCGCAATACTGGGCAAAAGCTCTTGCAGAGGGTGATAACGCTGAGTTGGCTGCGAAATTCGCACCTGTAGCAAAAGCTCTTGTTGAGAATGAAGAAAAAATTATGTCTGAGCTTCTTGCAGTAGAAGGAAAACCTCAAGATATTGGTGGTTACTTCCACCCAGATGATGCAAAAGCTGAAGCTGCGATGCGTCCATCTGCAACTTTAAATGCTATCATTGACTCTATATAGTTAGGTAACATTTAAAGCACAAGACTCCATTTTAAGGATGGAGTCTTGTAATATTACTCGTTTTTTATATGGAACTAAGCAAGAGTTCTATATAAAAGGCGAAAGTCTTTATTAGTGTGTTTTTATAAAGTACCAAACTAATAAGCACTAAAAAAATAATTTAGGAGAGTATATGAATCAAGGAAAAAGAGTAGGAATAGTAGGCGCTGGGAATGTCGGAGCGACAGTAGCGTATTCTCTAGCGATGCTTGGATCTTGCCATGAAATTATTCTTCGTGATAATAAAATTGATGTAGCGCGCGGAAAAGCACTCGATATGTCTCAAGCAGCTTCAGCTGTAAGAAGTCATACAGTGGTTAAAGTAGCTGAAACTATGGAAGATATGGTGGACTGCGATGTGGTTGTAGTGACTGCTGGTAGCCCAAGACTTCCTGGTATGAGCCGTGACGATCTACTCATGACAAATGCAAATATTACAAAAGAAGTAGTCGAGGGGATAGCAAAATATTCACCTAATGCAATTATTATCATGGTGTCTAATCCACTCGATGCAATGACCTATGTTGCACTCAAAGAGAGCGGATTTGAGAGAAGCCGTGTTTTAGGGATGGCTGGGATTTTAGATAGCTCAAGAATGGCAGCATTTATTCAAGAAAAACTTGGATACGGTGGTGGTCAGATCCGTGCATCTGTTATGGGTGGACACGGAGATGATATGGTACCACTTCCAAGATATTCTACGGTTGCTGGTGTTCCATTAACAGATCTTTTAAGTGATAAAGAGATCGAAGAGATCGTTCATAGAACACGTCATGGTGGAGCAGAGATTGTAGCGTGTCTAAAAACTGGATCAGCGTACTATGCACCTGCAAAATCTACGGCGATTATGGTTGAAGCGATCTTAAAAGATACTAAACAGATCCACCCTTGTGCGGTTTATCTAGATGGTGAGTACGGATATGATAATGTTGTTTCAGGAGTTCCGGTAATGATCGGGGCTAATGGAGCTGAGAAGATCATCGAAGTAACACTCAATGAAAAAGAGCAAGAGATGTTTCGTAAGTCTTGTAGTTCTGTCAAAGAGTTGATCACTACATTAGAAAAAAATAAATTTTTTGACGGAGAGAAATAAATGTCAGAGTTTCGTATAGAAAAAGATACTATGGGGGAGATACAAGTCCCTAAAGATGCTTATTGGGGAGCGCAAACACAGCGTTCTATCCAAAATTTTAAAATTGGTGAAGAGAAGATGCCTTACGAGATCACAAGAGCATTCTCTTACCTTAAAAAAGCGGTCGCACTTGTAAACAAAGATCTAGGAAAGCTCGATGCTACAAAAGCAGATGCTATTGCACAAGCAGCAGATGAGATGCTTGCTGGAAAACTTGATGGAAACTATCCACTTGTAGTATGGCAAACAGGTTCAGGTACGCAGTCAAATATGAATAACAATGAGGTACTTGCTAACCGTGCAACTGAGATACTTGGTGGTGATTTTAGAGTAGAAAAACTTGTACATCCTAACGATGATGTCAACAAGTCACAAAGTTCTAATGACACCTACCCAACAGCGCTGCATGTAGCATCTGTTATTGCAGTGGAAGAGCAACTTTTACCAGCGATCGCAAAACTTAAAGCAACACTTGGGGCAAAATCTGAAGCGTTTAGTCACATCGTTAAAATAGGGCGTACACACCTTCAAGATGCAACACCTCTTACGCTTGGTCAAGAGATCAGTGGATGGGTTGAGATGCTTAGTAAGTGTGAAAAGATGGCAAAAGATTCACTCGAAGCTGTACGTGAACTTGCACTTGGTGGAACAGCTGTAGGAACAGGACTGAATGCACATCCTGAGCTTGGTGAGCGTGTTGCTGCGAAATTATCAGAGCTTACAGGGCATGATTTTATCACAGCTCCAAATAAGTTTCATGCACTTACATCCCATGATGCACTTGTTTTTGCGCACGGTGCGCTTAAAGCTCTTGCAGCAGATATGATGAAAATAGCGAATGATGTAAGATGGCTTGCTTCAGGTCCACGTTGTGGTCTTGGTGAGATCACGATTCCTGAGAATGAGCCAGGTTCATCTATTATGCCAGGGAAAGTAAACCCAACGCAAAGTGAAGCGGTAACTATGGTCGCTTGTCAAGTGATGGGAAATGATGCAGCGATCGGTTTTGCAGCGTCTCAAGGAAACTTTGAGCTGAATGTATTTAAGCCAGTGATTGCACATAACTTTTTACAATCAACGCGCTTACTCGCAGACTCTATTATCTCTTTTAATGATAATGCAGCTGTAGGGATCGAGCCTGTAGAGGATAAAATAAATCATTACTTGAATGATTCATTGATGCTTGTTACAGCACTCAATCCATATATCGGATATGAAAATGCAGCAAAAATTGCAAAAACTGCACACGCAAACAACTCCACTCTAAAAGAGACGGCCGTAAAGCTCAATCTTTTAACTGAGGAAGAGTTTGACAAATATGTAGTACCAGAAGATATGATTGCTCCAAAAGCGTAAGCTTTGGAGTAGGGTGTCCATTTCAATAAAGGAGAATAGAATAAATGAATATACATGAATATCAAGCGAAGCAAATTTTTGCTAAGTATGGTGTGCCAACGCCAAGAGGAATTGTCGCAAATACGCCTGATCAAGCTGCAGTGAATGCATCAGAGCTTGGTGGTGATATTTGGGTTGTAAAAGCTCAGATCCACGCAGGTGGAAGAGGTTTAGGCGGAGGTGTAAAACTTGCAAAATCTATCGATGAAGTAAGAGCACTTGCAAAAGAGATACTTGGGATGAACCTTGTAACGCACCAAACAGGTCCTGAGGGTAAACTTGTACAAAAAGTTTATATCGAAGAGGGTGCTGATATTAAAGATGAGTACTATCTTGGTGTTGTTCTTGACCGTGCCAAAGAGATGCCAGTAATTATGGCTTCTACTGAGGGTGGTATGGAGATTGAAAAGGTAGCTGAAGAGTCACCTGAGAAGATCATCAAAGTAGCAGTTGATCCTGCTATTGGTTTTCAAGGTTTTCACGGGCGTGAGCTTGCATTTGGGCTAGGTCTTGCAAAAGAAGAGCAGGGTAAATTTATCAAGTTTGCAGCAGCTTTATATAAAGTATATATGGAAAATGATGCAGAGATGATCGAGATCAATCCACTTATCAAAACTGGAAGTGGTGACTTCTTGGCTCTTGATGGAAAAATGGGATTTGATGATTCAGCTCTTGGACGTCACCCAGATATCGAAGATATGCGTGATATTTCAGAGGAAGATCCAGATGAGCGTGAAGCGAGTCGTTTTGGTCTTTCGTATGTATCACTTGATGGTGAGATCGGATGTATGGTAAATGGTGCTGGTCTTGCGATGGGTACTATGGATACGATCAACTACATGGGTGGAACTCCTGCGAACTTTTTAGATGTTGGTGGAAGTGCAAATGCTGAGACAGTTGCAAAAGGTTTTGAGATCATCTTGAAAAACCCAAATGTAAAAGCTATCTTTGTTAATATCTTTGGTGGAATCGTTCGTTGTGATCGTATCGCTAATGGTATCTTAGAAGCAACAAAGCTTACAGATGTACATGTACCGGTGATCGTTCGCCTTGATGGTACAAATGCAGCAGAAGCAGCAGAGATACTTAAAAATGCAAACATTCCAAATGTTATTGCAGCAACAGACTTAGCAGATGGTGCAGCAAAAGCAGTAGCTGCAGCGAAAGGAGAATAAATTAATGAGTATTTTAGTAAATAAAGATACAAAAGTAATCGTACAAGGTTTCACTGGAAAAGAGGGATCTTTTCACGCTGAGCAATGTTTGGCGTATGGTACAAAGATCGTTGGCGGTGTTACACCAAATAAAGGGGGACAAGAGCATTTAGGAAAACCTGTGTTCAATACAGTGAAAGAAGCAGTAGATGCTACATCTGCAACTGTAAGTATGATTTTCGTACCACCTGCATTTGTTGCTGATGCTGTAATGGAAGCTGCTGATGCTGGGATCGAGCTTGCAGTTGTGATCACTGAGGGCGCGCCTGTACGTGATATGCAAGCTGCAAAAGCATACGCTATAAAACACGGAATGAAAACAATCGGACCAAACTGTCCTGGAATCATCACAGCCGAAGAGTGTAAGATCGGAATTATGCCAGGGATGATTTTCAAAAAAGGAAATGTTGGACTTATTTCTAAGTCTGGAACACTTACCTATGAGGGTGCAAACCAAGTATGTAAAGAGGGCTTTGGTATTACAACAGCAGTTGGAATTGGTGGAGATCCTATTATCGGACTTTCATACAAGCAACTTTTACCACTCTTTGAAGCAGATCCAGAAACTGAAGCGATCGTTATGATCGGTGAGATCGGTGGAGATCTAGAGATTCAAGCAGCAGCTTTTATCAAAGAACATATTACAAAACCAGTTGTTGCGTTTATCGCAGGTCAAACGGCTCCTAAAGGGAAACGTATGGGTCACGCTGGAGCGATTGTAAGTGGTGGCGCTGGAACTGCAAAAGAGAAGATGGATGCACTTGAAGCTGCTGGTGTTAAAGTAGTGGTTTCACCTGCTGAGATCGGTAAAGCGGTTGCAGAAGTATTAGGGAAAAAGTAAAAATGCTCACAATTTTTGAGGTTCAAAATATCCGCTGTGGCGGATGTGCAAATACAATCAAAAAAACTCTCGAAAATGAGGGCTTTAGTGATGTAGATGTGGACCTCTCGTGCGAGCCTCGTAAAGTAACAGCAAATATCGAAGACGAGGCGTCATCAGCACTTTTTAGAGCTACTTTAAGAAAAATAGGCTATCCTTTAATTGACGAAGAGATTGGTTTCCTCGATGGTGCAAATCTTAAAGCGAAGAGCGTTGTTTCTTGTGCTGTTGGAAAATTTTCGGATATAAAGAAGAAAAATTAAATTTTACTTGTAAAAAGGAGAAAAAATGGGAAGTGCTATGATCGATTACCCTGGTAATGTACCAGTATGGGTAAATACAAACAACTGTAAAGCTTGTGATATTTGTGTATCTGTGTGTCCATCAGGTGTATTGGGGATGCGTTATGATTCATCATCAACTTTAGGTGCGATGATCTCTATTGATCATCCAGAGGCATGTATCGGATGTAATGAGTGTGAGCTCACATGTCCTGACTTTGCTATTTATGTAGCGGATAAAAAAGAATACAAATTTGCTAAATTAACAGATGAAGCAAAAGAGCGTCAAGCTGCGATTGTGGCAAATAACTATATGTCACTAGATCAACAAGGAGTGAAATAATGGCTACAAGAGAACTGATATCAACTGGTAACGATTTAGCTGCTATTGCAGCGGTTGATGCTGGATGTAGATTTTTTGGTGGGTACCCGATTACTCCATCAAGTGAAGTAATGCATACTATCTCTGATTTGCTACCTGCTCAAGGTGGAACTGCAATTCAGATGGAAGATGAGATCGCTGGTGTTGCTGCTGCAATTGGTGCTGGTATGGCGGGTGTAAGAACAATGACTGCGACTTCAGGTCCTGGTATTTCACTTAAAGCGGAAAACTTAGGTCTTGCACAAATGGCAGAGGTTCCATTAGTTGTTGTAAACGTTATGCGTGGTGGTCCATCAACTGGTCTTCCAACTCGTGTATCTCAAGGGGATGTTGCTCAAGCGAAAAATCCTTCACACGGAGATTATAAATCTATCACTTTATGTGCTGGAAGCTTAGCTGAGTGTTATACTGAAACAGTTAGAGCATTTAACTTAGCTGATAGATTTATGCAACCTGTATTTGTTTTACTTGATGAGACGATTGGTCACATGCACGGTAAAGCGATGCTTCCAACACAAGAGGAAGTAAAAGCTGGAATCGTTCCAAGAAAAACATTTGATGGTCCTGCTGAAGAGTATTTTCCATATGAGTGTGAACATGATCAACCAGCGGTACTTAACCCAATGTTTCAAGGGTATAGATACCACTTTACAGGTCTTCACCATGATAAAAAAGGTTTCCCAACTGAGGAGATCGAAACATGTAGAAAACTTATCCAAAGACTTGAAGATAAAGTTGAGCTTCATAAAGATGAGATCGAATCTAACGAAGAGTTTATGGTGGATGATGCTGAATTCCTTATCATTGCATACGGTTCAGTTTCACTTTCAGCAAAAGAGACGATCCGTCACTTAAGAGCTGAGGGGATCAAAGCTGGTTTATTCCGCCCAATTACTCTTTGGCCAAGTCCACAAGACAGAATGAGAGAGTTAGGTCAAAAAATTGACAAGATTCTTGTAGTTGAACTTAATATTGGTCAATACTACGATGAAGTACAACGTGCTACTGGTCGTTTAGATATTGAAGGACTCTTCAAAGTAAACGGTCGTCCAATCTCTCCATATGAGATTGTTAATAAAGTGAAGGAGATGATCTAATGGCATTTAATTACGATAAATACTTAAGACTAGAAAAAATGCCAACACTTTGGTGTTGGGGATGTGGTGATGGTGTTATTCTCAAAGCTTTCGTAAGAGCAATCGCGAAGCTTGGAATTAGCCAAGATGATGTATGTGTAGTTTCTGGAATTGGATGTTCAGGAAGATTCTCTTCTTATGTTGACTTCAATACAGTACACACAACACACGGGAGAACAGTAGCGTTTGCAACAGGTATCAAGCTTGTTCACCCAGACAAATATGTAATTTGTGTTGCTGGTGATGGTGATGCACTTGCTATTGGTGGTAACCATACAATCCACGGATGTAGAAGAAATATTGATATCACTATGATCATCATTAACAACTTCATCTATGGTTTAACAAATTCTCAAACAAGTCCAACAACTCCACAAGGGATGTGGACAGTATCTCAAAAAGCTGGAAATATTGACCCAACTTTTGATACATGTAACTTAGCGATCGCTGCTGGAGCTTCTTTTGTAGCGCGTGAGTCTATGCTTGATCCGAAAAAACTTGAAAAAGTGTTTGTAAAAGCATTAGAGCACAAAGGTTTTGCATGTCTTGATATTCTTTCAAACTGCCATATCAACCTTGGTCGTAAAAACAAGATGGCTTCTGCTATGGAAAACCTTGAGTGGATCGATAGCATTACGATTCCTAAAAAGAAATATGATGAGCTTTCTCCTGAAGAGCAACTCAATAAGTTTCCAACAGGTATCTTAAAAGAAGATAAAGAGGCTGCAGAGTATTGTGACCTTTATAAAGAGATTATCAAAGTACATCAAGGGCAAAGAAAAGCGATCAGCCAAGATGACTTTGCTAAGAAAATATAAGGAGACACAATGGCTAGAACATTAATGAGATTTACAGGTGTTGGTGGACAAGGTGTTCTTCTTGCTGGTGAGATTTTTGCTGCTGCGAAAATCAAAACTGGTGGGCATGGATTAAAAACAGCTACATATACATCCCAAGTACGTGGTGGACCAACGGTTGTTGATATCACTCTTGATGATGATGAGATCTTTTACCCATATGCAAATGATGGTGAGATCGACTTTATGCTTTCAGTTGCACAAGTAAGTTTTGATCTTTTTAAAAATGGTGTAACAAAAGGTGGAACGATCGTTGTAGATCCAAACCTTGTGCACCCATCAGATGAAGATAGAAAAAACTGGAATATTATTGAGATTCCAATTATTACTATTGCAAAAGAGGAAGTTGGAAACGTTATTACTCAATCAGTAGTAGCTCTTGCGATCGCAAATACTTTAATGAAACCTCTTGCAAAAGATGTTCTTATTGAAACAATGCTTTCAAAAGTACCAGCTAAAGTTCATGATGCGAATAAAAAAGCATATGAGCTTGGTGAAAAATACGCTTTAGAAGCTACAAAGTAATACAGAACTTTAATAAGTAAGAGAGGAGGGTGACTCTTAAGTGAGTCGCCCTTTTTTTAAACTTATTATGTAATATTAAATAGTATTAATACTTCTTAATATCAAGACCTTTAGGAGATCTTAATGCTTTCCCAGAAAAAATCAACATGCTTTTCAAACTGAGTTGCTAGAGCATTTGTTGAAAGAGAATCAAAACGCAAAAGAGTCACTTGAAGCCTAATATAAAAGAGGGTGGATAAAAACTCATAGGAAATGGTCATAGGATCTGCAGAACGTATGAGATTGTTTTGCATCATAGTAAAGAAGCCCTCAGAGAGTAGGGCTATGTTCTTATTGTGAAACTCATTCATAAACTTCTCTCTAAGCTCTTTATTTTGTAAGAGCTCTATCATCAGTATACGAAACATACTCTCGTTATTTTTATCAAATGTCAGCAGCTTATATTGCATGACAAACTTATTTAAAAATGGTTTTCCCTTGAGAGCTAACTCTTTTAATTCCTCTGGAGTTGATGTAAATGGGCTTGAAAATATCTCGCTTGCAACCTCTAAAAAAATCTCCTCTTTATTCTTAAAGTGATTATATAAAGCACTCTCTCGAATCCCTACATTTGAAGCTATTTTTCTTACACTTGTACCCTTATATCCGTTCTCTGAGAAGAGACTAGAGGATACTTTGAGTATCTTTGCTTTTGTATTCGATGGCTTTGAAACCGCCTTTTCATGGGACATTTAAGAACTCCTTTTAATATGAACGTTTGTTAATTAATAAAGAATTATATATGAACACTTGTTAATTTAAACTTAGAGTTAAAAGAACAGTTGTTCATATATAAAAAGCGTAAAGTGAACAACTGTTCTTTTTGTTTTTGGAAACTCTATCAAAGCTTTTTTAGAGTAAAATTTCACAGGTACAGCAGATAGTGACTTGTGCAAACAAGAGGAAAGTCCGAGCTGCTATAAGACAGTGTTCCATTTAACGAATGGCCGTAGTAATACGAGGGAAAGTGCAACAGAAAATAAACTACCATATCCTTGGATGTGGAAAAGGTGAAACGGTGGTGTAAGAGACCACCAGTCTTTGTAGCAATACGAAGAGCTTGTAAACCCAACATGGCAGCAAGAAACAGATGGTTAGCGTCTTATAATTGCTATTGTTTCGCTAGAGGCACTCTGTAAAGTGTGCAGTAGATTAATGCTATCAAAACAAAACTCGGCTTATGCTGTGCCTAACTTACTAAATAACCAATATAATCAATAGATATCTACGAGAAGAGCGCAAGATTCGCTCATTGTAATTTTCAAGAGAATATACATTATGTTAACCAAAAGCAAAATCAGCCCCCTTGGGATGTTTACGGGTTTTATGCAATATAAAATACACGAAAGATTCTAATAAAAAAACTCCTCAAAGCTTAAGCGAAAATGGCTTAAGTTTTCTACAAAAACGACTCGAAACTTAAACGGGGTTTCGATGGATACAAAAGCAAAAATTGACTTACCAAGAGAGTTAGTATTACCAACTAAACTTGCGCTATCCGATGAGATAGAAGCAGAATATAAATTCTTATATGCGTATATATCCTATAGATGTTCAACACGTGGATATATGTGGTACGAGAATAAAACCCTAGGTGAACATTTAGGTAAACACTCAAGTTCTATCAAAAGAGGATTGCAAGCCCTCTCCGAAGCTAAATGGATATACATAGATAACTGGGTAAAAAAAGGATCTTTGTATCATGCAAGCTTTCGCCGTGTGATATGGGTGTATAGCGATTACCTCATGGCACTTGATAAGGGTGGATATGGTGTTGCACGCCCTCTTCCGTTTCGCACCTGGAAAGATCGATTTGTGAATGCCTTGCTTGATCAGTCCAAGATCTCTTTTGTTTTGTATTTCTTCCCTGTTCTTAAACATATGGGAGAAAAGAAGATCTCTTTTGACCCTGAAACAAATTACCTCTACACATACACTCATGTTAACAAAGAATGGAAAATTAACAAGCTTACAAAGCATGAAGCAGATAAAGCCTATGAAGAGCTCTATGATTTTTATTGCATGCAACACAAAAAACCAAACAAAAAAATAAAGGAGGAACAGCAACGAGAAACCTACGAGGACTTTAACAGTTTTCAAAATTATGTGCGTGATCGTTTTGTTGATCGCGTGATAATAGAAAAGGATAATGTGAGCTATACAGTTAACGCTATAGGAATGCTTATGAAAATAAATGAAGATGATCAGCACATAAGCTTGAGTGCCGATGAAGCGATAGAGCTTTGGCAGTTTATGTTTTCAAATCAAGAAAAATTGAAAGATGAAGTTAACGAGTGAAAGTAAGGATAAAGAGTTAAGCGAAACGCTCAACTCCGTAGACAAAAAAATTATAGCACAAAACGTGCGAAAAGGATACACATGTTTAAAAAGTTTTTAGCGAAAATGCTCGCTTTCTTGATGTTGGCTCTACTTGGAGCTACAAACGCGTATGCGGATTTTGAGACTGCTATTCCTACGAGCTTATTGCCCGAAGGGTTTTGGACGCTTGCAGGCTTGGTATTTGGTGTAGTTGTAACTATCTCAGGGATAGTTATTGGTATCAAGCTCATTAAGAGAGCAAGAGGGTAGCATGAAGTGGGCAATAGCTCTAATTTATGGGGCTTTTGCTCCCCTACTCTATTGTAATACCTTTGAGGTGCAAGGGTATTTTAATGGAGTATCCTCTACAGAGATTTATGCAGAGGGAAGTGAACACTATTGTCTAAAGCCAATTGGATCAACTGGGGTAACTGTTGAGTTAAGTAGTGATGAGTTTGCTTGTATATATTTAGCATATGGGAATGTTTTAGCGAGTACTTGCGATATCAATCCCTCTTTTAGTGTTACAGGTCTAAGCGATAATGTATATAAGATAATCTTAGCAAGCAATGTTGAACATAGTTATAGCTTGTATGTTACATCTAGCGGTGAGTTTGATAGATGTACTGATTATTATCAAGCGGGATATCTAGGTGTAAGCATAGATCAGATTAATTTTGTGCTGCTTCTCGCTGGGGTTCTCAGTGCAATAGGTTTTTATTCTGCGATCACTTATGTAATTTTAACATTAGGTAATTTTTAAATGGACTGGGTCTTAAACTTAACAAGCTCACCGAGTTTTAATTTTGGGTTTAGCTTTACGACGTTCGTTTGGATGTCACTAATTGGGGTTATCATCATTGTTAAAGTTATTAAAGAGGCTGTGAGAAGATGAAACGATTATTTATCTATTCTTTACTTTTTATATTATCATTAAATATTACTTCATTACATTCTGCAGATTATGAAACAGAGTTAGTTAGTGATACTCAAATAAAAACAATGTATGCAACTTACCATAAAAGTACTCCAGATGATTGCTCTAATTATACAAGTGCTTTTCCCAACGTAACAGGTGCAACATTTTCAATTAATCCTGCTCCATCAGTAGATCAGTGTGATTTACCACCTGAAACAAGTTTTTATACAATAAGTTTAAGATTAGAGCAACATAATGATCGAACTTGTTCCGCTCCTGAAGTAGTTTTGAACACATCTGGTCAACCGTCAGATTATTATAGATTGCCAATAACTACAACTAGTGATTTAACATATTATTGTAAATATACTTGTCGAACTAAAACTAATGACGATTGTAAAGCACTTTTAGACGATCAAGACGCTTTTTTTAATCCTAATACTTGTTCTTGTATGATTCCTTGTACTCTTCCCAAAGATCCAAAAATTTTAATAAAACCTTTTTGTGATTTACAAGAGTGTACAGATTATAAAAATTCAAATTTAAATACTTTATCTAAAGAGTGGATCAATCTTTCTTGTTCTTTTTGTCCTGGTAGTAATGAGTGTTCCGATGGCGGTCTTTATGGAGAACAGAATCCCGAATATGCTTGTCCTCCTTTAGCTGAAAATCAAGAAACTGCTGATGTAGACACTTCGCAATGTAACGCTTCTTATTTTCAATTTTCACAACCTGTTACAGGCTTAGATGGTAGAAATTATTCTCCATGGTATTATGACAATTTTCAATGGGATGATTGTCGTGATACTTGTCTCTATGAGATAACATATTGTCCAAAAAATCAAGCTTATGGATGGGATGAAGGTTCTTGTGTTGTTCCTCCTGATATTGGTTCCGATGAGTGTAGTGGTGATTTTTATTGTGTTAATACTTCTGTTGGTGATGGAGATCAAAAAGTATGCGGTAAAAAGTGTTTTTGTGATGATGAACTTGTGAGTGATACTCCTGTTTCTTGTATTGAAGATGAAGATGAATCACAAAGTGATGATAATAATAATACTGATGATCCTATTGAAGATGATGAGCCTGTTGAAGATGATACTCCAATAGAAGATGCAAATACAACAAATCCCGATTATCCTGCTGATTGTACGGTAAATCAAGTTTATAACTATGACACTCAGAAATGTGTCGATATTGAGGTAGATGACACTAATAATACTAACCCAATAAATTCCAATGATGACACTAATACTACTAATACTCCAAGTGATACAAACTCTACATATAATCCACTGGATGGTATTAGACAAGATCTTAATACTACGAATTCAATTCTAAATTCTATACTTCAAGCTATTAGAGATAATAACTCATCTTCAAGTAGTAGCACAGGATCTGCAGGAACAGGTGAAAGCAATACAACACAGGAAAACAATGATACAAGTGAAAACAATGAGTCAGGTTCTACTATGGGGGACGTAGAAGATATGGTAAAAGGTATTTATAATAAAAAATATAGCGTTTTTGCTACAGAGTGCGGTGCACCTACTTTTGATTCATCAGTTGTATTTATGGGTAATGTAATTGAAAACCCTATGATAATAACACATGAAAAGATATCTCCTTTTATAAGTGAAATCAGAGTGTTTGTAATACTTTCTGCGACACTTATGGGTTTACTTATGATTTTCAGGAGGTAAAATGAAAACATTAGAAAAACTTTTGACTGTTGGTGTTTTTGCAATTTTTCTCTATTTTATTATTGATTGGATCATGGGAATGGTATCAGAGCAGATCATAACAGATTCTATATCCCCTACAATAAAATATTATTTATGTGCACTTGGTATCTATGAGGCTGTTAATATTTTTGTGTCATTTCTTGTCGCCTCTTGGTTTACAAACAAGATAATTGACTTCTTGAGCAGCTAATGATAAATCTACTAATAGGTCTACAAGGTTCAGGAAAAAGCTACTATGCTGTCGCTGAAATTTGGAAGCACATAAAAAAAATGAATCAAGCTGAGATATCAGGAACTACATATAAATACAAAAAGATTTATACAAATATTGAGGGATTTGTTCCAAATCGTTTTGTCGAAATATTAGATGTGCAGCGACTATATAAAATATGGGAATGGGAACTCAAGCAATACAAAGCATATGAAGATCGATATGAATACAAGACCCCAAAAGATATTGAATTTGAAACAAAAAAAATTACAACTTCTCAAGAACACCTGGGCAATGATAACTTAGATATTGATCTACAAGAGAAGCGTATCGAGGAGAGTACGCTTGATAGCATTGAGATCTTTGAAAACAATGATCAAAAGCTCTATGAGTCTATCAGAGATCCAAATGCAACGGTAGATCCTGAGTTTATAAAGTATACACTTCCCTACTTTGAGAAGCAAGGTTTTACAAATTGCCTGATCGTCATCGATGAAGCGCATAATTTCTTTGGCGGTGCCCTTAAGCCCCCGCTTAGACGTTTATTGTCTTATCATAGACATTACCATGATCAAGACTATTTGCTCATCTCTCAAGATCTAAAAATGTTTAATTTCGCGGTGTGTCAGCTTACTGCATACACAATTAGAGCTATCAATCCGATCATGCGCTGGAGGAGTGATATTTTCACTTACAATATCTATTCGGGTGGATGGATCTCTTTTTCTGGAGATAATAAGCTTGAGACTAAATCTCTCAAAGCAAAAGAGCTTATTTTTAACCTGTACAATTCAGGTGGAAAGGTCCTGCAGAAATCTCATTTTTTAAAAGTTGTTTTAAAGATACTTGGTCTTATTGGAGGTGTCATAGTTTTTGGATATTTTTCTCTTCAATCCTTTACACATCAAGATGAAGTCAAAGTCGTTGATAAGAATACAACGAAAAAAGTAGTACAGGTGCAAAAAGAAAAAATACTCAAACAAGATCTTAAAACTTCTATAGAAGTTTTTACATTAGTGGGTAAAAACCTGATCCATGATAAAAGCTCCAGGAAGTTTTCTTATGACAACTTTGAAACATTTTTAAGCACGAATGATAAACCTATAAACTATATTAAAAATATGGACAACACTGCAAAAATATATTATGAGCTTACAGATGAGACAGTCCAAAAATTAAACATAAAGGTTCACGATGCTAAGAAGCTTCATTATTATAACCCTTCTTTTTCTCAGTAAGTTAGCAGCTGATTATGTCAATATGCCTATACAAGATTTTGTAAATATAGTGTCTTCACAAAATAGCATAAACATAGCCACCGATAAAAAAATAGAAAAAGAGTTTAGTTTTTTTATAAATCAGAACATCGATGGCAGAGTTAACATTTCAGTTCTTGAAGAGCTCCTTGATCAAAACGGATTTGTCTTGGATAAAAAAAACCCAAACTATTTCATCATCAAATCAAAAGAGGAGATCCTAATAAATAAAATGGATATCTTCAAACTAGAGCATGCTGATACAAAAAAAATAAAGTCACAAGCAGATCTTATACTCAAAAGCTATTTCAAGAATATTAAAAAAGTCAGAACCACCACAAAAGATAAGCAGTATACCCCCATGCAAGAAGTGGATGCAGATAAATCAAACACAAAGATAGAAGAGATAGAGGAAAAAATGGAGTACTCTATTCAGATCATAGACAATAAATCTATAGCAGTTACCTATAAAGATCACTTTGTGCCCCAGGTGCTCAAACAAATAATAGAAGCTACGGATCATATGCCCAAACGTATTAAGGTGCAAGCAAAAATATATGAAGTCAACACTAATGCCCTTAAAGAAGTTGGCACACAATTTAATATGAGTGCTCAAGCTGGAGATTTTAACGTAGGTGCAAACGTTAATCCTCAAACAGGTACAGTTTCTTTGGGAGTAACCGAAACAAATAGACCTCTTGAGATAGGAACTGTCATTAAAGCTCTTGAGCAGAATGGAAAGGCAAAGATACACTCAGAGCCTAGTATATTTTTATATGAGGGAAAAGCAGCGAAACTTACAGAGGGTAAAACCTATCCAATAGAGCAAGAGAGCACAACTGTAAGTAACAATACAACAACACAAACGACTAAATATACATACCAAGATACAGGAACAATTATGGATATCTCTTTTGAAGAATTTAGATCTGATATGATCTATTTGAAAATGAGCTTGAGCATAACAGATGTAGAGAAATTTGATACAGAAAAAAATCAGCTCATTACGTTAAAACGAGAGTTAAGAGAAGATCTCTTACTTAATCCCTCAAAACAAATTTTTCTTGCAGGGCTTTCAAAAAAAACTGAATATAAAGTGAGTGGAGGAATCCCTGTTTTAAAAGAGATACCATACCTAGGTGCACTTTTTGAATTTGAAAATATGAAAGAAGAAAAGAGTATGATCATAATCTCTATTCAAGCAGATCTAATATCACCTTTGAAATAATGCACGAAAAAATGTTACAATTACACAATTGAAAATAAATAAAAGGCGAAAAGATGATGTTTACATTACATTTCGAGAATGCTTTTCCAAATATACTGGAGAAAACTGTTTCTGCATTTAAAAACGGTGCAAAAGATGTTGCTAATGCGATTCTCATGGAACTTATATTTGCCATAAAAAAACAAAATGAAAACATAAAAGATCTTAAAGCGCAACTTGAGAGTGAGCCAGGTATTTCACTTGATCTTGACACTGAAGAGTTCCATGAAAACATGTTAAATGTTATAGATATGCTTGAGAAACTTGTTGCAATATCAGATAAAAATAAAGATAAATCAGAGATATTTAACCAAATGCATAATATATCTAAAGAGATGTATGAAAATGCAACTTTAATGCAAATTGAGTTATCTTTTGTAGCATCAGAACAAAGATACAAAGAGAGTTCTGCTCTTGCAAGTTAATCTCACAAATCAGTACAAATCTGAGCTAAAAAAGCTCAAGCATCAAAAAGAGCTCATAGATAAAATAGAAAAAACTCTTGAGATATTTAAAGAAGATATATCTAACACATCTTTGAACTTCAAAAAAATTACATGCAAGCGTGATAAAAGAAGACATTCAATCAGAGTCGTTGGAACACAATATAGAATCCTTATGTCAAAATTTGATACGTATGTAGAACTAATATGTGTATGTAATCATGACAGGTATGATCTTCATAATAAAAACTGCTAGTATATCAAACGGATATCACCACCTATCATCTTAAAAACCCACATCCCAAAAAAAACAAACCCAACTCCAGCCAAAAAAGCTATAATCTTATTATAGTTCATCTCTTGCTGGAGGTACTCGTAACCGTCCTCTGCTTGCTGTAAATTTTTAGAAGTTACATCTAGTACGAGTTGCTTATTTTTAAGCTCTCGCATAAGATGATCGTAGTCCTCTTTTTCATCAAGGAGCACTCTGATATTTTTTCTCTTATTTTTTAAGACCTCAAGCTGATTCAAATACATTTTTCTGATATCTGAGATCTTGTGCTGCAACTTGATCTTTTGCATCATATATCTCTTTTTCTTCACACGCACATACTCGCTGCTCTTATCGTCGATTACATTCTGAGATTCTAAAAGATTGTAGAGTTCAACAAGGTGAGGTATAACAGTTCTCTTCAAACCTGTTGCTTCCTCAATGTTTTTAAAGCTCTCACCTTTTGAACTTAACAATACTGCTTGCTTTACTTTCTGTATTTGCATATTTTCACCGTGTTTCACGCTTGTAACACGTGTTACACGTAAAAATGAAACCCAGAAAACAGGGGTTTTATATTTAAAAAATCGTGTTACAAAGCGTGTTTCAAGGTATTGTTTTTCTGTATTCTACTCTATTAATTATTAAATATATATAGAGTACACACACCCTTTTTAAATCGTGTTACAATTACAAAAAAGGAAAAATCACATGAGCATAAGCAAGATCAGAACCCTACTCTACTCACTCGCTAAATACCTGGGCGATTTTACAGCCGTGAGCAAATCAGTCAAAACAGGCTCGGCAAAACCACTCAAAAATCGCATTTTTCGCCGTATTTACGGTAAAATTACAGGCAGAGGATTCAATATCTTCAAATAAGCCCGCGCGACAAATCATAAAAATACTTCATAGATACCACTAAAACAAAAAAATAACCCAACTTAAGGGAAAGGGTTAGGCAAGCAATAAAAACAAGCTCTACCCATCTTAAAATTAATATTACAACATATTTACAGCCACTCTTTAGCCAAACAAATCGAAAACCCTTTAAATACCTAAACAGATAACCAAATGCAGCGCAAAGCGATGCCCGCAAAGCTTTAGCTTTGCCGACAAAACAAAAAAGAAGCGATTTTGCGACCATAGGAGCAGAATCAAGAGCCCTTTTAGGGTTCGCTAGAACCCCTACCCATCAAAAAAGAAACTTCGACCCGCAGGGGCGAATTTCCGATCAGTCTGTGCAAAAACTCAAATCGCCCAAAAAAGGACTTAGGTTTCTATTTAATTTTAGTCTCTTTAATTTGAGAATCTTTAATAAGTAAGGTAAGGCTCGACCCCGAACCTTATTAAAGTCCGAGGTCGAACCTTATTAAAGTCCGAGGTCGAGCCTTACTCTCAAACTTGCTATTTTATGGGCTTTTAGATAGTATTTTTGTTACAAAAGGAGATATTATGACTGATAATAAACAAATCAAAAAGAGACACTCTATTGGTATGAATATCACTGATAAAGATATGAAAGCGATGCAGTATCAGCTGAAACTGCTAAGAAAAAATTATCCTTACACTCGCAACGATGTACTAAAAGTTGTATGTATGCGACTATTAAGTGATCCAGATTTTATTGAATTCTGTGAGAAAAAGGGAGGTTTAAGATAAGAGCAATTATAATGCACGAAAGTATTAATAAGTGAAAGAGCACCACAGCCTGATAAACTGAGCTCTATCACTTGTTTCTACATAATGTTCTTTGAGTCGTATGTAGGAAACTTAAACGTTTCAGTGCAAATTGTACTTAGTTTAAGGTTATAGAAAACTTAAGCGTATTTTTTAGCCCTGCCCCACTTCAACCTTAAGAGTGATATTTTGTTTAATAAGAACATATACATTATGTTAACCAATGGAAATATAACTCATTTTACTATATATGTCTGATTAAGAAGAACTCTTCCATTTAAAGGCTCTCCTATACCCTTTCTTTACAGCCTCTTCGACAGTATAAGCATAAAAAGAATTATTGTTATTCTTGATATTGATGTTGTCGTATTGTTGATCCATTGGAAGATGATATATCTTTTCTCCTGTACTTTTAGATGTATTGCACTTTATCATTGGATATGATTCTATTGTGATACCCTCCATGCAGTGAACATTTAAGTAAGTTGCAAATTCTCTTGCTTCATCCGACACCATGTAGCTTGTAACTATAACTGGTTTTATATTGTCAATATTATGTTTCATGGAATAAAATCTTGCTGCTCCATACGTTTGAGCTATTGTATTCTCTCTAACAGGTATTTCTTTTGTTTTAGATAATCTTTTGCATTGAACAACTAATGTCGTATCATCCCTATAACAAATTAAATCTATCTGTACACACGCATACACTTGGCCACCCGCGCGCATAAACACTTGGCCAGTTGAGAAGGTAAAAAATATTCTTGCATTATTGCAGCATAGGTGGCCAAGTAAATTATGAATTTGCCAACATTGCTCTCATAGATGGACCCTCTAATTCAATTTTATGAGCTGTGTGGATGAGTCTGTCCATC
>JAVETX010000061.1:0-9694 GCA_034005845.1 Sulfurimonas sp. | reverse complement strand
AAATGAGCGTGGTTATTACCATGTTATCTACTATACAGTTGCTCCATCAGCAATTTCTGAAATTGAGAGAAGATTCCGTATTAATGAAGAGCTTCTTCGTTTTGTAACGATCAAATACGATACAAACCGTGAAGTAAAAGCATGGAACGACCTTGTAGCTAAAGCAAACAAAACTGAAACAGCTCCAAAAGAGGAAGCTGCTCAAGAGGAAGCTCCAGCAACACAAACAGAAGAAGAAGCAACAGCAGAGTAATAAGCGTTACGCTTAAACAAGTAAAGGAAACTCATGTACAACAAAGTTATTTTAGTTGGGAACTTAACTCGCGATATCGAACTTAGATACTCTCAAGGTGGAATGGGAATCGCAAAAACTGCGATTGCTACAAGCCGCAAGTTCACTAGCAATGGTGAAAAGAAAGAGGAAGTATGTTTTGTAGACATCACATTCTTTGGAAGAAGCGCTGAAGTATCGAACCAATACCTTCGTAAAGGAAGTAAAATTCTTGTAGAAGGAAGACTTAACTTTGAACAATGGGTCGATCAAAATGGACAAAAACGCTCAAAGCACTCTGTGACGGTAGAGACTATGCAAATGCTTGATTCTAAAGGAGACGCTCAAGGTTCTTACAATGCACCACAAGGTGATATGAACCAAGAGCAATCTTATATTCCTCAGCAAGGGATGCAGCAAAGCTATCAACAGCCAAGCCAGCAACAAAGCTATGGGAATACCCAAGCACCAAGCCAAGCAAGCTACCAAAATGCGCAAGCACAAAGTCGCCAGATGCCAAATAGCAACTCTGTTCCAGAGATCGATATTGATGAAGATGAAATTCCGTTTTAGAAAATAGATAATAAAAAGGTAATACCATGTCAGAAAAAAGAAAATACAAAAAAAGATATTGTAAATATTGTGAAGCTAAAGTTGATTTTATGGATTATAAAGATGTAGGTGCACTACGTTTTTCACTCTCTGAGAGATATAAAATCATGCCACGTCGTCTTACAGGTAACTGTAAACGTCACCAAGATATGATCACTGCAGTGATCAAAAGAGCTCGTGCAGCTGCACTTGTTCCTTACACTGTAACAAGAAAAGCAGTTGTAACTGCACCATTTGAGAACTTAAGATAAGTTTTCTTCCTCCCCTTTTCTGGGGAGGAAACCTCTGTTTTTCAACTAGGAATATTTTTTGCTTACTAAGTGAAAAAAGTATCCTTATGAAAAAAATAACACTTTCACTTCTCTTTCTACCACTTTTACTTCAAGCCAATACCTCTGATTTTTCATTAGTGCTCAACAAAGAGTACCCAAGTTCGCTTCATAGCGTGACACAAAACTATGATAGAACCATAAGTGCCATAGGGATATCAAAATACTTCAACAAAAATGACACTCAGGGCTCTCAAACATTTACAGACCCTTTTGAGTACCTCCGCCATACATCCAATAGATATGGCTCGAATATCCATCTCATCACAATTGACAACAAAGCGAATATTATCCAAGACAAAGCGTATAAGCTTCCAAAATTCAATGAAGCCCTCTCACTCCTTAAAACTCCTACAAATGGGTATATGGTTGGTGGAACCACCCAAGATGGTTCTTTACTTTTGATGAAGCTCAGTGCAAATGCGCAACTAGAGTTTTCTAAAGAGTTTGGAACAAAAAACAATGACTCCCTGAGTAAACTCATCTCACTCAAAGATGGTGGTGTATTAGCTATTGGAACATCTGCGACAACGCGTAATGCCCACCAAGGGATGTTTCAATCAGGACTAGGGCTCAATGATATCTACCTCACGCGATTTAGTAAAAATGGAACACTTGTATGGAGCAAAAAATATGGTACATCCCAAGATGATTACGGTATTGATGCGATAGAGGCTCGTGATGGATCGATCATTCTTGTAGGTGTCACACATAATAATGGACAAAAAAAGACACTTCTCTCACGCGTGAATGAGACAGGTGATAAGATTTGGCTTCATGAGTTTGAAGCAAAAGAAAGTCTTGTGCCCCACAAACTTCTCAAACTTCGTAACAACACCTTTGTACTCGTAGCAAACAAAGAGGATATGCAGGGCAAAAAGCAGATCCAGTTCATCCATTTTGACCAAAATTATACGATCTTAGCAAACAAAACATTTAGCACCACCTATTCAAGCACGCTCTTTGATATCAAAGAGCTTTCAAACTCCAATATCGTAGGAGTTGGAAATGTGCAAGATAAAGAGAATACTGATGGGCTTTTTGTCCATCTAGACAAAAACTTCAATCTCATTTGCCAAGAGCATTTTGGCAATGAAGCGTATGATACTTTTGATGCTTTGAGCGTTTTGCATAACTCAAATATAATAGCAACAGGAAGCGCTACAAACCCTACATCCCAAGAAGCAAATATGTGGATTACCAAGATCACTCCAGATTGTAGCCTTGCGCAAAAGGCTGTTGATAGTGAGCAGATCTATAGCGCACTTGAAAAAGAGTTCTATGAAGAGCTAAGAGAGGAGAATATCACTCTTACACAAAACCTTACACTAGAGCTTCATAAGCAAAATCTTTATTTTAAAGTGGGAGAATATGAGCTCACGCAGGAGCAACAAAAATTTTTAGATCGCTTCTCTAAAAGATTTCTCGCACTTTTACATAAATACAAAGATCAAATTCAAACCCTCGAGATCAATGGACACACTTCAAGTGAGTGGGGAGATGTAGATTTTACACAACGCTATCTCAAAAACGAAAAGCTCTCAATGAATCGCTCTTTTGCAACACTAAGCTATCTTTTTGTAACACAAGGCAAAGAGATACAAGATTGGTTGACACAGATCCTCAAAGGGAGTGGTTTGAGTTATGCGAAAAAAGTGAGTTTTCAAGAGAAAGAGCACAGAGAGCTTTCACGAAGAGTGAGCTTTAAAATTATTCTCAAAGATCAAGAATAAGGCTTAGCCCAAAAGGGCTAAAACTTTGGGATTAACCACAAGATGGAACTTCACCATCCGATGCATATTTCCAACAAAAATCATATAAATCATCTATATCTTTTTGTTTCATTTTATCAATTTTAGCTTCACCACTTGGGCAGATCTCTTTCCAAGCATCTAAAAGTGCACCATCTTCTTTAAGCGTTTGCCACGTATAACGATCGTTTTTCGTTGCGAAGTTAGCACCTGTTTTGATACCATCTTTTTTACAAACTTTGAGTTTTTTAAGATAGTATTTTTGACCTTTAGCAGCATCAGCCATAGCATTTGTTGTAAATACTGAGCCTGCTACCATTACTGCGAGTAATAATGAAGTAGTTTTTTTCATTAATGTTCCTTCTGTGATAAGTTTGTGATACGACACATGTGAAGTATGATACACGTTTGTTTATAAATTATAGATTAATATTATACTTTAGTCAACTTTTTCAACGCTTGATGTACAATTCTTCACATAAGAAGTTTTGATAGTTACACACTTACTCACATAGGCTCTATGACTGAGAGATATCCCCTCCAACTTGCGCAAATTGAAGTAAATTTGCAATAGAAACAGATCTATCTGCGATCTTTTCTAGGCGACGCAAGGCTTTGAGCATATCAAAATACTCTTTAGAGAGATCGAGGTTTTGTGAGATAAGTTTGAGAATATTTTTCTCTATCATAGAGAAGATATCATCTGTTTTACTCTCTTCAACAACCACACGTCTGTACTTCTCTTGTATATGATTTTGATCCTCTTCATCTACGATCGAGAGTGCTGTTTTAAGCGAAAGCAGAGCAGACTTTAAGAGTGGAATCGTATATTCTAAGATCATATTAGTATTGAGATCATCTGTAAATGATTTTTTAAACTTTTTAGCAAAATCTTTTGCATTTGCACCTGTGCGCACAAGTTCGTTAGTGAGCTTGAGATAAGAGACAAGATGTCTAAGATCTTTGGCTTCTGGCGAATAGAGTGCGAGTGTTGTCACTATATTATTATCAATATCATTAGACTTTGCGAGTATCTTCTTTTCACTCAATTCTATATTACCTAGATCACAAATATGATTCTCTTGCAAAGCGCGAAGACAAAATTCCAATGTCTCAAGAACCTCATGCCCTATCTCTAAGATGTCCTCTTTTATGAGTGTGAGTTTTTCCTCATATACTTTTAACATTAACCAAATCTCCCCGTAATATAATCTTCTGTCTTTTTGAGTTTAGGGTTGACAAATATGGTCTCTGTTTCATCATATTCCACAAGCTCTCCTAGGTGAAAAAATGCCGTATAATCAGCTATACGCGCGGCTTGTTGCATATTATGCGTCACAGTCACAATGGTATAGCTTTTTTTAAGTTCTAGCATCAAAGCCTCGATCTTTTCTGTACTAATAGGATCAAGCGCACTCGTTGGCTCATCCATCAATATCACATCTGGTTTAACAGCGATCGTACGTGCAATACACAAACGTTGTTGCTGCCCACCTGAGAGGGATGTCCCTGGAGCTTGAAGTTTATCTTTGACCTCATCCCAGATCCCAGCACTTTTGAGTGAATTCTCAACAAGCTCGTCACACTCACTCCCTTTTTTGACAATCCCATGCTTAATAGGCGCGTAGGCTACATTTTCATAGATCGATTTTGGAAAAGGATTGGGTTGTTGAAACACCATCCCTATGCGCTTTCTCACGCTCACCACATCAATATCTCTATCATAGATATTTTTGCCATCAATGACAACATTTCCCTCTATCTTTGCACTCTCAACAAGATCGTTCATGCGGTTGATACATCGCAAAAAAGTTGACTTTCCACATCCAGAGGCTCCAATAAGTGCCGTGATCTTATTATCGTAGAGATCGATGCTAATATTGTGAAGCGCTTGGTTTTGTCCATACCAAAGATTTAGTTTATCTACTTTTACTTTTACATCCATTACCATTTCACCTCAAATTTCTTTCTTAATATCACTGCGATCGTATTGAGCGAGATAAGTACTGTTAAAAGTACCATGATCCCCGCTGCAGTTTTTTCTATATACGCACGTTCAGGCATCCCAGACCAAGTAAAGATCTGTGCTGGCATTACCGTAGCTGCGGATGTAATACTTGTCACCGGATCGGGCACAAACGCGATCATCCCTACGATAATAAGGGGTGCAGTCTCCCCCATCGCTTGTGCTAGAGCGATGATAGAACCTGTGAGTATCCCAGGAAATGCAAGTGGCAAGACATGATCTTTTGTCACCTGCCATTTTGTAAGCCCTAGCCCATATCCCGCCTGACGAATACTCGCTGGAACTGATTTGAGCGCTGCTTTAGCGCTTACGATAATAATCGGTAGCGACATCAGTGCAAGCGTCATACCACCAGCAAGTGGCGAGCTTCGCGGTACCCCAAAGAAGTTAATAAAGATCGCAAGCCCTAAAAGACCAAACAAGATCGATGGGATCGCTGCGAGATTATTGATATTGATCTCAATAATTTGTGTGAGTTTATTATCAGGTGCAAACTCTTCGAGATACACCGCTGTCATTACCCCAATAGGTACAGCCAGGGCCATGGTTACAAGCATTGTTAAAACAGAACCAACGATCGCTGCATAAAATCCTGCATTCTCAGGGATCTTCGAATCCCCTGTAAAGAAGAAGGTCACATTAAACTTTTGTTCGATACGTCCCTCTTTAGCAAGGCTATCGAGTTTTTTGGTTTGATTCTCTCGAAGCTTATTTTGATTCCCTTTGAGATACTGATCTGCTTCAGCATTAAGCAGCGCCCAAAAAGTCTGGGTCGTTCCTATCCACTCTGGATGTGCTTCGATCTCTTTTGGAAAAGAGCGCAACCATGCACGACTCACCAAACGGCTCATATCACGATCTAATATCCCATAAGGGTTATTTGCCGTCTCCTCATCTATGCTGATCTCAATCTTGACCGATGATTGGGTAAAAGCGGGGATTCCCGATTTAATAATATCGATAAGAAAAAAAGCCAAAAACGATAAGGATAAAACAACAGCGCCCAAAGCAAAATATTTGAAACGCACTGCTTGTTTGTTTCTTTTTTCTATCTGTGGGATGTAGAATTTACTATTACTATTTTCATTGATCTCCATGTTTTGCCTTTATAGATTAGAGATTTTGTATTTTTTGTGATAGCGTCTAATGGTCACAATCGATACAATGTTGATAATAAGAGTCACCACAAACAAGACAAGCCCAAGTGCAAAAGCTGAAAGTGTTAAAGAGCTATCAAACTCTTGGTCTCCAACCAAAGCTTCGACAATTTTGACCGTTACCGTCGTCATATCCTCTAGAGGATTCATCGTGAGATTTGGTCGCAAACTCGCTGCCATTACAACGATCATGGTCTCACCAAGTGCACGTGAAACACCCAGTAAAACAGCCGCAATGATCCCTGGCATCGCTGAGGGAAGCACGACAAACTTGATCGTCTCTGCCTTGTTCATTCCAAGAGCAAGCGCTCCATTTCTCATATTGTGTGGTACAGAACTGATCACATCATCACTCAAACTCGAGATAATAGGAATGATCATAATCCCCATCACAATTCCAGCTCCCAATGCACTTCTATAAGATGCTTCCATCCCAAGGGTTGCAAAAAGGTCTACCAAAAAAGGTGCTACGGTGATCGCAGCAAAAAAGCCGTACACAACAGTTGGAATTCCCGCTAAGACTTCAAGAGTAGGTTTGATGATATTGCGAACTTCTGTAGAAGCATACTCTGACATATAAACTGCACTAAAGAGACCAAGAGGTACAGCCACAGCCATCGCGATAAAAGTGATATAAAAGGTTCCTGCAAAAATAGGAACAGCTCCAAACTGAGCGCTCGCTACATCCGAAGCTCCTCTGGCTGTTCCAGATAAAAATGCTGTATCAGGATTCCACTCAGTACCGAATAAAAAATCTAAAATACTCTCTCTTTGGAAAAAATGGATCGATTCGAAGATAATAGAAAAGAGGATACCAAAAGTAGTAAGTACGGATATAAATGCCGCAAAAATAAGAACAGACTTGATGAGTGATTCGATCAAGTCCCTTCTTTTTGCGCTAGAGTTTATCATTTTGAGAAACCCTTATTTCAGAGGTAGAACGGTATGCGCTTCAACCATCTTTTTTGTTAAAAGCGTTCTGTTCTTTACAGAAGTTTGTACTTTTTTGAGCATATCTTGAGGCATTGGGATAAGTCCGATAGTTCTTAGAACTCCTTTTTGCCCTATCATCGCATCTGTTGCATAAAGCTCGATAAACTCTGCGACACCTTTAATCTTGCCAATATGAGCATTTTTCATATAGATGAACATACTACGAGATACAGGGTAAGAACCATCTGCAATATTCTCAGCCGTTGGCTCTTTACCATTAAGTGTTACGCCAGAGATCTTATCGTGGTTCTCTTCTAAAAAGCTATACCCAAAGTAACCCATTGCATCTTTATCTTGTGCGAGTTGCTGTACGATAAGGTTATCATTTTCACCCCCTGGGATGTAGGCACCATCTGTTCTGATCTTTTTATATTTTCCGCCATAAATAGGGAAACTCTTCGATGCTTTTTCCATCACCATCTCATCAAAAGAATCACGTGTTCCGGATGTTGATGGCGCACCGATCATACGGATCTCTCTCTTTGGCAAAGAAGCATCAATATCGCTCCATTTTTTGTACGGGTTTGCGATGAGTGATTTTCCATCTTTGCTTGGAACCTCTTGTGCCAATGCTAAGAAGATCTGCTCTTTTGTAAGGTTAAGTTTTGGGTTTTCTTTGCTTTGTGCAATAGAGATACCATCGTATCCAACCATAAGACCTGTGATCTCTTTGACACCATTTTTCTGGCATGTCTCAAACTCTTTTGGTTTCATCGCACGTGAAGCGTTTGTAAAGCTTGGAGTATCAAGACCAACACCCGCACAAAAGATCTTCATTCCCCCACCACTTCCTGTAGATTCAACAACAGGTGTAGCAAAGTTGGTGATCGCACCTAACTCTTCAGCAACATAACTTGTAAAAGGATAAACTGTAGAAGAACCAACGATTCTGATTTGATCGTTTGCAGAGGCATTTGCCCAAAGAGAAGCTACAGCCAAGAGTGCCGTAGCAGATTTTTTCATATTCATTGTAAACTCCGTGTACTTATTAGATGGGGAATTCTAATGGAGCTTGATTACACTTTGGTTACAAAATAATTACCTAGCTTTTTCTAATATATGTAAATATTCAAGTGTGCTATTTGCTTTATGATTTCTGCTCTCTGTTTTATCAGCTTTAAATCTTTGATATTCTTTTGTTTGGAGTTCATATTTACCATATTTCTCCATAATTTTTCGTGTTTGTTCACTACTCATAAGCCCCTCATTGTTATAGCTTAAAAAGATATATTGAAAATTAGCATTTTTAATAAGCTCCTCAAAGCTTTGAGCCACTTCTTTCTTTTTGCAATAGTTAGAGCGATTATATTCTCTCATTCCCGTTTTTCCCTTAGGAACAAATTCATCGTAAACGGCTATAGTATTTAACAAATGATAGTTTGCACTATACTGTCTTTGATTGTAAGGTGGATCGAGATATAAGATATCACCTTCAATTTTTTTTATTAGCTCATTGCTATCGCTTTTGTAAACTTCGTGAGAATTGTCGTTAAATTCATAGTGTGCTGGCTCTAAAACAAGCTCTTTTTGTGCTGATTTTTTAAGATGTTTCAAAAAAGCACCATATACAGAAGCAGTATTTGCAACTTTATCAGCACTTTCAAGTAAAGAAGCTAATAAAAAATAGTATAGGTCATCCCCAATACTTTGTTTTTCTTTCCATTCTTGTAATTTTGCTCTAATGGTATCAATTTTTTTTCCATTTTCATCACTAAAATATTGTCTTTCACTTCCACTACCTAAGCAATAATGTTTATAGACAAAACCATTATCTATGAGGCTTAAAGAGTTTAATTCTTCAATATAGCTCTCTTTATTTTTTATCTCTTCATGGTTTGCTATATAGTTTCTATTAAGCACAAAGCTGTAATCCTCTAAGTCATTGCTTATCACTTTTTTAACATCTTTTTTAAAAGTTCTTCCGACTATTCCTGTTCCTGCAAAGATATCGCAAAATACTTTTTTCGACAAGTCACTCCCAACAACTTTTGTGATCTCTTCTTTTAAAAATGGTACTAGCTTTAATTTTGAGCCAATGTAATTCATTTTATCTCTTTTATGTCTTTTGCCTTGATAATTTCAAGAGGACTAATATCAAAAAATTCTGCTAACTCGACTACATTACTTTTTATAGGAATAAACTTGTCCGATAAGATATTGGATAATTGAGTTTTTGAAATACCCAAACTACTAGCCAATTCTTGTAATGTTGCAATTTGTTTTTTTGCCATCAATTCTCTTATTTTAAATTTATCAATTTCTACCAAAATTATATCCTATTTTTATCCTAAAGTCAAATATTTTATGAATTATTTTTAAATATTTAGTGAATCAATTAGTCTATTTAATGCTTCTCGCCATTTGTACGGATCATACCAAAAGCAACCGATACAACCATTCTCATCACTTCTAGAAGCTCCTTGCCAAGTTTTATCCCCTTCATACCAAAACTCAATTCCTGGAAAATTTCCTCTTTGCCCAGTTTTTACACATCTTTCACATTGTCTTGATTTTAGTAAATTATTACTTCGTGTCAAAAGAATAAATTTTGCTTT
>JAVETX010000021.1:34721-40688 GCA_034005845.1 Sulfurimonas sp. | reverse complement strand
CCACTTGCTTGTAACTCAACCATATCCTCTGAATATGCTGTGAGATTAGTATCGACTTGAAGTTGTTCTTTGTCTGAGCTACATCCCAAGAAAAGGAATGTGAGAAGAAGTGTGAGTGCAAGAGAGAGAAGTTTCATGTAGAGAACCTTTGTGAGTGATGCTTTAGTTGTGATTTATAGTAGTTTATCAAAACTTTCACTTAGGTTAAAGTTTGTTTATTTTAATTATTTTCATATATTAACTTCCGTTTTACTTCGGATGTAAAGTTTTCATGAAAGCCTAGAGTGAAGGCAAGCACTCAAGGATGCTAGCATAAACCATCGCTTCACAAACTGTCTCACTCGTTCCACCTCAGGAGAGGTGGAACGAGGAATTATTTTAAAATAGTCTGTGTTACGAGAGTAATCTCTTCGTGACGCGGAAATCAGTCATCGAGTGAAAAATCTTTCACATACAAAATACTCACCCCCTGCCCCGTTTCATCGACATCCACATCCAAGCGAATATTGCGAGAAAGACTATATTGTAAGATTACACTCGAGACCGTATCATTTTTGTAAACTATGCGAAAGTCTTTATCGAGCTTTGCCCCGATCTCATAGCCGAGAGTTCCCTCTTCGTTGGTGAGGATATTGAGCGTATCGACTTTGAACATATCACTTTTATTGAGGAGCTCTTTGAGTCCACTTCCAAGTAAAAGAGCACTCACAGAGCTTTTCGTATCCCCATCACCTGAGGTATCAAAAACAGACGAGGCTCTCTCCCCAAAGAGAATATAAGAGAGGATATCCTCTTGGCTCATCGCAGGCTTTGAAGAGAAGATAATCACAGGATCTTCCATCGTATGGGTAATATAGATCTCTATATCGATATTATCAAGTGTGTAGTGGTGCAACTTGAGGTTGAGCTGTGGATTGATCTGCTCAGTGCCCTTAAAAGTAAGCTCACTTTGATCAAACTCAAAAACTCTATCGCTTACATTGATCTCACCGCGCTCTATGGTTATGCCACCAAGTATCACCAATCTTCCAGCACTTTTTTGAGTGAGTTGAAGCTTAGGAACAAACTCAAGATCGATGTTCTCATTGTTGTATTTGATCGCTTTTTTGGAGCTTAGCTTGATATCTACCTCTCGCTGTGTTCGTAGCTCCTCTTTGATATCTTGAAGGATGATAATATCTTTATCGGTGATCTTATAGTCCTCCTTTGGCATATAAGAGATCGCTCCATCTAAAATGCTCACCTCCCCTTGTATCTTTTGCTTGCCTCCAAATTCGATATCTGCATCTACATCCATTGCAAGGGTAAGATTGGCATCTTTGGAGTCATACATAAAGCTATCACTTTGCAGATGGAGCTGTGCTTGTTTTTTTAAGGGTGAGATACGCCCTGTGAGTAAAAGAGCATCATTGATAAAAACGCTCTCTAAGAGGATATCTTGATCGCTTTGTATCGAGATCTTAGAGGCTTTGCTTGCAAATATCTTTTGATCTTGTACAAACATCGTATAGCTATCGATAAAGAGTTGTTGGTTTTGATACGAAAGGCTCAAAGAAACATTCTCCCCCTGATAGATACTCTCTTCATCAAGCTGAATCTTATAGTAAGGGATATCTATTTGACTTTTGATAAGGAGATCGTGAGCAAAAAAGAGTGTCGTAGCACTTTGAATCTTTGCATCATAGCGTAACTCTTGCTCCTCTTTGATGATGCCAAGTTCCACAAGAGATGCATGGAGTGATTGTAGCTCTGAATAGATCGTCAGCTCTTTTTTGTCGATATCTCCTAAAAGATGAAAATGGTTTGAGGCGATGCTTCCCCCACCCTCTATCCTCTTTTGCTCTCTTGAGAGTTGCAGTTTTAACAGCAAAGAGTCTAAAGAGAGTTTGGTCTCATCCCCTTTATTTTCTACAAAAAGCTCTAGTTTTTGCATCTTTGGATTAAGGTCTTGAAACTCTAGCATTGCTTGGAGTGTTTGCCTATTCTCTTGGAGACCTAGCAGACCATTTGCATCTACAAGGGGGCTTTGTATTTGGTAGCTATAGTTTTGATAGTCTGTTGTGCTGAGTTTGAGAGAATGCTCTTGCATAAACATCGCAACATTAAAGTGGTTCGTATCCCCTGCTACATCCACAGCTATCTTTTGGGTAAAAAGATCTTCTATATCCACTTCCATCTTACTGATGAACTTCCCTTTGGTATCTACACTTCCACTTTGAGACACCTCAATGCGCTGCTCTTGAGCTAAGAAGGTCGAATTGGAATCAACAAAGATCTTCTCTTGTGCAAAAGGATATGCTACACGTATCGAGCTCTCTTGGAGTTTGATCGCTTTATTCTCTCTCAAAGAGATGGCATCAAGCTGTGTTTGAAGCTTTACACCCTCTTGATCAAGGAGCAGATCGATAGTAAACGCACGAGGCAGATTTGCAAAACTTGCAAGATACTTCTCTTGTAAACTCCTTTCAAGTTTTAGCTTTGTTTTGGCACGCGCTTGTGAGTCTTGGACAACTCCTCTGGCTGCTAGATTGCCGTATTGTGTGCTAAGGTCTAGTAGAAAAGCTTCTACATCCAAAGCCCCATCAAAATAAAGCGCATCTGCTTGAAGATCAAAGTCTATCTTCTTTTCTTCTAAACGCAAGCTTATATTTTCTAAAGAGAGCTTTTGTAAAAAGAAAGCAGGAAGAGTAGCTTGGGATGTAGTCGTATTAGACTCAGACGCAGGAAGCTTTGAGGGGTCCAAAATAAGCCCATCGACAAAAAGATGCTCTAGCTTTGGTGTTGGGCGCAAAAGATGGAGCAAGTTATATTTGAGCTCTACTCGCTTGATGTGTAGCCCATCTCCATAGCTTAGTCCATCGATCGCTACACCATAAAAAAGACTCCCCTCGATCTTGGTGTATTCTATGCCAAACTCTTTATGATATTTTTGTGCAAGATAGGGCACGACATCTTGATGAAAAAGAAGAAAAAAAACGCCGATAACAAACGCAATACCCAAGAGAAAAAGAGTGCGCAAAAGGAGGAGAAAATAAGCGATCAAAAGAGTTCCCCTATATGAAAGTGGATCGAGTACTGTTTAGATGGAGCATCCGTATCTACACCAAAATCAATCGCGATAGGACCGATGGGCGTTTTATAACGAAGCCCAAAACCAACACTCGTATATGCTTTGGCATACTCTGGTACTGCATCATCGCCTATAAAGCTCACATCACTAAACACCACTCCGCGAAGATCTCCATAGATCCCAAAGCGCCACTCAAGCGTCGACTCAAAAACAGAGTACGAACCCTTTGGATCTCCTTGTAGATTGAGCTCGCCTAGCTCTCTATAGCCATACGCACGATTAGAGTACATCCCACCTGTATAAAATCTATACGATGCAGGCAACTCCCCCTCATAAAGTTTCAAAGAGCCATACTTTGATTTAAGACCCAAGATATTTGAACCAAAAGGAAAAAGTACTGCTCCACTGAGCTTATACTTATAGTAACTCGCATCTGAGATCTCACTTTTGAGTGAACCCATCATCTCGGCATTCAAAAAATAGCCTTTGCTTGGATCAAGAAGCTTGTCTCGTGTGTCGTAGTTCCACTCGATCTTTGGAGAGAGTACAAAAAGCGAGCTGTGAGGAAACAAAACAAGATCATCACTTCTATAGGTCTTGGCATTATCAAAGACAAGGCTCTCTTTAAAGCTATGCAGACCTTTTTGTTGCTTGAGATAGAGGCTCCCAAAGACACTTTGCTCCTCAAAACCGATAAAATCTTCATTCTCAAAACCAATTTCCAAACCACTATAGTTTTTATCGATCAGTGGCACATCATAATTGAGCTTGATCGTTTGACGAATCTGTGTGACGCGCGTGCTCAGACTGAGTGTTTTGAGATCTCCATAAAAGTTTCTATGTTTGAGCCCCAAAAGTGCCATAGCACCCTCATCACTACTTAGCCCTAGACCCGCTTGAAAACGTAAAGGTTTTTCATTTTCTTCGATACTCACTTTGATATTGACACGGCTTTGATTGACATCTACATTTGTATCGATACTTGCATGAGAGATCCCCTCATGTCGATAAAGGTTTTTATAGCTTTGAGAAATACTCTCATAAGAAAAAAGTGCCCCCTCCTCTATAAAAAGTAAAGAAGAAACGATCTGGGGATCGATGCTCTCACTTCCACCTACATCCAAAGATCCAAAATAGCACAGATCATTGCTTGTGATATCATAAAGAATATACGCCTCATTGGTATCGATATCGATCCAAGTTTTTGCATCTATATTTGGATTACAATAGCTCTCATTTCCATAAAATGCAGCTATATCTTTTTTACTTTGTGTAAAGAGGTCTGATTCAAAGCGATCTCCCTTTTCAAAAGGGATCACATCCAAAAGATCAAGTTCAGAGAGGATGATGAGATTTTTTATACGTATGGCATCATTTTCTTCAATATAAATAGTGAGTTGATCATTTTGCTCTTTGTATGTGAGCTTCGCATTAAAGTAGCCCTTGGTTTTATAATAGTTTCGAAGTGTAAGAAGTGTCAGATCAATAGTTTTGGAGTTTATTTGTGGTTCATCTTTATAAAACTCATAAAGATAAGGTTGATGCAGTCCAAGAGATTTATAAAGCTCTCTTGTATCGATGTTGTTATTCCCCTCGAACAAAAGTTCAAGCGAGTCAGCAAAAAGGAGTGTAGAAAATAAAAAATAAAAAAATATTTTTTTAGACAACACTACCCCTGCAATTGTTTGTTATTTGATCTGCTGTAAAGCCTCGATCACTTCATCTACATTATCTAGTGGAATATGTACTTTCCATTCTGGTTCTGCTGCATTTCCTGAGAGAGAAATACCTATACTTGCTACCGTCGCACTTCCCTCTCCATAAGGTTCTTCTATCTTTGTGATAGAGATGATTCCTTTTTTTGTTCCACTGAGTGCAATTGTTTTTGACATAGATTCTCCTTTGAATAATTACTTGATAAGTCTAGCTAGTTTTGCCTGAAGTTTCAACCATAATTTGTGTTCCATAAGAGGAAAGCCACCATAGGTTTCACCACTTTGTGTGATCGACTTTGTCACTCCACTTCGCGCGGCAAATTTTGTAAAAGGTGCGATCTCTAAATGCCCTGCTGTAGCACTTTGACCACCCATCACCACATTGCGCCCTAGCTTTGTAGATCCCGCAAGCCCACATTGTGCTACCATGACACTATACTCGCCCACTTCACAGTTATGACCGATCTGAATCAGGTTATCGATGCGCACCCCTTTTTTGATACGTGTAGCACCAAAAACAGCGCGATCGATCGTAGTAGAGCTTCCGATCTCTACATCATCTTCGATAATGACATTTCCGTTTTGATAGATCTTTTTGTGCTCACCCATCGCATTGGTCGCAAAGCCAAAGCCATCACTCCCTATCGTCGTATTGGCATGGATCATACAATCAGACCCGATCACACAATCACGATACACAGTTACATTGGGATATATCACTGTATTATCACCGATCACCGCGTTACATCCGATGTAGCTGTGTGCTAGGATAGTACAGTTCTTTCCGATCACTGCACCCTTTGCGATCTCAGCTTTCTCCGATACCTTTGTTCCTTCGCCAATAATAGGCTCAGGCAAACTCTCATCTTCAATAAGCGGTGCAAACTCTTTTGAGAGCACTGCCATCTCCCAATATGGGTTTTGCACAACTAAAGCAACACAACCCTCAGGCACGAACTCTTGAGTCTTTTTATCCACAATAATCGCAGCCGCTTTAGAGTTTTGGATATCTTTGACATATTTCGAGTTTGCAACAAAAGAGAGCTCAGAAGCATTTGCATCTTTGAGCGTATTCATCGCACTGATCTCAAAATTCTCACCCGTGTACTCTGCTCCAATGAGTGAAGCGATACTTTGGATATCCATTTTATCTCTCAAGTGCTACAGCACCGCTACGCACTA
>JAVETX010000021.1:31569-34711 GCA_034005845.1 Sulfurimonas sp. | reverse complement strand
CGCACTATCTCTTTTGGATTATAGCGTTTGACCATGCTCAAAAAATTATCGACTCTCTTTGGCTCATCTGCAACCATTGTGATGATCATATCATCGCTCACGTTGACGATCTTGCCATTATACGCACCACAAAGTGCTGCAATATCACTTACATTTTCTGTGATAGGAAACTTCACTAACGCCATCTCTTTTTCTACCAAATCACAATGCTCATATACCCTCAAAACAGGGATCAGTTTGTGAAGCTGCTTCGTGATCTGCTCTATCACACGTACAGAACCTGATGTAACGATAGTGAGTCTTGAGTACTTGCTATCAGGAATCGGTGCTACGGTCAGGGATGTGATGTTATAACCACGTCCAGAGAAAAGGTCAGTGATGCGTGAGAGTACACTCGCTTCATTGACAACGATAACTGAAACAACTCTTCTTTCGCTATTTTCAATTTCAGTCATTATTTTTTCTCCTTCTTCTCTAGTAACATCATGTTAAATAAACTTCCTCCCGATGGAACCATCGGCATAACGTTTTCAAGTCGCTCAACTACAACGTCGATAAATGCAACAATATTTTTCTCTACAGCATCTTTGAGTGCCGCATCGAACTCCTCTTTTGTCGTAACACGATACCCTATCCCACCAAACGCTTCTGAGAGTTTTACAAAGTCAGGCTGAACACTCAGATCTGTCTCAGAGTGGCGTTTGTCATAAAAGAGTGTCTGCCACTGGCGAACCATTCCAAGATAATTATTATTGAGAATAATATTGATAACTGGGAGTTTTTTCTCTACCGCTGTCATCAACTCTTGGCAGTTCATAAGGATCGAACCATCTCCTGTAAAATTGATACTTATCTTATCAGGAGTAGCAGATTTAACACCCATCGCTGCTGGAAAACCAAACCCCATCGTACCTAGACCACCCGAACTTGTCCATTGGCGCGGACGTGTGAATGGATAAAACTGAGCCGCCCACATCTGGTGCTGTCCAACATCTGTCGTAATATTTGCATCATCACCAAGAAGTTCTCCAACACGCTTGACAACCCACTGAGGCTTGATACGCTCTGTGTCTTCATGGAATGTGAGTGGATGTAACTCATCAAAGTTTGCAATCGTCTCTCTCCACGACTCATAGCGTGATGGATTGATATTGCCAACGTGTGCGAGCATATCTTTGACAACACTACGCACATCCCCAACAATAGGAAAGTCAGCATTTACAAGCTTTGAGATACTCGCAGGATCGATATCTACGTGAATAACACCTGCATTTTTTGCAAATTCAGAAAGCTTTCCAGTTACACGGTCATCAAAACGGGCACCAAGAGCGATCACAAGGTCTGTCTCACTCATCGCCATATTTGCCGCGTAACTTCCGTGCATCCCAAGCATAGAGATAAGATGTGGATCATCATAGCTCAAAACTCCACGTGCCATAAAAGTCTCAACAGCAGGGATCTGTGTTTTTGCAACAAGCTCACGCACCTCATACGATGCATTAGAGTTGATAATACCACCACCAAGGTAAAAGAGTGGACGCTTCGCTTTTGCGATCGCCTCCATCGCTTTTTTCACTTGGCGAGGATTCCCTTTGGTATGTGGCTTATACGTTTCAAGCTCTACAGGTTTAGAATAATCAAAAGTCGCGATCTGTGCTGTAACATCTTTTGGGATATCGACATGTACAGGTCCAGGACGACCAGAAGATGCGATATAAAACGCCTCTTTAAGTACTCGCGCAAGATCAGAAGCATCTGTGACAAGATAGTTATGTTTTGTACATGAGCGGCTGATCCCAACTGCATCGATCTCTTGAAATGCGTCGGTTCCGATAAGACTCATAGGAACCTGTCCACTAATCACGACAAGAGGGATAGAATCCATATACGCATCAGCAAGACCTGTTACCGCATTGGTAAAACCAGGTCCACTTGTAATCATTGCTACACCTACTTTTCCGCTCGCTTTTGCGTAACCCTCTGCCGCATGGACAGCTGCTTGCTCGTGGCGAGTGAGTATGTGGTGAAAATCAGTCTGTTTGTAGATCTCATCATAGACATTCATAATTGCTCCGCCGGGGTAGCCAAACACAGTGTCAACACCCTCTGCAATCAAAGCTTCAATGACCATTTGTGCGCCACTTATCTGCATGAAAAGTCTCCTATATAATATGTATAAATTTAAAAAGGGGCTAATTATAGAGAAAGAGAACTATAATAGAGGTTAAAATGAAAGTTAAAATCTTAATCTAATATACTCTTTACTATCATAGATGGTTTCCACATCTTTAAAGCCCCATGAGAGAGGCTCTCAAGCTTGAGTTTAGAATCAGGATATTCTTGGAAAAAAAGTTCATAAAAGCTAATGATCTGGTCTTGTAGACCAAACTGCAAAACAAACTTTTTGATCCCATTTTCTATTTTTTGCATCTCTTGTTTTTCTCGCATCGCATTTTCAAGCTGCACCATATAACACCACGCGATCAAAGTCGCTATGTATCTATATTTTGAGCTGATCTGCTTATAGGCGAGGAGTGTTTTTTCGATCCCCTCTATATCGCCCTGTGTTGCATAGTAATAGGCATCGACCACATCTTCATTCCAGATCTTTTGAAGCTTCATCCCATCTGGAGTATCTAAAAGCTCCTCATGGGTGTCAAGAAGCGTGTATGCACGTACATTATCTTTACTCTCTATAGCGTTAAAGAACTTTTGCTTAAGCTCTATGAGCGCTATCATCTCGCTTGATTCTTGTGTAAAATCTGGAAAGAGTTTGAGAATACGAAAAAGCTTGAGAGCAAGATGCGTCTCCTCTGCGCTGAGATAACGATTTGCTTGGATGTAGAGGGAGTCTGCGTAAGATACAAGAGCATCATAATCGCTAAACTCTTTTAAGAAGGGATGTTGCTTCACCAAGCTAAAAACGATCACAAAATCTTTTTGTGCTAAAGATGCACGAAACCTTTTATACACGCTCGCTTGGGTCATAAGCTCTTTAATGATCTTCGTCTTTTCACTCACACCACGATAAGGGCTGAGTACATCCCTTGCTTTTTCGATCCCATCTTTTGGATCAAGTGCATATTTGTGTGCCAGAGCCAAAGACTTTTTCCAGTTGCTCTCTAGAGTTGCATAGAGTTGA
>JAVETX010000021.1:0-31469 GCA_034005845.1 Sulfurimonas sp. | reverse complement strand
GGAGTCTGCACAAGATACGATCATGCTTAAGATCCCAGATGATCGCGCTATTTTGTTTATCAATACTCAAAAGTCGCTCTTTATCCAAGAACAAAAGCTGCATCACCGCTTTACTATGCCCTCTGAGCTTATGTTTTGGTGTCATTAAAGCCAAATGAAATAAAGAGATCGTTTTGTCATAACTCGCAGTAGCGACCCAATCACCATTGGGTGAAAAAGCGATAGCATTGATCGTATCGGCGTGATGAGGAAGGGTAAAAGCGAGTTGTTTGCTTTGAATATCAAGCACAAATGTGCGTCCATCTTCGCCACCAGAGAACATATATTTTTGTCGCGGATCGATCGCTACACAAGAGACCTCCCCTTGATGCCTTGTAACACGAGCGATCGCTTTTTTGGCTTTTGTATCATAGAGTCTGGATTCTCTTGCATCTGCACTGATCGTGGCAAGATAAGTGCCATCAGCACTCAAAGCAAGCGCTTGGGATGTAGGGCTTGAATGCTCTATATTGACCTTAAAACCCCCAAGGGTCTCCATGCTCTTTGGGTCAATATAACGTATCGTAGTCTGGGCATCGACTACAAGCCAACGATGCGCATCGAGAAACTGACATAGCAAGATCGGCTGTGAAAAATGTGTAATGGTACTTGCTTGCACGAAGCACTACTCCCTTAAATAACCCTCTTTTTGCAAGAGAGAACGGATACGCTCTTGGTGTTCTTCCCCTTTTGTCTCCATATGCACGGTCACATTTGCATCTCCATAATCAAGAGAGATAGAGGTTCTATCATAAGCGATATGGACAATATTTGCATCAAGATCTTTGAGTATCTCTGTAAAACGCATAAGTGAACCTGGCTTATCTACTAGGGTTACGGTAAGCTTCATTTTTCTTCCAGATTTGAGCAAACCTTTCTCAATAATGACAGAGAGAAGCGTTACATCCATATTGCCGCCACTCAGCACGATCGCTATCTTTTTGCCTTTGAGATGTGCGAGTTTCTCGTGTAAAAGAGCCGCAACTCCTACAGCACCCGCACCCTCAACCACAAGCTTTTGCTTCTCTAGTAAAAACAAAATGGCGCTTGCGATCTCTGCATCATCCACACTGATAAAGCGATCGACACACTCTATAATATGTGGAAGTGTAATGTTTGATGTATCACGTACAGCGATCCCATCGGCAATGGTGCGCACCTGTGTAGAGTCTATGGGTGTTTTGGCTTCATACGAATTCTTAAGAGCTGGTGCACCTGTCGCACTCACAGCGATCACCTCTATTTTTGGGTTGAGCGCTTTAATGGCGCTTGCCATTCCAGAGATGAGACCACCACCACCAGCTGGAATAACCACAGCATCAAGCTCTGCACACGAGTCTAAGATCTCTAGAGCGATCGTGCCCTGCCCTGCGATCACCGCTTCATCTTCAAAAGGGTGTACAAAGGTCAGAGAGTTCTTCGCACCATAATCAAGCGCATACGCATACGCTTCATCATAATTACTCCCCGCCAAGATCACCTCTGCACCAAAATGCTTCACACCGTTGATCTTTGTAAGTGGAGTCGAATCAGGCATCACGATCACCGCGCGAATACCAAATTTGAGCGCGGACATCGCTACACCTTGGGCATGGTTTCCTGCACTCGCAGCTACCACGCCACAGGCACGTTGAGCATCGCTGAGGCTTGCTATTTTGTTATAAGCTCCACGGATCTTAAAAGCGCCCGTGACTTGAAGATTCTCTTTTTTGAGATACACTTCACTTTCACTGAGCTGGCTGAGATGTGGTGCGTAAGAAAAAGGTGTATTTGCTACAACCCCAGAGATTCTCTCTTTTGCTTCATATATTTTTTGTAAATCTACCAATGAATCAAACCTTACGAGAGCGCTCTATGTTCGACCATAGAACAGTGATTTTGAACCACTTGCATCCCTGCCGCTTTTGCTTTTTCGGCCGCTTCGTTATTGACGATCCCTTTTTGTGCCCAAAATACATCTACATCCCCACGCTCGATACATGCATCAGCTATCGGACCAAGAGCATCAGGCTTTCTAAAGATATTGACCATATCTACTTTACCTGGGATCTCTGCTAGTGAGCGGTACACTTTTTCACCTAAAATACTCTCTTCTTTTGGATACACAGGGATGATCTTGAAACCTTGATTTTGAAGATATGCTGCTACTCTATTACTATCTTTGGATGTATCTGGAGAGAGCCCTAAAATTGCTATTGTTTTTACTTTACTAAATATATCTCTAATCTCTTCTTGATTTGCGTTTACACTTGGAAATTCGCACTCCATCTTTATTCCTTTATAATTAAAATGAGAGCAGATTATATCGAAATTAGGTTAGAGATGCTAAAATCAGTGACCTTTTAATACTAAGGATCTTGATTTATGATTTTGCTTACATCCCAAGGGCTTAAAAACAGCCTCAAAATCACCCTTTTGTATTTTATAGCTGGTGTGCTTTGGATCACTCTGTCTGACTCTCTTCTCTCCTATTTTGTGGACTATCCACACGAGCTGACCTTGTTTCAAACTTATAAGGGTTGGTTTTATGTTTTCATCACCTCTTTGTTTCTCTTTTTTTTAGTGCGTCACTATTTTCACACTATGCATCAACAGTACCTCGAAAATATCAAAGAAACGCAAGAACATAAGGCAGCTATCGAAGCTTCAGAGCTTGAGATCTCTAAGTACGATCAACTACTCCACACCATCATCAACAGCTCCCCTGATGCCATTTACGCTAAAGATCTTGATGGAAGATATATTTTATTTAACCAAGCGGCTGCAAACATAACCAATGTGCAAGTAGATGAGGCTCTAGGCAAAACAGATAGCTTTCTCTTTGAAACGAAGATAGCACAAGAGATTCAAAAAACAGATCGTGAGATCCTCAAAAAAGGTAAACTCACCCATAGCGAAGTAAGACGCATTACCGCAAAAGGGAAAAAGAAGATTTTTACCGACACAAAAGGGGTGCTCAAAGATAGAGAGGGAAACCTCTTTGGGCTCTTTGGAATCTCTCGTGACATCACCAACCAAAAAGAGTATGAAACATATCTTCTTGAAACAAAAAAGAAGTTTTATAAACTCTCTCACATCGACCCACTCACACAACTACCTAACAGACTTTTTATCTCTGAAAAGATCAATGAAATGATCCAAGAAGAAACTCCCTTCTCTTTTATCCTTTTAGATCTGGATGAATTTAAACTTATGAATGATTCTTATGGACATCGATTTGGTGACAAGATTCTTTTACAAGTCACCCAAACGCTTCGTGATGTTTTTGATCCAAACACTTTTATTGGTCGTATGGGTGGAGATGAATTTGCTATCTTGTACAAGCATACCGACCAAGAAACACTCACACAAATAATGACACAGCTCTACAAATGCCTCAACGAAGCTTTTGAGATCGATTTTATTAGCGTTTATGTCACTGCGAGTGCTGGTATCTGTAACTACCCAGAAGATGCCCTCAGTGTAGAAGAGCTCTACCAAGAAGCGGATGTAGCGATGTATAATGCAAAAAAAATAGGCAAAAATAGATTTAGCTTTCATGATGAACGCTTCAAAAAAGAGACCCTCTTTCACACCCAGATTATCACCAAGCTCAAACAAGCGCTAGAATCAAACCAACTAGAGCTCTATTTTCAATCTCAAAACAATACATCCCAACATGATATCGTGGGCTTTGAAGCACTTTTGAGATGGAGAGATGATACAGAGATGATTCCGCCTGATGTATTCATCCCAATAGCAGAACAAACCACACTGATCATCGAGATAGGTAATTTTGTCTTACAAAGAGGCTTTGAGACCATCGTGAAATGGAGAGAACAAGGATTGCTCAAAGAGCGTGTAGCTATCAATATCTCTGCACGCCATCTTATGCATGTAGACTTTATCCCTACACTCCAAATACTTTTAGAACAGACCAACTGTCTTGCATCTTGGGTGGAGATCGAGATCACAGAGAGCTCAATCCTTAAAAATCCTGAGCTCACTATCAAGATCTTAGAGGAGCTCAAAACACTTGGATTTCATATCTCTATGGATGATTTTGGTACAGGATACTCTTCGCTCTCTTACCTCAAAAGTCTCCCTATCGACAAACTCAAGATCGATAGATCTTTTATCACCAATATACAAACTGAACCAAAAAATCAGATCATCGTCAAAACGATCATCTTCTTGGCAAAAGAACTCGGACTTCATGTACTAGCCGAAGGGGTAGAAACACAAGAAGAGCTCGACTTTCTCATAGAAAACAAGATCGACTCTATCCAAGGCTACTACTATACAAAACCTCTACCTGAGATACAAATGCAAGCACTACTCCAAAGTGATTCATAAGATCAAGATACTAGAGATATTTATTGATAAACCTAATAACTGTATTTGATTTTTTGGCAATAATCACAAATAGAAATGGCAATAAAAAGATTATCACTATAAATGTAAGATACCATGGCAACACTTTATATGGCTCTTCTGTCAATATTTGTACAAGATCGAAAATAGCAAAGATCCCCAAAATTCCGATAAGAATAGAGATACTGTCCATGAAGGTTTGAAGCTTGCCTTTTGACATCTCTGTCGTAAGTTCTATAAACTCATGAAGCTTGTTTTTGCTCTCTATGAGTTCTGCTTCTATATTCCACCCTTTGTCTGAGCGCAGATATTTTGAGAGCTCAAAGAGTTCGTTGTCGTGCCAGATATTGATGTTGTTAAATTCGTCATAATGAAGTGCATACTCTTTTTTGATCTCTGTCGCTTTTTCCAAGAAGAGCGTATAGTCTGCGTCTTTGTCTGCAAGAGAGTCAAGCATATACGAGATCTCACTATTGAGCCTGTTTTTCATATGCCTGAGAAGATTGAAAAAAGCAAAGAAATAAACATACTTTTCTTGTAGTTCGCGCTTTGAAAAGATATAAGCGAAATTACGTTGGATGTAGAACGATTCTTTGTCCAAAAAGAACTTTTCTAGCTCGAGATCAAAGAGGCTGTCGTCCTCAAGAAAAAACGAGGTATTTCCATACATGGTAGGGATGATATAGATCTCCTTGTAGTCAATAGCAAAGTATCCGTAGATCTTTTCGATCTCCTGGATATCTTTGTCTTCATATTGCATAGTTTGCGCACTTTGCAATGTCAAAAAATCGCTAAATGACAACTCTTTTTGAAGCACTTGTGTCAAAAAACTTGCCAAGCCGTAGTTTAAAATATTTCTTATATGTACGGATGTGTTGTTGTAGCTAAAGATATTTTCTGTGGGGATCCAGTTGTCATTGAGCCGCTTTAGCTCTTCTGTGGAGAGTTTCTCATCACTTTTAATAGCTGCAATGATCACAAGATTGTTTGATATATGCAGCATCGCTCGTAGCTCTATCGTGACCTTGTGTGTAAAGAGTATTGCCTCAAAGCTCTTAAGAGAAAATGTTTTCATTCTGCCTCTTGATGCGTAGCGGTTGTTGTCAAAAGTGCTTAGTAAGACCTCTTGTTGGTTCTTTTGATTGAGCTCTTTTGCATACTTGGTACAAAACTGCTCAGGCAAAGAAAACCCTCTACTGTAATAAGATATAAATGACATTCCTCTCCCCTTCTTGTCGTGATAATAAGACGTAATATACTATATCTCTTCTAAAGAGCAAGTATAAGATTTGCATATGTATTTGAAAAACAAAGAGAGATTATGCAGATCATATTCTATGAAAAACCTGGATGTAGTGGAAATGCCAAACAAAAAAAGCTTTGCTATTCGTTTGTTTCAAGTTTTTAAATAACTCCATCTTTTGTATATTATTTAGTTTCAGTTACATTCTCGCTTTAATTTGGAAGCTAAATACTCTACATTGCAAATAAATTTTGATATTCTTTTAACGCAAAATCATCAGTCATTCCACTTATATAGTCAGTGATCAACCTAACTCTATAATACCATTCAAGTAAAATGTAACTCTCTTTATCATCCTTCTCCAGCTTCTCTACATCATTTTTATATGCCACTATCTGTTTAGACGACAACCTTTTTATCAATCTCATAGAAACGAAACAGTCAACTTTTTTATCCTCTAACAACTTAGCAAAATCATCTGAGCTTAAATCCAACAACGGTTTATATATGTTTAACAGACCGTTGACTATAGAATACCCTTGAAGTTCAAGTTCTTGAACATCCTTGTTTTGGTAAATGTATTTTAAGGATATTTTTTCAATTATTTTTATTGCTTTAAAGTATTTACTTTCTTCATTATGATCTAGTAGTGCAGAGTTAAACTCACCATTGAAAATACTTTCATGATTATCTAAATAAACATCTACAACATGATAAACCAAAGCAGTAACTAGTTGTGCTCTAAATAGAGTAAAGAACATATTGAACTGATAAGGTTCTTCATTTTGTTTTGCTTTTTGGTATTTGTCCTCTATTAGATCTAGCAGATAACTCTCATCCTCTCTTTCACACTCGTTTTTGATCAAACCATACAGTTCATCTAAACTAAGAATACCTTTTTCAACAGAATCTTCCAAGTCGGCTGTAAGGTAAGAAATATCATCAGCAGCTTCCATAATGTAAGTAAGAGGAAACCTATGCCCTGATTTAACACCTAAAGTATCTTGATTTTTTTCAATAAACTCTTTTTCACTATAGTAAAACCCAGGCTTTTTACACAAGTAATCTAAAGAAGTGCCTTTTTCTGGTTTAGCTTCATATGCACCTCTTGTATACTTAAGTACGGCTAATATCTGCGTATATGAAAGATTAAGCCTTTGTAGCTTTGTTATAACTCTAATTGCTTGTGCATTCCCGTCATAGTTACAAATATCTCTTTTTAAAAGCTCTTTTAGATCTTTTGTCTCATCTGTTCTAGATTCAAACTTGTCTAAAATAGGAACTGCATTAAGTTCCATCCACTTGTTGATCGTTTGTTCTGCAAAATGCCCAAATGGTGGGTTTCCTATGTCGTGAAGTAAACTTGTCATCTCTGCAGTTGATATAAAAGCATTTTCAAGCTCTTCAAGATGGTACTTTTCCAGTCCCTCTTTTGAAAGTTTTGACAAAATAGTTTTAGCTATAAAGCGTGCAGTCTGCCCTACTTCTAGTGAATGAGTCAATCTTGTACGAATAGACGCATTAAGTTCTAATGCAAAAACTTGTGTTCTTTTTTGTAGCCTTCTAAAAGCAGGAGCAGAAAGTATTCTACCTCTGTCACTTTCGATCGATATATTTATATCTTTTGATGGATAGAACTCTCTATCTAATGTTATTTTTTTACTATAATCAATCACTTCAATCCTCTTTCCTAACATAACTTATGTCTTGCCTATTCCAAGCAATAGTTTGTAGCTTTTTTCTATATATTGTTATTGAGTGATCACTCGGTATTTTACTCCATGGGATTTGTTTTGAAATGAATGAACGAAATCTTCTTAATAAGGTTACATTATTTAAAAGTTTAACACTGTTAAAATCACCTTCTTGAATATTAGTTAAAAAACGCATATCACCGGCATGGTGATACCCAGCAAATTTTGCTAAAAATTTTTCTACAGGTTGTAAAAAAGGAAAAAACTTTAATACGAATGTAACTGTTCCTATTGATAAAGCACTTGGTGGAACCATGGCAACAGGATCAGCAGAGTTTACAAGTCTATAAATAGGTGTTTTGATACCCATAGTCCATATCTCATTTCCAACTCTAGGAGAACCGAATGTATAACATCCTGCAATACCATACTTGAATGTTAGTTTTTTAGTTGCAACAGTTGCTAATGCTCCACCAAGACTATGTCCAGCAATAAAAAGTGGTTTTTCATCATCTAAACTGTTTAAAGTTTGTTGTATGTCTAGCTGAACTAAATCAAAAGCTTCATCAAAACCTGAATGTATCATTCCTCCTGTTTCACATTTTTTTATCGTAGCCTTTGCATCAGATTTTATATCTTTTATACTTGTCGGTTCAGTCCATCTAAAAGCTAATACATAAAACTTATCACTAGATACTATCATAGCCTGAGTACCATCAACATCAAAAGTTTTTTCAATTTTCATATTTAGGATTTCTAAATCTGCTTTTAATTTAGCTTTTTCCTCTTCACTATCATATGCAAACATATCAATCAGTTTATTCAAAGAACTCATTTTTTGTTCATCAAGTAATTTAGAGGCATTTTTAATAAGTTTTGCTTTCTTATTACTTAGAATAGGCTCATTAAACTTCAAATAAACCAATTCCGATAGACATGCCATTAACGAAGCTGTACGATCACTATACGCTTGTCTATATGTAGGAAACTGTTTCTCCAATAAGTTCTTTGTATTATCAAGTTCTTCTTGTGATTTTACTATTACATTTGTCATAATGCACCTTCCTTATTTTTTACTGCTTTTCATTTGCTTTTACTATGAACCCGACAACAACTACTGTCGCTAAAATTAAACTATTCCAGAATGGCATACTAGAAATAAGGTATATTTCTACAGCTAATAACAACGTTATAAAAATCATAATCCCATAAAGTCTATAAATTTTCCAATCACGTTGAGTTAGTTCATAAAATTGATCTTTAAAGTGAGCAAAAAATCTTGAGAAGAATGTTCCTATATACAAAGCTGGAAAAAATAAAAAAATGGACATTAATAGACATACCCACTTTAATGAATCCAGAGAAAAAACTAAATCTTCTTTAGACACTCCAAATATATGTACAAAATTACTATTTGACAAGTCAACAGTATTTTGAATAATACCAGCTTTAATAACTAAAGGAATATAAAGTGAAGCCCAAATTAGGTACATTATAAACACTACAAAAAATACATCAAAAGCCAATTGACGATTACTTTTTCGTTTATCACCTTGAATTCTATTCTTTTTAGAATTTTTTACAAATAAAAATTTCTCAGAAAACAAATATGCAGGTTCATATTGCTTGTTTCTAAAAATATTATCATATATATATGTTCCCATTACACTAGTAATTAACCCTAAAATTAAAGAAACAAAAACACTTTCTAAACTCATATACACCCCTTTAAATAAGATTTTATTTTAAAAGTATAAATAAAAATGCGGACAAAAACATGTCCGCATAAGTTAAATATCATAATTTTTCAAGTTTTCACTTATTAAATTTTTTAATTCTTTCGGTTCAATAACATGAATGTGAGGAATCCATTGTTGGATTAGTGGTGATATTTCTCTCAGATCGGAAACTGTGATATCTAAAATATATTCGCCATTTTTATCTTTATAAATTTTTTGAGAAGGGTTAAGCTCTTTTCTTGACAAAACATTTTTTGCTTCTTTTGATATTTTTAGCTTAACTTTATTTGTATCATAAATATTATAAAATGCATTAATTGCAAACTCTAACTTATCTAAATAATCATGTTTTTTTATATCAAACTTATTGTCTAAAACTTCTACATTTCTCACACCTTTGAAGTGATATTTTGAAAATCTATTTTCTTCAATATCAAAACATAATAGGTACCAGTACTTTTCTAAATTTGCTATTTTCAATGGTTGGACATGTTTAATATTGTCATCATAAAAAAAACTAAATTTTATTTCACTTGTATTTTCAATTGCATTTTTGACTAAATAAAACTCATTTTTACAAGTAGATAGGATATCTTCCACTGATGACTGTTTATATATTGTGTGAGATGCCTTTTCATTTAACACATTAAATAATTCTATAGCTTTTTCATAAAGTGCTGCATTATCTTTTTCAATTTTTTGAAAAAGTTCCTTTATGACAACTAATTCATTCGCATTGTATGATCTTACATCCATAATAAAATTAGGAACTTGCCATTTTTTATTTTTAGATTCTATTGGAAATTCAAATAAAGTTGACAAATCTTCAATATATCTTCGTACACTTCTATCAGATACTTCTAAATACTTAGCAATTTGAGTTGTATTAAGTTCTTCTTGCCTCAATATTTTTTTTAGAATATAAATCTGTCCATCTAATTTTGAATGATCACTCAAGAATAGTCTCCTTCAATTTCCTCAAAATCTCAACCATAGCCAAAGTATCTAACTTACAGTACTCTAACAAAGCAGTTTTCAGTTGCTGTTTTTCTTCAACACCTAACTTACTCATATTTGCAAAGGCGTTCATAGCCTGTGAACCGTTTTGTACACCTTCTAACTCTTTGTATGCTTTTTCAAACTCAGGAACGAGTGCGGGTAGTACATACTTTATGGAGTAACTCCCTTGCATAGCAGGTGTTACATACCACTTCTTTTGAAACGGGACCATCAGATCTTGCATGTTTTCATTGATCGCTAAAAGATGTTCACTTAGATCATCATAACTACTTGCAAGTCGTTTGATCACACCTTTTTCAAAACCAATGTTGTAAGCTAGCACTGTTACGTTGTTTGGTATCTCTTCACAAAGCCTTGAAGCGAGTTCATATCTACTATCTACGCTATCCTCTGCCAAATACTCTTTGTGCTCTAGAGTGCCATCCTCGTGCTCTACATGTAGCGAATACTGAAACGGTATCTGCTCAAAAGGTTTTATGCCTTTGTAGCGAGGTATGGCTTGTTGATATGTTTCAAAATCCAAGTGGTATATGGGGTACGTAATGTTTTGTAAAAATGTAGATATATTTTGTTTGTCTATAAAGCTAGTTTTTGACTTGTAGTTTTCAACTGCCGCAGCTTGGTTTGGTGTCATGGCAAAGTCATCTGGCACATCATCTATATGTACTATGCCCTGCTCGTAAAGTTCTACTTGCTTTTTACTTCCAAGGTTGAAAATGTTAAAGATCGAATACTCAGGTATATTCCTTTGAACCTTCCAACAGTACTCTTTTGCATCACATACATAAGGTTTGTGACAATGTTTGCCTATGTCTATGTTTGGTTCGTTATCTTTGTCATGCAGTACATCTCTAAACTCTTGTAACACAGAAGGGATGTTTGGTTGTAGCTCTTCAACTTCACTTGTAACATCTACGATCTTAAAGAGCTTCTCTAGCTCAAGTTTTTCCCCTCGAACATACTCTTTGTTTATATGCACCACATTTGCACTTTTGACAGTAAAACCTAAGTTCTTTAACACATAGTACTGTATGGAGACATCATGCAAGTAGATGTCTTTTACCTCTGTGGAGCTTTTTACTTCGTAAATGTTTACACCATCATCACTTACATATAGAACATCGACCATCACAAGTATGCCAGCGTAGTTAAAAGTAGCTTCGTAAATGTTTGATGTACCACCATCTAAGTATTGTTTTGTAGTGGCTATCATCTCATCGTAGTTTCTTGTGAAGGGAACTTCTTTTCCATCTGGAAACAACTCACATGCTAGGTCTCCAACGATATTACCCGTTTCAAATACAGCCTGAGCTGCTTCATCTGGCGGTGTTAAAACATCTGACTTGTACTTTTTAAGCCAAAGTGCTTTTTGACATTGGATGCCTTTTGTGTAGAGGGATTTAGATAGATTCATTAGTTCACATCATTCCATACATCTATGCATAACTGAGAATAATCTTTATATTCTTCTTTTGCTACATCATTCATATTGCTCATAAAGAAGCTTTGTTTAGGAATGAACCTTCCATATAGTTCCCCTCTATGCACCCATACCTGCAAAAGCTTGTCTGCTCTATGGTTGTAATCAAGGAATAATATACTTTCAATATTTTGTGCAATATGATAAACCCATTGCCTTTTTCTTTTCCACACAAGTGGATAATTACTTCCATCCCTTCTTGAGAAATCAACATTCAAAGACTTTTTCCAGTACTCTCGAGCATCAACTATCCAAATTACTCTCCTATTACTTTCCTCTCGATAAAACCTTATCCTTTCTCTAACATCTCTAATATCAATTGGACTATGTTGCAACTCAATAACAACACCATTAGCGCCTACTATATCAGCCCTATGTTCATTATTATCACCAAATATAACTTCACATGAGTCATCTTGCATTGGTATTTTCCATGCAGCATGCCAAGGAGTTTCATTCTCATATCCAGGTGGCAGTTCAGGATGCCCTCCGATATAAGCCCAATATTGTCTAATTTCACCTACATGTGCTTTAACCTGCCAATTAGTGAAAGGACAATGTCCAATAGCTCCAGAACCTGCATCTTCTGCTCTTACTTTTTCTCCATTAAACCATGCTCTTCTCATTCTGTAACCTCATTAAAAAATTCATCTTTAACAGAATAGGGTTTAACTTGTTTATTATATTTTAAATATTTATAATGCAGTAATCTTGAAATTTTAGACTCATGTGTTGATAAAATAAATTGTGTATTTTCAAAATCATTTCTTATTAATTCAATAAATGATGTAATATTCATTTCATCCATACTTTGCATAGGATCATCAATAAGTAACAACCCACCATTATCACTTTTTCCATATACTTTATTTAAAGCAAGAGTTAGAGAAACAACTAATGCAGATAGTTGACCTGTACTCATTGAATAAGTTGCATCATAGTCACTATCAAGAGTTGATAAAAACTTTAAAGGACTATCTTTTTTGTTAATATCAAAATCAATAAAAATTCCATTTCCTCTTTGAGTATCTTGTAAAATCTTTCCAGAGTAAATATAAAGTGGAATTTCAATTTGTTTTATAACATCTTTCCATTGATTTTTTATATTTTTATCTAACTTGTCATGTAACTCCTTAGTAATACCTTTTGTTGAACTAGTCATTAATTTATTTAATAATTCTTTTTTCTCATCTAGTTTATCAATTTCATTTTTTATACTATTTTTTTTCTTTTCTTCATTTGAATAATATTTAAACTCTAACCATTCTTTTTTCTGTTTAACTTTTTCACCTGTTAAATTAAGCTCTTTAATTTTTTCTAGAGATATATTATAGGTTTTAAATCCTCTAATAATACTCTCTTTCTTTTCATTAAATTCTTCTTCAGTTATCATAATAATTTTAGAATCAATTACTTCAAATATTTTCTGTAAAATACTTTCAAAGTCTTCCACTTCTTTTTGGTCACTATTTGCAAACTTTAATAATTCTTCATAAATCTCTAGTTTCATAATATTATTTAAGAATAATTCATATTTAGTTTCATCATAATATTCACTAAGTTGAAGATAGAACTTTTTATTTACTAAGTGTTCCTCTACTTCTAAGTATTGATTAATTTTTTCAAGTATTTCTTTTAGTTTAGCTTTAAACAAATCTTCTTTTAAGTCTTTAGCTAACTTCGTTTTTTCGTCTTGAAACTCTTCAAAAAAGACTTTTTTCTTTTTAAATTCTTCTTCAAATTTTTCAAAAGAAGCCCATTTATCATAACCGCATAAAGGACATTCTCCTTTATTTTTAGTAGTATCATCAAACTTCTTGTATTCTTTAAATAAAGAATCTCTTGCATCATTAATTAATCTAGATATGTCTGACATCTCACCTGATTCTTTTATATATTTATCTATTGTTTCTGTTATATTATCTATAGAATCTATTTTTTTCTCATATTCATCAATAGTAAATGATTCAAATAATTCTTTTAGTTTTTGTTTTTTTAAATTTTCATAGTCTTGTTCTTCAATAATTTTTTTTATACTTCTATATTTTTCTTCTTTTTCATATAATTTTTTAATATCAGTATATTTATTTTTGAAATTAGCTAGAACCATAAATCTTTTTAAATCAATTTCAGAGCTTTTAATCTCACTAAGTTTTTCATTTTTAGTATGCATTTCGAAAGTACTAAAATAATTAATCAAATTTTTTATATCTAAAACTTCTTCAATTATCTCTTTTAATTTTTCATTATTTGTTGGTGTAAATTCTTCTTTATCCCATAATTTTTCAGTAGATAAAGAAATATATTTAGCATCTTTATTTACTGCTGATACACTTTGTTCTTCTAGTTTTTTATAATCTTCCTTTTTTGTCTTGAGACTTTCAGTTATGATTTTTTTTAAATCTTTTATTTTTTTAAGCTTTTTTAATAAATCATCTTTCAGCTCTTCAGCATCTTCTGTCCCAAAGAACTTTGATAATAACTTTATTCTTTCTTTCTCACTTTTTTTAAAAAATTGAGTATTATTTTCCTGCTGAATATAATAAAAATTTTTAAAGTCATCTGACAATATTACTTTATCTATATTTAAACCCAATAATTCATCAAAATTATCAACTTTAACACCATCTAAAATATTTTCTCCATAAGAGCCTAATTCATATTGTTGGTAATTTTCCCACTTTTTAGAATTTTCAGACTCTGGCAAATATATACCTAAATATAAACTATCTAAGTTTTCTTTTTCTAATTCGGCCTTTATGATTATTGGTTTAGTCTTGTCTTTAGCAAATAAAGAATCCTCATGTCCATTTCTGTCATCATCAACTTTACTGTCATCAATTCTAGATATTTTTTTACTAAATAACAATTCTAAACTATCATAAATAGTTGTTTTACCATAACCATTTGGACCATTTAAGATCATAAGGTCTAATGAATTAAAATCAATTTCTCTTTGTGTTATAAGTTTAAAATTTTCTATATACAGTTTTTTTAGTTTATACCCGTTCATTTTAAGTCCTCAAGTTTTTTAAAAAAATCTTCATTATCAACTATTTCATCTAGTTTCACGCCTTCTAAAAAGTTCAAAGTCTTTTTATGAATATCATCTAGAGACCTTTTATATTCATCTAAAACTATATTTTTAACATTTGATACCGTAGGTAATTTAAAAAAAGGTAGTTTGATATATAATTGAGAAACTATTTCATATTGAGAATTAGTTAAATTTCTATTTTTACAAGCAACTCTAAACTCTTCAAATTTATTCGTATCTTTTATAATATTTCCAAACTCATCTGGATTATCAAGAAAATCTATTTGTTCTTGAGTGTAAGGTAATACTAGTTTTCTAAAAAAATAAGGGTCTTCCTCTATTTTTAAAATTTGTTTATATATTTCAGAATCTAAAGGTAATGTTTCGGCTTTAAAACATACTAATAAAGTTGAGTTTTTATCAACTTCTTTATCATCTATATGTTTCTTTATAATATTTAAATATTCTTTCTGTTGTTCATTAGTTATTATATCTAGTCTTTCACTATCAACAATTATAAAATATTCATATTTATTATTATCATTACGTTTTAATATTTTTAACTTTTCTTCATCTATAACTAGTTCAAATGAATTAGATTGAAAAATCAAACTTAATTTATTAATCATTTAATACCCTTTTTGCTTCATTAATATTTATCATTCTTACCTTCTTTAACTCAGTAATTTTATATTCTTTTTCTTCTGGAACTTGTAGATCTTCATCACTAACTTCACTTATATTATTTGCTTCTAATTCTATAGAATCAGCTATAATGCGTTCTGTAATAAAAATATCCATTTCATATAAGTCTTCTACTGCAAAAGGATTTTCCATTATTTCATTAGAAATTCTAGATACATTTGAAGATTGTATTCCTGTAGGTAAATATTTTTTATTTTCTTTGTAATAATAAAATTTATGCTGAATTAAAATACCTTCTAACTCAATTTCTTGTATTATTTTAAAGAAAGCATCTATCATGTGATCACGATGAAGTAGTTCTTGAAAATTTAAGATACTTAGTGTTGAGTTATAAATTGATTTCATATGAGGGAAGATACTTTTTGAAAACTTTATGAAGTCTTCATCACCTAAATTCAATATGTCACGACTAAAATTATTTACCTTCGTTTGCAATTCAAAAGACAAATCTTGACACAACTCATTCACTAAACTAATAAAGTATTCTTTCTTTTCATATATCATTCTTTCATTTGAGAAGTGCATACTATTTGTTGTTAATGAATTTATAATGTCTACAAAATCAATACATTCAATTACCCTTTGATTTATAGTTGTTGTTTGAATTACATGATGCCTGGACTTAACATGATCATCGATGATCGATAATAATTTATAAAAATGTATATCAATTGCTTCATCATTTTCATCTTCTTCATTGTATCTATTTAAAAATGATCTTACTTCACTTTTAATTAATTCATCTATAGACATTAAAGGACAATATTTTTGGTTTCTTCCTCCAATTTGATAATTATAAAGACAATTTGAAGCAAAATTTACATTAGCTGTTACATGCAAATAATGTTCTAACTGAGGGGCATAATACATAAGTGAGTTCCGTACTAACTGATCTATCGCAGTTTTATATTTACTAATACCTCTATCAATATATGCTTTCACTTGATGCAAGGAAATATATTCATTTCCATCTATTATTGAAAAATCTTCAAGCCATTCAAATTCCAACTTCCAACTTTTATATATATCAGCTATATTGTTTCCTCTACAAGTATTAATCCTATTAAGTACTACAAGCAATCCTACTTTACCTTGATAAGCAAATCCACTCCATGTAGGGCTTGCATCATGAAACAACGGCATTTTTTTCCTTCTAATTTAAATCCAAAACACTCGTCCCATCACCCTTAGGCTCAACCTTTATCTGCAATGGAATTCTCTCTTTCAATGATTCCACATGTGAAATCACACCTACCATTTTTCCTGAGCTTTGGAGTTGGTTGAGTGCATTTAGTGCCAACTCTAAGCTGTCACTATCAAGCGTTCCAAAACCTTCATCCAAGAAAAGTGAGTCTATGCTTATCTTCTGACTTGCAAGGCTTGAAAGACCAAGTGCCAAAGCAAGGCTCACTATAAAGCTCTCACCGCCTGAGAGTGTACTTACAGGTCGTACTACATCGCCTTGAAAGCCGTCTACGATCTCTATCTCAAGTAGTTTGTTTGAGTCGGCTCCGCGTTGCAGTTCGTATCTTGGGCTGAGAATATCGAGATGTTTGTTCGCTAGATATATGAGCTGATCTAGCGTGATCCCCTGAGCAAATTTTGCAAACTTGTCTCCGTTTGCAGAGCCTACCATTTCGTTGAGTTTTACCCACACTTGAAATGCATCTTTTTTCTTCTGTAGCTCTTTTATCTTATCTTCATGTTTTTTCATATTTGCTGCATTTATCTCAAGCTCTTTTTGGGCACTACCTATTGATTTCTGAAGCTCATCTATTTTGTTTTGTAACTCTTTTAGTTCATCGTTAACACTTACTAGTTCTCTCTCACTTAGTTTCAGCTCTTGTTGTTCTTTTAGTTTTTTAACCGTGTCATTTTTGAGAGTTTGTATCTGTGCGTATCTCTCTTCTATGACTTTACACTTTGCGGCTAGTATCTCATACACCTCTTTGCTTAGTAGTGCCTCATCAAACTCTTTTGCAGAGTTGAAGTTGTACTCTTTGAGTGCTTTTTCAAAGTTTTCACCAGCTATTTTTAGCTTTTGTGTATCTTGCTCTTGTTTATGACTCAGCAGTTGTATCTGCTTTGTCAGTGAGCTCTCTTTTGAGTTTAGATCTGTTACTCTGTTTTGGAGTGCATTTAGTTTTTCTTGCAGGTTATTAAAAGACTCTGTTATGCTTTTCTCAAAACTATCCACATCTTCTACTTCCAAGATCTCTTCAGATTTTGTTCTTAAGTGTAGTATGCCACTCTCAAGGTCTGTTTTTTCACCCTTTAACCCATCTGTAGTTTTTAAGATGTTTTGCACCTGAAGCTCTACATGTTGCTTCTCATTTAGTGCTTTTTGCAACTGTTCTTTTTTTATCCCTAGTTTATCTTTTGTATCTCTTAGTGCTACTAGCTCATTTAGCTCATTTTCTATTTTTACACTCTTCTCTCGCAGATCTACTTTTGAGTTCGACTCAGGTGTAAACGCATATTTTGCAAAGAGTTCGTTTATATTGGCTTGTGCATCTTCTAGTTTTTTTATCTCCAAAGTAGAGCTCTCAAGCTTAGAGCCGAGTTTTGCCAAACTTATCTCATTTTGTTGTTGTTCATTTTTTTCATTTTGCAGGAGTCGTTCTTGCTCTTTTATCTTTGCGCTTGTTTGGTCTGCATCTATGCTGATTGCGTGGTCTATGTATGGGTGCTCTTTTGAACCACACAAAAAGCACTCCTCCCCATCACTTAGTTTAGCTCTGTCATCTTCGTAGTTTTTTATAAGTAGCTCACGTTCTCTTTTCTCTTTAAGGGTGCTAAGGTTTTGTTCTATCTGCAAAAGAAGTTTTGCTTTTTCATCTTTTAGTTTTGTTTGGGTAGCTATGTTCTGCTCACACTCACTTTTAGTCTTTTTCTCTTGGTTTATACTCTCAGATAGTTTGTCGTGTTCACCCAGAGCTTTTAAAAGCTCGTCTACCTTTTGTAGTTCAGCTCTTGCACTATTTTCTTTGCCTGTAAGATCTTTTGTTTTTTCCTCTATACTTTTTAACTCACTTGTAAGCTTTTGAAGTTCTTGTTTTAAAGCTTCTAGTTGTTCTTTTTGTTTGACAATATTTTGTTCTACAAGGGTTTCATTTTCAACAAGTTCATCTACATCAACTCCAAACAGTTTTGCAAGCTCTTGCTTTTGAAGTGAGAGTTTTTTGTCTAGCTCTTGATGCGATACGATCTTTGCTTCTATCTGAGTTTGCACTACTCTTAATTCTTTTATCTTTTGTGTATTTTGCTCATATGAGCTTTTCTCTTTTACGAACAGCTCTTTTGTAGTGTTTAACTCTTGAAGTTTTTTTGTATGAAGCTCTTTAACCTCTGCTAACTCTTTTTGTAGTTCTGATAGACTCTTACTTTGTTCTTCTGTGGTTTTTACAAGTGCGTTTTTCTCTTGACTTATAGGCTGTACTCTAAGAGCATTGTTTGCCAGTTCTAACTTTACAAACTCGTCTTTGTTTTGTTCTTTTTCTTTACTTACCTGCTCGAACTCCCCAGTGTATTTAACCTTGTCATTTTCAAGTTTTTGAAGGTTCTCTAACCATGTAGCTATCTTTTTTAATTCACTCTCTTGTTTATCTAGTGAGAGCTTTTCTTTTTTTGATTCTGCCAGTGCTTTTGACTTTTCATCTACTAGCTCTTTTTCAAGCAGTTCTATACTTCCTAAAGCTATCTCGTCATTTTCTATATCTTGTTTTTTGCCTGAGTAGGTTTCGTATATCTCTTGAGAGATCTGCTTATAGATATATGTTCCCGTTATCTTCTCAAGAAGTGTTGAGCGTTCAGTCTCTTTTGCTTTTAAAAAGGCATCAAAAGAGCCTTGAGCGAGCATCATAGACTGTATAAATCTGTCAAAATCAAGCCCCGATATCTCTTCTATGACTTTGGGAACTTTTGAGAGGTAGGATTCAAGTATCTTGCCCTCTTCAAGATCAACGATCTCCATTTTTGCACTTTGGAACTTTCCGTCAGGTTTATTACGTGCACGTTTTTGACTCCAAGAACTACGGTATTTTTTCCCTTTTATCTCAAATTCTACTTCGCATAAACATTCACCTGTGTGTCTACTCATCAGCTCATTTGGATTTGTTAGCCTAGCTGTTCTTCCATATAAGGCACAAGTGATTACATCCAAAACAGTACTCTTACCTGCCCCTGTCGGACCTGTTATGGCAAATAGTGACTCCCCTTTTAAAAACTCTTCAAAGTCAACTTCAAACTCACCTTTAAGCGAATTAATGTTTAATAGTCTTACTTTGAGAATCTTCATAGTTCCTGCACCTTTGAGAGCACATGTTCAAAACTACTTTTTAGTTCCTCTTTAAACTCTTCATCTTCAAAATCCTCAAGCTCTAATCTTTTCTCGAACACTTCATTAACAGAGAGCTCATCCAAGCTGATAGCTTTAAGCTCTTTAGCCTGTAATTGCTTTTCTGTTTTGTCGACTCTAACAGCTAAAAGTGTAAGTTCTAGCTTAGTTGCTAAGTCTCTTATCTCACTGTTTGCGAACATCGGGTTCTTGTCTTGTATGTGCACTTCTATCCAAGACGACTTGTCTTTTATGTCATTAAGAGATTTTTTTATACTCTCCAGATCTCCTTTTAAAACTATCAACTCTCTTTGTCTTGGAACTTCTAGCTCTTCTACTTTTGCATCTTTATTTTGAAATGTAACAATATTTACTTTTTGGGTATTTTTAGACTCTGAAAAACTAAGAGGTATAGGAGAACCTGAGTAACGTACATGTTCGTTACCTACGCTTTGGTTAATATGCAAGTGACCTAAAGCAACATAGTCAAACATAGAAGCCAAATAATCCCCACCAATATCTAAAGTTCCACCTATGTAGATATCTCTTTCACTCTCGCTTGTTCTACTCCCCACGGTTGTTAAATGCCCCATAGAAATTATAGGTGTGTTTTTATCATCTTGAAGCTCTAGGGCTTGTTTATATACTGCTTCATAATAATTTTTTATCCCTTGGTTTGCCTGCTTCTCTTTTTCGCTGATAGTCTCACCATGTAGAGATTCTCTAATAACACTATCTCTTAAGTATGGAACTGCACATACGATTGCTTTAATTTCATCATTGTCTTTTATTGGGATGAGAATATTCTCATCTGTATCGCCGCTTGAGATGACATGTACATTTAAAACTTGTAGAAGTTGTTTTGGTGCTTTAATAGTAGCTATAGAGTCGTGATTACCTGCTGTAATGATAGTTGATTTTAATGTACTTATGTGTGTAAGCTTTGTTAAAAAGTTATAATACAACTCTTGTGCGTAATTTGGAGGTGTGCCAGTGTCGAATATATCACCGGATACTAGAAGTATATCTACTTCCTCATCTTCAACAACATTTAAAAGCCAAGAAAGAAAAGCCTCATGCTCTTCAAGTCGACTCTTCCCCATAAAGTTTTGACCCAAATGCCAATCTGATGTGTGTAATATTTTCATGATTCTTTTTCATTTGATTTTAACGTAAAGTTACAAGCTTATAATAAAAAACATAAAATTGTTTCCATAAAATTTATTTTGTTCTTTTTTTACCCACATATTCAAGTAATCTAATGTAAAATAAATCACTAAATCCAAAGGCAGCAAATGAAAGAGATAAAACTAAAAGTCCAAGAGAGTGACCTTGATACGGTTCTTACAATTTTACAAAACTTAAAAAGTGGTCTTGTTCATGAGCTAGAGGTGCAAGGCTCGGCAGTGTCAAGAAAAACACACTACAAACCTATCACCAACAAGGTTATCAAAGAGGAAGATTCACTCACGCGAGACAGAAGTGGCAAATATCTTGATCCCAGTGCCTACAAGAAAAAACTTCAGCAAAAAAAATAATTTTGCAGTTTTACTAGAAGCCTTTTATTGAAACTCAATCATCCGTATAATTGCAGAGAAAAAATCTTTACTCCATATATCTAGCTCTTTTTCATCGTAGATAAAACGGCGTATATCTTGTTTTGCCAAAGTCACATCTAGTGTATCAATCCTTTTTTGGAGCAATTCTACTAGAAACTCTGGAGTATAAAGTTCAGGCTGTTTTGGCAACTCTACATCCATATCTTCTAAGGCTCTGCAGCTTTGTATCAATCGTGTAGCAAGGTGTATTACATTGACTTTATGATTGTTCTGAACATACCAAACCATATCATACCAGTCACGTCCTTTTGGTCGATTTTGCCATCCTCGACATAAAACTGCATGGAGCTTACCTGCAAACAATGAAGATGGTTTCATACTTCTCACCATAAATGGTGATGGCGTTAAATGGAGTTTTTGTTCCTCTTCAAAGTTTAAAGGGGGCTGGGTATCTACTTCAAATTTAATTTTTACAAGTTTGCCCGCATTAAAACTTTTGACAATATCTTCAGGAGCATTAATAGCTAGAAGATGCTTAATGGTATTACCTTTAATAAATGCAGATTGTACTGCACTCTCATCTTTTATTTTTGTTTGAACTTCAGCTTCAAACCCATAGATCTCTAGCGTGTTCATGACCGCTTTTTCATACTTACCCAGATCAAATGATGCATCTGATTTTAGGAGTGAAAAATCTAAATCTTCTGAAAACCGTGGCAAACCATAAAGTATTCTAAGAGCTGTGCCTCCGTAAAAAACTGCATGATTAAAAAACCCTGCTTCACTCAGTGCATATAAAACTATCTCTTGTAATATCTCTCGAAGTGCTTCGTACGGATCATCTTTAGTGAGATCATACTTTTGAAGCATTGCAGTTATATGAGGATGTATATCAGCCATTTTTTTGCCTTTTTTTGATATTTGCTGTCATGTTTCTCAGTTTAGAAGAGGAATATGCCATAGAGATTTTCCACAAGAGTGTTGTATCTAACTTTTTAAGTTCTTCCCACTCTATTCGTAAGTCATTTTCTAAATACTCCAATATATCATCTTTAGCTCTTATTCTTTGATCTGCATGTACTTGATCACACAACGCTTTTTCTGCAGTTGCAAGCATATAGCCACCGTCTTGTTCATTATACTTCCATGCGATCCCTAAAGGGTAAGCTTTTGATGGTATTTTTTTGTAGCTAAAAGTAGCTATTTGTGTTGTATATGTTGCTGCGCGGTATGTTGTAGCAGAAGTAACTGTATAAACCCGCTCAGGTATGAGACCATGGTAAGATAATGCATATTCATAGGACACATAAGAGGGTTTATGAAGCATATTGGCTGTAGAGAATATATTTACAGGACGATCTCTATATTCTAAACCTAAAGCATACACACCTCTTTTGAGACGTATCAATTCCCCTTTTTTAACCATATTATTAATTTTTTTAATAGGTTCTTCATATTCTTGTTCTAAAATAGGTTTTATTACCTCAGTTGAAAAAACATTGAGCACAATAAGCTTTTTTAATTGATATATATTCATGATACAAGTATACAATATTTATTTATAATTAAGTACTAAAAGAATAGAAAAGGTATTAAATATGACTTTTCTAGTATAAAAAAGGTTAAATAAGTTTAAATATTCATTTTTTCTTGCCCCAAACGATAAAGGGCAAAATCGTATTTAAGTGGGTCTTGTGGGTCAAACTCTTTGAGTTTTTCTGTGAGTTCTATTGCAGCTTGGAGATCGTATGTTTTGCGCTCTAGCAGTCCAAGCTTACGTGATACATGAAAGGTGTGTGTATCGAGTGGTATGATCAGATCAGCGCGCGATACTCCACTCCAAAGCCCCATATCGATAGCGTCATCTCTCACCATCCAGCGCAGATACATCATCCAGCGTTTGAGCGCTCCGGCACCTTTTGTTTTCGCGCCAACCTTTGAGAGCAAAAAGCCATAGCCTCTTGAATTGTGAGGATAGAGTGATTCTAGCTTTGTGATTACAGCGCGTAAGCCATCGAGGAGATTGTGCTCTTGTTGGTAGCCAGAGAGGAAAAGCTCCTCTACACTCATTACGTCATATAAACGTTTCAGAGCGATAAAGAGCGCTATCACATCCTCACCCTTTTGAAAACGATAATAATGGTGTGAGAGTGTCTTCGTGATCTTCTCATCGCTACATCCCAAGAGCTCAAAGTCGAGAGAGTCTAAAAACGCCACGATAGAGCGTACATTGCCATAAGCAAAAAGAGCGCAGATAAGGGCGACTCTCTCATCGTTGTATCGATGTGCAACAAAGATAGGATCAAGTCTCTCGCGCGAGACCTCGCCCACTTTATTACGTTTGAGCACCTCGGCATCGAGTCTTTGTTTGAGAGTCATTTCTAGTGAAGGTTGTAGAGTTTTTTACGCTCAGAAGAGCCTGCGATATTGAGCTGTTTACGGTATTTTGCGATGGTTCTGCGCACCATTTTGATCTTGAACTTCTCTTGGATAAGCTCTAAGAGTTTCATATCACTCAGAGGTTTTGCATGGCTCTCTTGTTTGATAAGACCGATGAGAAACTCTTTGATCGCGGCATTACTGACATCCTCATCGATCGCGGTGGTAAAGAACTCTTTCATCGCGAAGACTCCCCTATCACACGCGATATATTTGTTCGCTATCGCACGTGAGATCGTCGAGGGATTGTGCCCAAACTCATCGGCGAGCGTTTTGAGTGTCAGAGGCATAATAGAGCCACCTGTAAAAAACTCATACTGATACTCTACGATCATCAGCCCCACTTTATAGAGTGTCGCTTTTCGCATATCAAGGGCATCGACAAGGCTCTTTGCCTCTTTGATCTTTTGGGAGATAAACTCATGCTCCACGCCATAATCAAAATCGATATTGATCGTAGGGTAGTAGGCATCATTGAGTTTGACTTCTATCGATTGGTCTTCGTTAAAATAGATCATAAGATCAGGAACCACCTGCGCTGAATCCTCTTGAAAATCGATAGATGGGGGATTTTTAAAGCTCGTGAGCACACGCATCACTTCGCTAAAATGCTCCTTATCCGAATAACTATGGATATTTGCCAAATCCTCGATGATCTGACGTGCCAACGGATACGCTGCATCGCTTACATCCGAACTATCAAGCTGAAATAAAAAAGATTCCGCAAGATCACGTGCCGCGATCCCCACAGGTTCTACATGGGCAAAACGCCCTCGCACCTTCTCAAACTCTGCTACATCCAAAGAGTGCTCTTGGCAAAAAAGCTCCGTATCTCCCTCATAGTATCCATTCTCATCCAGATTTTCCACCACAAAGATCGCGATAGCTTGGGATGTAGGTGTAGGAAACAAAGGCGCGCCGATCTGCTCATCCAAGATCTCATACAAAGAGCGTGTTTGGATCGTGAGCGCTTCTATCTGCTCTGTGCGAGAGTTGCTTACAGCTCCTGAGATGATCTTGCGTGGGATCTTTTTCTCAAACTCCTCTTCATATCCAGAGCTTACTTCCACGACAGGATTCCCCTCGATAAAAGGGCTCATCGCCTCACCCAGATCACTCAAACTCGAGTGAAGAATAGGCAGCCAGTTTCTGAGTGTATTGGAGAGTTTGTGCTTATTTTCTACACTTTGGGTTTGTCTGAGTGCTGCCATATTTATCCATCAAAGCTTAGAGCTTAAATGTTTCTCCTAAATAGTGTGTACGTACATCCGCGTTTTGCCCGATCTCTTGGCTTGTTCCGCTTGCTAAGAGCGTACCCGACTTGATAACATACGCGCGATCACATACATCCAAAGTCTCACGCACATTATGGTCGGTGATCAGCACACCGATATCGTACGAGACAAGCTGTTTGATAACATTTTGGATATCCATCACCGCGATAGGATCCACCCCTGCAAATGGCTCATCGAGTAAAAGAAACTTTGGTTCATTCACCAGTGCGCGCGCGATCTCCACACGACGTCTCTCACCACCACTGAGGCTTATCCCTTTACGGTAGCGAATCGGCTCGATATTGAACATATCCAGAAGCTCCAATATCCGTTTTTCCTGTGCTTCTTTGCCTTGAATGCCAACCTGTGCCGCGACCATAAGGTTATCTTCGACACTGAGGTCTTTAAAGATAGATGCCTCTTGAGGGAGATAACCGATCCCTTTGAGTGCTCTTTGGTGAAGGGGCATCTTCGAGAGATTCTCCCCATCAAAAAACACCTCGCCATCGCTTGCTTCTACAAGTCCGCATATCATATAAAAGGTGGTCGTTTTTCCCGCACCATTTGGTCCCAAAAGCCCAACTACTTCACCGCTACTCACCTCAAGACTCATCCCTTTGACTATCTCAAGGTCTTTTATTCTTTTTTTTAGATCTACTGCTTGTAATTTATGCATTCTCTTCTCTTTTCTTTTTGAGCGTATATTCTCTTGCATCGTCTGAGATTTTTTCTATCTCTACGACAAGTGTCTCTATCCCTGCAGACTCTAGTATATCTGCGAGTGCATCATCGCCCCACTCGATAAAATGGAGCCCCTCTTTTTCCAGCTCTTCTAACATCCCAAGCGAGAGGAAATGATCAAGCCCGTGGTTATACATATCGTAGTGAAATAACCTCTCTCCATAACAATGTTGCAAAGAAAAGGTAGGAGAGGTCACATCCTCAGTAATACCGAGTTTTTGTGCTACTTTTTTGACAAGTGTGGTTTTGCCAGCGGCAAGATCCCCTTGCAAGATCACCACCCCCTCACTCATCTGAGCGAGAAGATCATCAACAAGAAGATCAAGCACATCAAGTTTTAATCGATATTTTTTCATAGCTGATTAGATACTTTGATGATCTCTTTGAGTTTTGCTTTAGCACGCCCTTTGAGGAGTGCTTCTCGTGCTATCTCTATCCCATCGGCGATATTGTTGACGATCCCATCGACCATCAAAGATGCACCTGCATTGAGTAAAACGATATCTCTTTGAGCATCTGTAGCGCTATTGTCAAAGATATTATAAAGGATCTTCGCATTCTCTTGTGCATCACCCCCAACGATCGCTTGGATCGGTGCGCGCTTTATCCCATAATCTTCAGGAACTATCTCAAACTCGTGAATGATCCCATCACGCAGCTGAGCCGCATAAGTCGTTGAGCTAAGACTGATCTCATCCATCCCCTCTTCTGAACTTACTACAAGTGTGGATGTAGCTCCATTTTTATGTAGGGCTTCAGATATCTTTGGTACAAAAGACTTATGAAACACCCCTAAAAGTGACTTTTTCACCCCAGCAGGGTTCGTGAGTGGACCTAAGATATTAAAAATAGTCTTATTAGGGATCATCTTTCGTACCGGCATGATAAATTTCATCGCCGGATGATGGTTTTGTGCGAACATAAAAGCAAATCCACACTCTCTGAGAAGTTTCGCATTTTGCTCGATACTCAGATCAAGTCGAACGCCAAGAGATTCAAACATATCAGCACTTCCAGACTTGCTTGTCACAGAGCGGCTTCCATGTTTTGCGACGCTCGATCCACAAGCACTCGCGACAATAGCAACAGTAGAAGAGATATTAAAGCTCCCTATTTTATCTCCACCTGTTCCTACGATATCAAGAGACTTATCACGCATCTCTTGGGTGATAGGCAAAGCGATGGCATGAGAGCGCATCACCTCTGCAGCGGCTGCAATAGTATCTACGGATGTAGACTCATCGAGTTTGAGTTCTAGTAAAAAACTGTGCATCTCCTCTGCATCCATGTCTCCTTCAAAGAGTCTAGAAAACTCCGCTTTTGCCTCTTCGTACTGCATTACGCTATCTCCTTAATATATTCATGTTGTAGTGATTTTGGTGTCGATTTTGTTGTAGGGATCTGTAGCACTTCATATTTTTTTGGATGCTCTAAATAGTTGATCGTTATGATCGATCCCACTTCAACGTTTTTGCTTGCTTTTGCTACGACATCGTTGATCAAGACGACACCATTATGTATCATATCTTGTGCAACTGAACGTCTTTTTGTAATATTGACAGAATTTAAAAATTTATCGATTCGCATGCTTTGAAACTCTTTATTTTGTTTCTTTTATTGTAGGGTAAAAAAACTGAAAAGAATGTAAGAAATCAAAAGAATTCAGAAGTTGGAACATTAATTGCGTATTTGATGATTTTATCAAATTTTGTATTCTGATGATAAAAGAGGCATTTTTAGTATCATTTTGAAATAAAGTTGGTATATAATGATTCCAGACATTATTTTTAATAATAAGAGGAAACAGTTATGCCAGGCGATTTAGCATATATATCAGGTAAAGAGATTAAGTTAAACAAGATGAAATCGATCTTAAGTCGTACAGATCTCAAAGGCAATATAGAGTACTGCAACAAGTACTTTATCGAGATCAGCGGCTACACAGAACAAGAGCTTCTAGGCTCGCCTCACAGCATCATCCGTCACCCAGACATGCCCAAAGTGATCTTTAAGATGATGTGGGAGAGACTCAAAAAGAATCAAGATATCTTAGCCGTGGTCAAAAACCGTGCTAAAAATGGGGATCACTATTGGGTCACCACCTTGTTTGAGACAAAGTACAACCCTATCGACAAGCGTCTAGAGGGGTATCTCGCCCTTCGTCGCGCAGCACCCATCAATGCTATTGTTGAGCTAGAACCTCTTTACAAAAAACTTCTAGAGATAGAAAAAAAAGAGGGTATGAACGCATCTGAGGCGTACCTCTTAGAGTTTTTGCACAAAAAAAACAAAGACTACGACACTTACATCCACGATGTTGTGGAGTACAAAGGACTTGTCGCTAGCTTTTTTAATGCGATGCGCAAGATGTTCTCTTAAGAAGCAAAACCGCTTGTAAACTTCTCTTTTTCAATTACGATCCGTTTTTGCTTCTCTTTTCTCATCGGGTCTTTCTCAACAAAGATCTTTTTCCTTGTTTGAGGATCCATCTCTGTATAGTACATCACCGCCGAGTAAGTCCCAGGTGTCGGGGTAAACACCTGTGCTTGTTCTGGGTTCATCTTGAGCTCATCGCGAGTAAAGCGTTTGAGCTCGTGCATATCTTTCTCTTCACATCCTGGATGCGCCGCGATGAGATAGTAGGTAAGAAACTGGTTTTTTCCCTCTTCACGGTTGAGTTTGTCATACATTTTTTTAAACTCGATAAGCTCACTTTTTCCAGGTTTGCCCATTAGTTCTAAGACATGCTGTTGAGTATGTTCTGGAGCTACTTTCATTTGCCCTGAAATATGGTGTTTTACCATCTCTTTGAGGTAAGTATAACCATGTTTTTTATCCGCATTGATAAGATCATAGCGCACACCCGAAGCGACAAAAGCGTGACGTACCCCCTCCACTTTTCGCACTTGGCGCAAAAGGTTGATATTGCGACTATGATCGACCTTCATCGATTTACAAAGATGGTTGGCATCGACACAACGCTGATGATCACAGGTACCAAGTTTGAGCTTTTTATTACACTCATAACCATACATATTTGCCGTTGGTCCACCTACATCGCTTATCACACCCTTATAATCTTTGTACTCGTTAAAATCTTTTGCTTCTTTGAGAATATTATCCTCTGAGCGTGTGCGAATCGTGCGCCCTTGATGCACTCCAATCGCACAAAAGTTACACTCGCCCCAACATCCGTGATGGGTCATGATAGAGAACTTGATCGTCTCAAGACACTTTACTTTCCCCTCTTTTGCATGGTAGGGATGTAACTCTCTTGTATAAGGGAGATTTGCATTTGCATCCATCTCCTCTTCACTCAGATAATCACACGGTGGATTTTGAATAAGGTAGCGCGTATCTACTTTTTGGCACAGTCCTCGCGCGCTTATCGGGTCGTTGTTATCATAAAAGGCATCAAAGAGATCGATATATTTTTCTTTATCTTTGAGACACTCATCGTGTGATGGAAGCTGTAAAAACTCCTCTTTTGGCTCTTTTGCAATGTAGCAGATCCCGCGAATATCTGTATAGTCCTCTTTGTTATCTATGGCTTGTGTGAGCTCTTGCAGGGCGATCTCACCCATCCCATAGATCAAGATATCTGCTTTTGCATCAAACAAGATAGGTTTTTTGAGCTTATTGGACCAATAATCATAATGGCTCACACGGCGTAGGCTCGCTTCTATGCCACCAAGAACAATGGGCACAGTATCTTTAAAGTAGCGACGAATCAGGTTAGTATAGACCAAAGTTGCGCGATCTGGACGTTTGTTGTTTTTTCCACCTGGAGTATAATCATCGGAGTTGCGAAACTTTTTGGTTGCAGTGTAATTGCTCACCATACTATCGACACTTCCACCACTCACACCCCAATAGAGGCGCGGTTCTCCAAGACGCGTGATATCGCTATCGCTATTGATATCAGGTTGCCCGATCACACCCACTTTGTAGCCCATGCGTTCAAGCATACGCCCGACCACAGCCACACCAATAAAAGGGGAATCGATATAAGCATCACCACTCACAAGTATCACATCACACTGCTTCCAGCCACGCGCATCCATCTCTTGACGTGTTGTGGGTAAAAAGTCTTTGGATGTAAAGTGTTTTTTATTCTCTTGTGCTACTTGTTTTTTGTTTCGTCTACTCACGCTTTTACCTTTTTGCTCAACTCTTTGGGTGATTTTATATCTCTATAATATGAAGTGTATAATAATACTTGATACTACCAAAAGAAGAGATTACAGATGCAATATCCTTATGAAAATTTAGAAAACTTTACGATTGGCGCACTTTGGCAAAGAAGCCTTGGAATGTATAGCAAAAACCCATCGCTCGCTTGGGTCGGCGAAGAGGCGATGAGCTACGAGAAAATGGGTGCAAAGATCGATGCGATGAAAGCACTTCTCAAAGCAAATGGGATCCATAAAGGGGATAAGGTACTTCTTTTGAGTGAGAATATGCCGCATTGGGGTGTTGCCTACATAAGTATCACTTCACTTGGTGCTGTTGTAGTGCCTGTTTTGCCAGATTTTCATCCCGCAGAGGTGCATCATATCTTGCGTCACTCAGAAGCAAAAGCTGTTTTTGTCTCTTCAAAATACCAAAGTACGATCGAAGATGCTCCAAGCTCGGATGTAGAGTTTGTGATAAACCTTGATACCCTCACACTTCTTGAGGATATCAGCAACAAAAGCTATCTCTCTCAGTTCAAGCAAAAGATGAAAGAGAAAATGCACAAACACGATGCCAGCAAAGTGGATGAAGAGGATCTGTGTGCGATCATCTACACCTCAGGAACTACAGGGCACTCCAAAGGGGTGATGCTCACCCACAAAAATATTGTCACCAACGCGATGAGTTCTCACTCTGTGCTAGAGATCACATCCCAAGATACATTTCTCTCTGTACTCCCTTTGGCACACACTTTTGAGTGTACAGTTGGGCTTATCGTACCACTTTTACATGGAAGCTCTGTCTATTATGTCGCGAAGACTCCTACTCCAAGCGTTCTTCTCAAAGCCTTTGAGCTTGTCAGGCCAACCATGATGCTTAGCGTTCCACTCATCATAGAAAAGATCTACAAAAACAAAGTGCTTGCAAAATTCAATAGCTCTTTTCTTACAAAAAACCTCTACAAGATCGCTTTTTTTAGAAAACAACTCAACAAAATAGCAGGAAAAAAACTCTTAGAAACCTTTGGTGGAAGACTCCGTTTCTTTGGGATAGGTGGAGCGGCACTCTCCCCTTTTGTGGAGCAATTTTTACTCGAAGCAGATTTTCCTTATGTAGTAGGATACGGGCTGACTGAAACCGCACCTCTGCTAGCTGGAACACCTCTAGAAAAAACGAAGAAATTAAAATCAACTGGTCCTGCAATGTATGGGGTTACACTCATGATCAAAGATGCTGATGTGCACGGCGAGGGTGAGATCTGTGCAAAATCACCGAGTGTGATGCGAGGGTATTACAAAGATGAAGAGAAAACCAAAGAGGTTTTTGATGAGGATGGCTGGTTCTTGACAGGAGATCTCGGATACATCGATGAAGATGGCTATCTTTTCATCTCAGGGCGCAGTAAAAACGTCATCATCAGTGCAAGTGGAGAGAATATCTATCCAGAGCAGATCGAATCTGTTATCAATCAAGATGAGCTCGTCGCCGATGCACTTGTGATGGAGATGGATGGCAAAGTGGTCGCGCGCGTCTATTTTGAACAAGAGCTTCTCGATGAAAAGCTCAATGCGTTGCATATTGCAGATTCACAAGCTCCAAAAGAGATACAAAAGCTTCTCGATTCTAAACTTGAG
>JAVETX010000092.1:0-2508 GCA_034005845.1 Sulfurimonas sp. | reverse complement strand
TTTGTACCCCGCTGGGCAGGATCCGCTGTTTAACATTCACCTCAATGTTGATTATCCTTTCAACCTAACGGGGATATTGTACTTCCCAAGGATAAAATCAAATTTTGATATCCAAAAAAACAAGATTCAGCTATACAGCAATCAGGTTTTTGTTACCGATTCGGTTGAAAACATTGTTCCAGAGTTCTTAACCTTGCTCCATGGGGTTATCGACTCACCAGATATTCCGTTAAACGTATCGCGTAGCTATTTGCAAAGCGACTCAAATGTTAAGAAAATTTCATCGCACATTGCCAAAAAGGTGTCCGATAGGTTACAGGAGATTTTTAAGGAGAATCGTGAACAGTTTGAAGAGAAATGGGACGATTTAAAACTCTTCATCACCTTTGGAATGATATCGGACGAAAAGTTCTATGAGCGTGCCAGTAAATTTGCACTGCTTAAGAATGCCGAAGGCAGGTACTTTACCTTTGATGAGTACGAAAAGTTGATAAAGGAGAACCAAACAGACAAGGATAAAACACTTATCTACCTTTATACAACCGATAAGGAGGAGCAATACTCGTATATCGATCAGGCCAAGAACCACGGTTACGATGTGCTGATAATGGACGGACAGCTCGACCCTCATCTAATTAATACACTTGAATCAAAACTTAAAGATTCTCGATTTGTTCGTGTTGACAGTGATATAATTGACAAGCTTATCGTTAAGGAGGATAAGAAAGAGTTGGCACTAAGCTACGATGAGCAAAGTGATTTAAGGAGTTTGTTTGAAGGTGCAACCGACGACACATCAAAGTATTGGGTTCAGTTTGAGGATATGGGCGAGCAATCGGCACCTGTGGTGATTACCCGCAGCGAATATGTGCGCAGAATGGCAGATATGGCCAGCATGAGCGGTACTGCAAGTATGTATGGTAATATGCCCGAAACTGTAAACCTTGTTGTAAATGTATCGCACCCATTGGTTAAGTCTGTTGTTGAGCAAAAGGATAAAAAGTTAAGCGATAAAATTCAGGAGTTTAACAAACAACTTGAGCCGTTTAACACTAAACTCGAAGAGCTTAGAAAGCAAACCAAGGGTAAAAAGGACGATGAGATATCCCAAGCAGAAAAGGATGAGATGCAAGACCTGAACAAAAAGATTGATGAGGTAAAATCGTCGAAAGCCAAAACACTTAAAAAGTTTGGAAAGGACAATAAGCTAACAAAGCAGCTAATTGACCTTGCACTGCTTGCAAATAATATGCTTAAAGGCGAAGAGCTTAGCAAGTTTGTAAAACGTAGTGTTGAACTGATTAAGGTTAAGTAAACTGTGCTATTCATTATATCAAAGCCCTCTGTTCTAATGAGGGCTTTTTTATTGGTGATAATGATGATATTTCTCGGGTACAGGTATTTTAAAATCGTTTAACACATGTAGTTGTCAAAATATTTGGTAAAATCTGCTACTTTTGTGTAAAACTAATCAGGTATAATGTACGCAATACTAGTTAAGGAGTTAAATAGTTTTTTCTCTTCGCTTTCGGGTTTAATTGCTGCCATTGTTTTTTTGGTGATAAACGGACTGTTTATATGGGTTTTTCCAGGGGAACTAAATGTGCTCGATAGTGGTTACGCAAATCTTGATACGCTTTTTATCATAGCACCTTGGGTATTCCTGTTTCTTGTGCCAGCCATCGCAATGCGTACCTTTTCAGAGGAGAAAAGAACAGGGACAATTGAGTTACTGTTAACCCGCCCCTTGAGCACTATAAAGCTTGTTTTGGGGAAATACTTTGCAGTTTTAGTACTGGTGCTGATAATTCTTATTCCTGCGCTCTTCTTTTACCTTTCTGTTTACTTGCTGGGAAGCCCCGTGGGGAATATTGACACGGGTGGAACGTGGGGTTCATTCATAGGGTTATTCTTTTTAGCTGCAGCCTATGGGGCCATTAGCGTTTTTGCATCAAGCCTTAGTCAAAACCAAGTTGTTTCGTTTATTCTGGGCATGGTGTTTTGTTTCCTGTTTTATATGGGAATTGAATCAATGGCAACATTGCCACTCTTTAGTGGGGTTGAGCATATTATTGTTTCGTTGGGCATTAACGAGCATTACCGCTCAATGAGCCGGGGTGTAATCGATACACGCGATGTGCTTTATTTTGTGGGATTAGCTACTTTTTTTATACTGATAACCCGAACTGCTATTCAGAGTCGTAAGTGGTAGCAATGCTCTAAAAATTAAACGTAATGCACTTAAAAATATCAATACGAAATAGGGGTTTATTTGAGATAGTCCTGGGCATAGTGGCAATCATCTTAGTTATCTATATTGCTTCGTTTGCCTATCTCCGCTTCGATTTAACATCGGAGAAACGCTTTACGCTTGATAAGAATACAAAGGAGACTCTCTCAAATCTCGACGATATTGTCCATGTTACGGTTTACCTTGATGGGGATTTACCGTTGGGTTTTAGGCATATGCGCCGTGAGCTAAAGGAGTTACTGGATGAGTTTGAAGTT
>JAVETX010000020.1:9716-41876 GCA_034005845.1 Sulfurimonas sp. | reverse complement strand
GCATCGTGTCTGAGAGACGATCTACCACACCACTCTCTTTTAAGAAGTTACCAAACATAAACGCACCAATAAGCGGCGTAGACTCAGGTAAAACTAAAATAGCCAATACAAGAACCATGATTGGGAAAACAAGTTTTTCCAGACGTGATACATGACGCAACGTTGTCATCTTGATCTTTCTCTCAGCATCATTTGTAAGTGCTTTCATAATCGGAGGCTGAATGATCGGAACCATTGCCATATAAGAATACGATGCAACTGCAATTGCTCCAAGAAGCTCAGGTGCTAAAGCTGTTGCGATAAAGATCGATGTTGGACCATCTGCCCCACCAATGATAGAGATTGCTGATGCTTGTTGGAGTGAAAAATCAAAGATCGTTGTATACTCAGAAAGTGCCACAGCACCCACAAGTGTTCCAAAAATCCCAAACTGTGCAGCTCCACCAAGAAGTGCAGTCTTAGGGTTTGAGAGAAGTGGACCAAAGTCTGTCATCGCTCCAACACCCATAAAGATCAAAATAGGAAAGAGCTGATTTGCAAGCCCCATCTCATAGATGATCCCCAAAAATCCATCATGCCCTGCAATCCCAGCGATTGGGATGTTTGCCAAAAGACCACCAAATGCTATTGGTAACAATAAAAGTGGCTCAAACCCTTTTTTAATCGCTAACCAAAAGAGTAGAAACGTGATGAGGATCATAATGATACGACCCCACGATTTGTGAAAATCACTCATTGGCTCATCATGAGAATTAAGCTCATTTGGATCTGGGTTGATTAGAGCATTAATCCCTGTAGACTCCAAAAAACCACCAAACATCTCTGAAAATGGCTTTGGCTCATACGTTTTCTCAGCGCTTGCCACACTCGCGTGTTCTACATCCGCACTCGCAAAAAGCGAAGCAGAAGTAAAAAACACTAAGAGTGTTAAAAGTTTAAAAACAACGGACTTCATTGAGATCATCCCATTGTCGCAACAACTTGACCTTCTACTACTTTGTCATTTGTTGCTACGTTAATCGTTTTTACTACTCCACCTTTAGGTGCTACAACATCGATCTCCATCTTCATAGATTCGAGAATCATGATCACATCCCCCTCAGCTACACTCTGACCAGGGTTTACAACGATTTTCCATACACTTCCTGGAAGAAGTGCTTTGATCGATGTAGCACCACCCTCTGCTGTTGCAGGTGTGGATGTAGATGCGCTCTCACCATTTACCGCCGTTACTTGAATATCAGCATCACCCTCTGCTACTTGAACACTAAATTTTTGACCATCGACAACAACTGTATAATTTCCGCTACCCATATTTGCATTTCCTTCTTTTTTCATCTCTGAATTTTTACGAACATTCACTTCAGCTTCACCTTTTAAGAAAGTGATCCCTTTTTCTTGACACGCTGCTGCGATAAAAATATTTTCATCGCTCGTCTCAATCCCCTCTTCTTCTAACTTACTCTTCCAGTATGCTAAAGATTTTGTCTCATCTGCTTCTGTAAGATCTAAAACCTTCTCAGTAGTTGGTTCTAAGCCTAGCTTTTCTGAAGCGATTCGTACCACTTCTGGATCTGGAGCTACAGGAGTCTTTCCAAAGTATCCAAGTACCATTTTCCCATATCCAGGAGCGATCGCTTTCCATGGACCTTGCATTACATTGTTAAGTGCTTGTTGTAAATAAAACTGTGAAACAGGAGTCACAGATGTACCATATCCACCTTTTTCAACCACTTCACGCATCGCTGCAATAACCTCAGGGAATTTTTCTAAGATATTGTTATCGCGCATCATTTGTGTATTTGCAGTAAGTGCCCCACCTGGCATTGGTGAGAATGGGATAAGAGGAGAGACCATCGTAGCTTCTGGTGGCATGAAGTAGTCTTCTAGACACGCAGCAACCTCTTTTTCGTATGTAAGGATCTTCTCGATCTCTAAACCGCCAAGATCATAATCCATCCCTTTTGTTGCATGAAGCATTGTAAGGATGTCAGGCTGACTTGTACCACCAGAAACAGGAGCAGCTGCCATATCGATCCCATCGATTCCAGCATCAAGAGCTGCCATATATGCAGCAACACTCACCCCTGCTGTCTCATGTGTATGAAGTCTAAGATGTGTTCCTTCAGGAACAAGTTTACGAGCCATTTGAATCGTCTCATATACTTTTTTCGGGCTTGAAGTTCCACTTGCATCTTTAAAACAGATGCTGTCGTATGGAATCCCACTATCTAAGATCTCGCGTAATGTTTTCTCATAAAAAGTGACATCATGCGCACCTACACATCCAGGAGGAAGGTCCATCATTGTTACAACCACTTCATGTTTGAGTCCGTGGTGCGTGATTCTCTCCCCTGAATATTTGAGATTTTCTACATCATTGAGTGCATCAAAGTTACGGATCGTCGTTGTTCCGTGTTTTTTAAACATCTTTGCGTGTAAGTCGATGAGATCTTTACTTCCCGTATCGAGCATTACTGTGTTTACACCACGCGCGAGTGTTTGCAGGTTTGCATCTGGTCCAACGATCTCACGAAATCTATCCATCATCACGAATGCATCTTCATTGAGATAAAAATAAAGAGATTGAAATCTTGCTCCCCCACCAAATTCAAAGTGTGTAATCCCTGCATGTTTTGCAGCTTCAACCGCTGGGAAGAAGTCATCCATTAAAACACGACCACCAAATACTGACTGGAAACCATCTCTAAAAGTGGTGTCCATTATATCTATAAACTTTTTAGCCATATATATCCTTACCCTTGTCTATGATGAGAAATTGCAGCCGTGATAGCGGCAATAACCTTATTATTTTTTGAGCCCTGTTGTGTAGGAGACTCCCCACTAGCTTGTGGTTCAGGAAAAAGTTTATGAATGAGCATTGACATAACATTCATCAGTCCAATAAGAATGATCAAAAATGCGAAAACAGTCCCCATCCCCAATGCCATAAACTTAAAACCTTCTATAACGAGGTTAGTGTCCATAAATCTACCTTTTTTTAATTTGCGCGATTAGTATAGTGTAAAGATGTTTAAAAGATTTTTTAACCATTGGAGATGTAAAGAAATGTAAGTTGCTTGTTACTTTTTGATAGTATAATCCATTCAAATTTTTAGAGAAAGAAGAATAGTGTGAAAAATAGTGTAAATCAATTTCGAAAAATAGGAATTATCGAAGGATATTCTTACCTCCTCTTGCTTTTTGTAGCAATGCCTCTGAAGTATTTTATGGATTATCCTATCGCAGTGAAAGTTGTGGGAATGGCTCATGGGGTCCTTTTTATACTCTTTTGCATCATGTTAGCACTTGCTTGGCAAAAAGCACGTTGGTCTTTAAAAGAAAGTGCTCTTTTCTTTGTTGCATCGCTTATCCCTTTTGGTACATTTTATACAGACAAGAAAATAAAAGTCTATGAATAAAAAAGTCTCAAGTTTTTTTGAGATAAAATATAGTTTCGATTCAAATACAAGGATATAACTAGATATGATATTTGGTATGAATGAACAAGATCTTATGGCGTACATCATCTTTGGACTCAGTCTCAACTTTTTATTTTCCATACTCTTTGGGATCTATCTAACAAAGAATATAGGGATGGAAGAGATGATCAAATCCAAAGGTGACAAAGAACAGTCTTTTCTTGTAAGTCTTAGTCTTTTTATCCCCTATGCAAAAATGCTCATTACACTCTATCGTGTTGCGATCTTACAGATCTACTTTTTAAACAAAGGGTACTCCCATAAAGAGTTTTGGATCTATATGACACACGAACAAAGCAAGCAATAAGCTCCTCTTAATATTTTCTGTGGAATTATGGTACTCCCTAATAGAGGAGTCTCCTAATGAAAAATTTTCGAACACTTGATGGCAACGAAGCGGTTGCCAGAGTAGCCCACAAAATCAACGAAGTTATCGCCATCTATCCTATTACACCCTCTTCTGCTATGGGTGAGCTTAGCGATATGTATAGTGCGAAAAAACAAAAGAATATCTTTGGCAGCATCCCTGATGTTTATGAGATGCAAAGTGAGGGGGGTGCAAGCGGTGCTGTTCATGGAGCCCTGCAAGCTGGAGCACTCACCACCACTTTTACAGCCTCGCAAGGTCTTCTTTTGATGATCCCAAATATGTACAAGATCGCTGGAGAGCTCACACCAACTGTCTTTCATGTTGCCTCGCGTAGTCTTGCCGCACAAGGCTTATCTATCTTTGGTGACCATCAGGATGTAATGGGAATACGTCAAACTGGCTTTGCTCTTATGCCCTCAAACTCTGTACAAGAAGCACACGACTTTGCTCTGATAGCGCAAGCTGCTAGCCTGCAATCACGCATCCCTTTTTTACATTTTTTTGATGGCTTTCGAACATCCCATGAGGTAAGTAAGATCGAGCTTCTTGAGGATGAAGTGCTCAAAAGTATGATCGATCCAGAGCTTGTAGCTTTTCACAAACAAAGAGCTTTGACACCTGATAAACCTGTCCTTAGAGGTACAAGTCAAAATCCAGATGTCTATTTTCAAGCCAGAGAATCGGTCAATAGATACTACCAAGAGCTCCCTACTATCCTTCAAGAGAAGATGGACAAATTTGCATCGCTCACAGGGCGACAATATTCCCTTTTTGATTATGTAGGTGCAAAAGATGCGCATAGTGTTATCGTGCTGATGGGCTCGGGTGCTGAAGCTGTAGAAGAGAGTGTACACTACCTCAATGCACAAGGAAAAAAAGTGGGGCTTATCAAAGTGCGTCTTGCTCTGCCTTTTGCCCACGATGCGTTTTTAGCTGCTCTACCAAAGTCGACCAAAGCACTCGCTGTGCTAGATAGAACTAAAGAGCCTGGAAGTTCAGGTGAGCCACTCTACCATGATATCATCACCTCTTTCTTTGAAAATAAAGAGAAACTTGATTTTGCTATGCCTAAGATCATAGGGGGACGCTATGGGCTCTCATCCAAAGAGTTCACCCCTGCGATGATCCATGCTATTTTCGATGAACTCGGCAAAGAATCCCCAAAAAATCACTTCACTATTGGTATCAACGATGATCTCACCTATTCAAGTTTGGAATATGACCAAGCGTTTATCTTAGACAACAAAGAGCAGTTTGAAGCTGTTTTTTACGGGCTTGGATCGGATGGAACTGTAGGAGCGAACAAAAATAGTATCAAGATCATTGGAACCCAAACAGATAATTATGCCCAAGGCTATTTTGTGTATGATTCTAAAAAATCAGGCTCTATGACCATCTCTCATCTGCGTTTTGGTCCAAAACCGATCCAGTCAAGCTATCTCATCCAAAAAGCAAACTTTGTGGCTGTGCACCAAGCTGTCTTTTTAGAAAAGCTTGATATCTTAGAAATAGCAAAAGAGGGAGCCGTCTTTTTACTCAACACCCCCTATTCTAAAGAGGAGGTTTGGCAGAGACTCCCACGCGTAAGCCAAGAGCACATCATCAACAAAAAACTCAAACTCTACGCGATCGATGCCTATAGCGTGGCACAAAAGAGCAAAATGGGCTCACGCATCAACACCATTATGCAGACATGTTTTTTCGCCATAAGTGGCATACTCCCTCAAGATGAAGCGATTCAAAAGATCAAAGACTCGATCCAAAAGACCTATGGGGCCAAAGGGGATCAGATCGTAGCGATGAACTTTGCTGCGGTGGATAATACCCTAGAAAACCTCTACGAGGTAGAAGTTCCTAGCACGATCTCTAGCACACAAGAGCTCCGCGCCGCACTTAAAGGGGATCTTGATAGTTTTGCAAAAGAGGTGATCGCACGCATCACAGAATACAAAGGCGATAGTATCCCTGTCTCAGCCTTGCCAGATGATGGAACATGGCCGACGGGAACAAGCCAATTTGAAAAACGAAATATCGCTCATGAAGTGCCTGTATGGGATAGCGAGGTGTGTATCGCTTGTAATAAATGTGTGAGCGTTTGCCCCCACTCTGTTATTCGCTCTAAAGTTTTTGACAGCTCTTACTTAGAGGGAGCACCTGAGAATTTTCAATATAGAAAAGCAAAAGGTTCCCTTTTTGGTGAAGATGAGTTTTTCAATATCTCTGTAGCAGTTGAAGATTGTACGGGATGTGCACTATGTGTAGAGGTGTGTCCGGCAAAGAACAAATCACAAACCAATCTCAAAGCAATCAATATGCAGCCACAACTTCCTCTACGCGAAGAGGGGATCGAGCTTTGGGATTTTTTTACATCCCTTCCTTATGTCGATCGAGAAAGACTCGATCATACAAAAGTGCAAGAAGCACAGTTCTTAGAGCCTCTCTTTGAGTTTAGTGGTGCTTGTCCTGGATGTGGAGAAACCCCGTATATCAAGCTTGCTTCACAACTCTTTGGTGATCGAATGCTTATCGCAAATGCTACGGGATGTAGCTCTATTTATGGCGGAAATCTTCCAACTACCCCTTGGAAGAAAAATGCACAAGGCAGAGGTCCAGCGTGGTCAAATTCTCTTTTTGAGGATAATGCAGAATTTGGTCTAGGTTTTCGCCTTGCAGTCGATAGCCACACCAACAAAGCGCGCGATCTGCTTGAGAGACTCTCGCCCCATCTTGAGAGTACTTTGGTAGAGGAGATACTCTCAGCCAAACAAACAGAAGAAAAAGAGATCACCGCACAAAGAGCGCGTGTAGAAAAACTCCAAACGCTCCTGCAAGATATGAAACAAAGAGAGGCTCAAGAACTCCTTGGATGTATCGAATATCTTGTCAAAAAATCTGTCTGGATCATTGGTGGAGATGGTTGGGCATATGATATCGGCTATGGTGGGCTCGATCATGTACTTGCAAGTGGAAAAAATGTCAATATCTTGGTCTTAGATACACAGGTCTATTCCAATACAGGCGGGCAACAATCCAAAGCGACCATGACAGGTGCTGTGGCAAAATTTGCCGCAGGTGGAAAAGTGGCTATGCCAAAAGATCTCGCTTCAATGGCGATCAACTACGAACATGTCTATGTCGCAAAAGTAAGTCTAGGAGCCAATGATAAAGCAACGCTCAAAGCCTTTATCGAAGCAGAAGCGTATGATGGACCTTCTCTTATCATCGCTTATTCTCACTGTGTAGCACACGGTTATGATCTACGCTATGGGATGGAGCAACAACAAAAAGCGGTCAAAAGTGGTCTTTGGCCAATTTTTCGCTTTAACCCAATGCTCTCAATTGAGGGCAAAAATCCAATGATACTTGATTATAAAGAACCAAGTATCGATGTCAAAGAGTTTATGTATGGAGAAACGCGCTTTAATATGGTAGAGAAAATGGACAAAGAAGCAGCCAAAGAGTATCTCACCACAGCGCGCTATACAGCCAAAAATCTTTATAAAAGATACACCACACTTCAAAGCCAATTTAATACGCCAGGAGAATAAAATGATAGATCTTACAACACAATATCTTGGATATACACTTAAAAATCCGCTCATCGCTTCTGCTTCACCACTTACAAAAGAGCTTGGCAGTATCAAAAAACTCGAAGATCACGGAATTGGAGCTGTGGTGATGCACTCCTTATTTGAAGAGCAGATCAACCATGAACAACACCAACTCGATCATTTTTTGCACAACTCAAGCCACTCCTATGCAGAGGCACTTGATTATCTGCCAAGTGATATTGACTTTACGAATATAGAAGCGGATGACTATCTTGAAGAGATTCGCCGTATCAAAGAGAGTGTCGACATCCCTATCATTGCAAGCCTCAATGGAGTAAGTAGTGGAGGCTGGATCAAATATGGACGTAAACTCCAAGAAGCTGGAGCTGATGCCCTTGAGCTCAATATCACCTACATCCCAACATCCCTCTCACTCGATTCTTCGCAGGTTGAGGAGTTGTATCTCAAAACAATTAGAGATCTCAAAGAGCATATATCCATTCCGCTCAATCTCAAGATGAACCCCTATTTTAGTGCCCCTGCGCATATGGCAAAAAAGTTTGTAGAAGCGGGAGTGCGTGGACTCACCCTCTTTGATAATCCTGTGGAGGTAGATATTGACCTAGAAAAACTTATCCCTCTCCACAAAGCCAATATCACCTCTTCAAAAGATAAGAGTGAGACTCTACGATGGTGTGCTATTTTGTATAATAAACTCGAAGTGGATATCTGCGCAAATACAGGAATACACAATGGTTTGGATCTACTCAAAGCACTTATGAGTGGTGCGGATGTATGCTCTTTTACCTCTGTATTACTCAAAAAAGGGGAGCAAGAGATAGAGCATATCCTCAAAGAGATGCTCACTTGGATGGAGGAAAAAGAGTATAGCTCTACCGATCAGATGCGAGGGAGTATCTCACTTGCACACACAAGTAATCCTGATGTCTATGAGAGAAACTCATATATAGGAGCTCTACAGAGCTTTCAAAGATAAGAAGATCTTTCTCTCTACAAAATAGGAGACGATAAACATCACAAAGTAGCTAAATACGAGTGAGATAATCACAGATATTTCACTTTGTGAATAAAAGTAATAGATAACATAAAATGTGCTTATAAGAACAACGATTCCCAAAAGTCTAATAAGCAAAGCACTCATAAAAGCCCCACTCGCTTTAATAAAAGCGATCTGATACGCATTGAGGATCAAAAAGATAAAGAAAAACGCCAAGTGCTTCATCATAAGCGAAGCACCCGCATATTCATCTGGAAAAAGTACAGCTACAATATCTTCTATAAACAAAAGTGTCAGTACCAAAAAAGCACCACTCACGATAAAAGCATATCGCAAGATCCACACCTTTAAAGATCGAATCTCCTCAAGATTTCTCTCACTAATGAGCTTTGAGAGTTCAGGCAATACAAAACGAAAGATAGGGAAGACAAAAAGCATCAACATATAAGAAAAAATCGGCTTGGTCACCACCTGAAAATCTCCAAGCTCATCGATACTAAAATAGTGCAGCATCAAAAAGACCACCATATAAAGCAATACGATTCCAGAGCCAAATTCAATGGTAGAGATCACAGAGTTTTTCAAAAACTTGATCGCTTTTTCATCAAATTCTGGTCGCTTCAAAGATACCGCTTTATAGTAGCGCTTGCTCATCATAAACACAAACATACTCACCCCAAAAGAGCTCATAATAGTCGCAATAAACAGAGGTTGTACACCATCGAGTGAAAAGGCAAAAAAAGCGATCATAAACCATAAGAGGATCAAAAATGGCTCCAAGAGCGTGACCGCATTGATAATATGATAGAGACGGTACATCGCAATGATATTGGAAAAATACAAAGAGAGACTCAGGGCTAGTACGGTAGCAACAAGATACCAATAATGGATCTCGACACCTATTTTATGTTTTAAAAATGGAATCACAAAAGCCCAAACGGCCAAAACCACCACCACAATCACACCCCGAAAGATATTGATGATCATCTGATCGTTTTTAAACTGAGAAAAAGCGACCACCATAGAGGAGCGAAACCCTACCAAGATCAAAAGTGTAAGTGTAAAGATATCAATAGCTGTAAAATAGAGCGTAAGCGATGCTTTTTCTATGAAGTTTGCTGCGAGTACCTTAAAAGAAAAGTTGAGCACGATGCTCAGTAAGGTCACTAAGATACCACTATAAAATGCTTTTTTCATTCCTCTTCCTCTCTAAAAAGAATACATTCGCTCAAGGTCTCATCAGCCCATATCCCTTTTTCATTGAGTTTTGCGTTTTTTTGCGCTCTATTATAGAGATAACGAAACTCTTTGTCTTGAAATTCAGGCTTAAGCAGAGCAAGACCATTTTGCAATAAAAGCTCTGAGAGTGTCATCTGCCCTTGCGCGTACACTATACATCTTCTCTCTCGAAACTCTACATGATAGAGTTGCTTCACATCCAAAAGAGTAGCAGAAAAATATTGCGAATGAGGATTTTTAAGATAAAATCTTTGTATCTTAGATCTGCACACATCATTGGTATTTGTATTATGATAAAGCTCTTCTAAGCTTACAATCCCGTAGGCTCTACATCCAAAGTGGGTGTTTGAAAAAGAAAATTTTTGAAAAGCGTTGGATTGTACAGCTCGAAGCATCCCAAGAGCTGGCTCTGCTGCTATGCAAGAGAGAAGTATAAAGTGTTGTAAGAAAAAAACAGATATAATTTTGTACATAAGGTATTTTAGCATGATATCATGAATGCTCGAAGTACAAACGAAAGATGGATAGAGATGGGTGAATTTAAATTAAAACTGATACTTGTCATAGTGGGTGGGCTTGCTTTTTCATTTGTCTTCATTTTACTCGCTTTTGCCGTTCCCCTCGATAAAGAGAGTGGCGTTATCAAAAAACCAAAAGGGGTCTTAGAAGAGGTTTCTCACTCTCTAAGAAACAAAGGCAAAGACTAGATAATACTCTTAACTTCCATAAGCTTGAGCGTATTGAATGCACACAGAGGCTTAAGGCGTATCGCACACGCTTTGAGTGCATGCAAGCAACGATCTAAATACTCAAGATCATCTTTTATCATCAGCTCATGCAAAAGTGCTTCTCCATCTCTTATCCGCAGATTTCTTGCAACACCCAAATTTTTATGTGCTAATTCTCTTAGGGGCGTATAGTCAAGTTCTTGGCTGTTTTGTTTTGCTTCATGGAGAGTTTGCAAATGCTGTGCAAATAATGATGCTGTTTTGAGTATTTGTATCACATAATCTTCAACGAGCTGGTTGACGAGTTCATCATCCAAACCAAGCTCATTGACCGCTTCTGTGGTAGTGTATGTATAGCCACAAATATTAAGACCTTGAAGCTCATTACGCGTCAGCTCTTCGCAGAGTTTCGTCGCTTCATCAAAATATATCTGGGCTTTTTCTTCTTTAGATAAAGCGTTGTTAAGAGTTAAATTTTTAAACATCTTGTAAAGTATCATATTTTTCATCAAAAAACATTAAAATGATTAAATATTTTTTGTGAAAAACAAATGAGTGCTTTTATTTGACACTCATTTGAAACTTTTATAATGCTTTAGAGATAATTCTATTAAGACGAGAGATAAAATCTGCTGTATCTTTGAGCTCTCTTCCATCAAAAAGTTTTGCTTGATCTAAAAGCACATGCGCAGCATCGTTGATAAGATTTTGATCTGCAGAATCACGAAGCTTTACAAGCAGTTCGTGGTTTGGATTGATCTGTAAAATTGGAGCTGGTTCTGGTACATCCCCACCTTGACCCATCTGTTTCATCATCTGCGCCATCATATACGATGGATCCTCTTTATCTATTTTCAGCGCTACAGGAGAGTCTACAAGATCAGAGCTTGTCTCTACATCTTTTACATCCTCACCAAGAGCATCTTTGAACTCTTTGACAAGTCCTTCGTATGTTTTGGCCGTTTCCTCTTTTGCTTTTTTCTCATCTTCGCTCTCTTCAAACTTTGCATCGCTTACATGCACAAGCTTGTACTCTTTATACTCTGTCACCATTGGGAAGATGATCGTATCTACCTCTTCATTAAGTACGAGTACATCAATGCCACGTGCTTTAAACTTCTCAAGAGCAGGAGAATTTTTGAGCATCGCTAAAGATGTTTTTCCTGTGATATAGTAGATCTCTTTCTTTTGCTCATCTACATTTTTGACAAAATCTTCGAGATAGACTCTCTCAGTGTTATTGAGTGTATGAAACTGTAAAAGATCCAAGATCTTCTCACGGTTTGCGAAGTCGTTATAAAGTCCCTCTTTAAGTACATTTCCAAACTCTTTATAGAAAGTATCATATTTCTCTTTATCTTTTTTGAGTTTTGAGAGTTCTGAGAGTACTTTTTTGACTGATGCATTTTTGATCTTATTCATCACCGCATTGCTTTGTAAGATCTCACGAGAAACATTGAGTGGAAGATCTTTCGAATCGATCACACCGCGTAAAAATCTCAAGTAAGTTGGCATAAGCTCTTTTTCATCATCTGTAATAAAGACACGGTTGATATAGAGTTTGATCCCTGTTTGATAATCAACTCTGTACATATCCATAGGCGCTTTGCTTGGGATGTAGAAGAGTGTCGTATACTCTATCGCACCCTCAGCTTTGTTGTGCATCCAAGCAAGAGGCTCTTCAGATGAGTGCGCAATAGAACTATAAAAGTCTTTATACTCCTCATCTTTGATCTCACTTTTTGCGATCGTCCATAGAGCATTTGCACGGTTGATCTGTACATTTTCAATCTCTGTTTTAGAAGGCTCTGTTTCGTTTCCTTCTTCATCTTTTACAGCTGGAATATGTTTTTCTTTGTCCATAAAGATAGGGAATGGGATGTGGTTGGAGTATTTTTTAATGATCGATTCAATTCTATAGGTCTCTAAGAACTCATCTTCGTCATCATTAAGGTGCATCACGATCTGAGTTCCTTGTCCCCCCATCGTTGCGTTCTCGATCTCAAACTCGCCATCCCCTTTGCTCGTCCAAAGATATGCTTGTTCTTCACCCGCTTTTTTTGTAGTTACCTCTACCTTGCTCGCCACCATAAAACATGCGTAAAACCCAACACCAAACTGACCAATAAGGTTAGAATCTTGTTTTTGATCCCCTGTAAGATTCTCTAAAAACGCTTTTGTACCAGATTTTGCGATCGTACCGAGGTTATTCATAAGATCCTCTTCATTCATCCCGATACCGCTATCTTTGATAGTGAGTGTTTTTGCCTCTTTATTTGCTACGATATCGATGCGAGGTGCAAAGTTTACACCCTTATAAGCATCATCTGTTAAAACTAACATGTTTAATTTATCAAGTGCATCTGAAGCATTCGATACTAGCTCACGTAGAAAAATCTCCTTGTTCGAGTAGAGTGAGTGTATCATTAGGTGTAATATTTGATTTGCTTCTGTTTGAAACTGATGTTTTGCCATCTCAATATCCTTGTAGTAAAATTTTTCAAAAGTGTAGCAAAAAAAAGTTAATAGTTGCAAATTAAATCAAGAAAGTTTAGCTTCATTGACTAAACTTTTCTTAGTGATAGATTTCATATTCATAAAAAAGAAAAAATTTAAATCTATAACCTTTTATTAAGATACTTTTTACTAGTCTAGGAGAGAACTAATATCTTATAAGGAATATAATTGAAGAGACTCTTAGTAATACTTTTTCTTATGATCAGTCATCTTGTTGCCCAAACGCACGAGGAGCCTAAAGAACCTTTTGAGCCACTTATCCAAAGGTATATCCTCGATGAGCTCAAAGAGATTCGCATCGATCATCACAAACTTCGAGCCGATACAGAAAAGCGGATCGCACGTGCAGAGGTCGAAAATACAGACCGTTCTGCTCGCTATATCACAGACACAGTAGGAAATATCTTTTATATTATCGCTGCGGCAACCTCTATTCTTATCTTTTCAGGCTGGAACTCTCTGCGTGATATTCGTAAAAAAACAGAAGAGACCATCGAGCTCAAAATTGACAAAATTACCAAAAAGTATAATGAAGAGCTAGAGTCTTTGCAAAAAAAACTCACCGAACAATCTGAGAAGATCATCATCAATCAAAACAAGATCTACAGCACACAGCTGATCCACTCCCTTTGGATGCGTGCGAATTTAGAGACCAACCCCCAAGCAAAGATCGATATCTTTGATGAGATACTCGCACTCAATACCAACGACGCAGAGGTGTATGCCTACAAAGCAGATGCGGTACTCGATCTTGATGAGTATGAATGGGCACTCAACCTAAGTAACAAAGCGATCCAGATCGATAAAGATTATGGCTATGCTTACTGGCAACGTGCCTGTGCAAACGCAAAACTCAACAATCTCAATGAAGCGATAGGTGACCTTGAGATAGCCCTAAAAAAATCACAAAACTTAAAAGATGAAGTGGAGAGTGAACCCTCTTTTGAAACGATCAAGGATACACCAGAGTTTCAAGAGATGATAGAAAAATACACAGCTTAAAATTCAAAGGAGAACATATGCATGAACATACAAACATTATCAATCAAGCCAAAGAGGTCGCTACGAGGTGGCAAAAAGAGATAAGTGTCAGTCGGCAAAAAGATGAGCAAAGACTCCATGATATCATGACCAAGATGCTCCAAGACCCACACAACAAAGTGTTTCTTATTGAACTCCTCGATCAAAGTTTTCGCTCGCATGATGCCAATAGAATTGCAGACCAACTCCAATTTATCTTTGATAAGTACAACAACACATCTTTTTTTACACAATTTGAACAGCTTCTTGTTTCTCTTTTTAGACATTTAGGGATCTATCTGCCTGCGATCTCCGTTCCTTTGTTTATCAAATATCTTCGCGATGACATTAGTACTATTGTTATCAAAGGAGAAGATAAAGAGCTCAACCGTCACATCCAAAAAAGAGCCGCAGAAGGAACCCGTGTCAATCTTAATATCATCGGTGAAGCAGTTCTTGGCGAAGAGGAATCTCAAACACGTGCACAAAAGTATATAGCAGCGCTTCAAAATCCAAACATCAACTATATCTCTATCAAGATCTCCACGATCTTTTCTCAGATCGTTCCCCTTGCACATGAGTGGAGTGTTGCAGAGATCTCACATAGACTTGAGAGCATCTATGAAACAGCGATGCAAAACACTTTTACCAATGCCAAAGGGGAACAAGAGCACAAATTTGTCAACCTAGATATGGAAGAGTATCGCGATGTTACTCTTACCTTGGATGTATTTATGAAAACACTTGATCTTGAAAAGTTTCATAATCTCTATGCGGGAATAGTTCTGCAAGCCTATCTTCCTGAGTGTGTTGAACATCTTCGCACCCTTGTTACATGGGCGAAAAAAAGAGTCGCAAATGGGGGCGCACCGATCAAGGTTCGTCTAGTCAAAGGGGCAAACCAAGAGATGGAACTCACCGAAGCCTCACTTCGTGGATGGGAGTGTGTGACTTATAAAGAAAAAGCACAAAGTGATGCGAACTTTAAAGTATTGATGGACTATCTCATCGATCCTGAGGTGAGTAAAGCCGTGCATGTGGGTATCGCCTCACACAATCTCTTTGACCAAGCCTTTGCCATGCTTCTAGCGCAACAGCGTGGTGTCTCAGATGCTATTACAGCAGAGATGCTAGAGGGGATGAGTGAGAGTGCGTATCATGTACTCAAAAAAGAACCTTTGGATGTAATCCTCTACGCACCAACGGCTACACGTGCTACTTTTACCAATGCTATCGCGTATCTCGTACGCCGTTTTGATGAAAATACCGCAGAGCAAAACTTCTTGCGCCATAGCTTTGGACTTGAGGTGGGAACACAAGCGTGGGATACACTGATTCAAAGCTATGATCGCTCCATCGAACTGCTCGATACTATCAAGCTTACCCCTTACCGTACCCAAGATAGAACAAAAGAGTTTGAGCCTCAAGAGATCTCTGTAGAGAAGTACACTTTTTCCAATGAGAGTGACACCGATTTCATCTTGGCTAACAATCAAAAATGGGCATACGCTATCAAAGAGAAATGGCAAAACATCTCTGAAAATGGAGGCTATCACGCCAAGCCAGTCGTTGCTGGTGCAGAGGTAGATGGAGAAAATCAAAAAGAGATACTAGATAAATCTCAGTACCATGAGAAAAAAATTGTAGGAAGCTGCCAAATGGCAAGTGCAGCACATCTGCAAAAAGCACTCAGAGTTGCACGTGAAGATAGAGATGGCTGGAGCCAGCTCGATCTCAAAGCGCGTACAGAGATTTTAATGCGCGCAGCAGATGAGTTTAGAAAAAAACGCGCAGATCTTATAGGGGTCGCTGCAGCGGAAGTGGGCAAAGTCTTTTCTGAAACCGATGTAGAGGTCTCAGAAGCGATCGATTTTTTAAACTTTTATCCACAAACAGTCAAAGAGCTCCAAAAACTCGAAGGAATAACACTCAAAGAAAAAGGGGTTGGCTTAGTGATCAGCCCTTGGAACTTTCCTATAGCGATCCCTACAGGTGGTATAGCAGCGAGTTTGGCAACGGGAAATAGAGTGATCATCAAACCATCTTCAGATGCACTCTTGTGTGCGTATATGCTATGCCAATGCTTTTGGGACGCAGGTGTGAGTAAAAACACCCTCCAATTTGTTCCAACAAGTGGAGCTTTGGTGAGTGAGCATCTCATAGCCAATAAAGATATCGATTTTGTTATCTTTACAGGAAGTGACAAGACCGCTTATGATCTTTTGGATGTACGCCCTAGCCTTCATCTAAGTGCTGAGACAGGAGGAAAAGATGCAACCATCGTTACATCCCTTGCTGATAGAGACCAAGCGATCAAAAATGTGATCGGTTCTGCTTTTAACAACTCGGGGCAAAAGTGCTCGGCGACATCGCTTCTTGTACTACAAAGAGAACTTTATGAAGACCAAACTTTTAAAGAGATGCTCGTAGATGCCACCAAGTCTCTTCATGTAGGATCTGTGTGGGATTTTAAAAACAAAATAGGTGCGCTCTCAAGCAAGCCATCTGGAAATCTTGCAAAAGCGCTTGAATACCTCGATGATGAGGAAGAGTGGCTGATCAAGCCATCTTATGCAGATAAAGAGAACCCTTATATGTTACGCCCTTCAATTCGCTGGGGCACAAAACCAGGAGACTTTTGTCATATGAATGAGCTCTTTGGTCCAGTGCTAAGTGTGATGTGTGCTGATACGCTGGATGAAGCGATCGATATCGTAAACTCCACAGGCTATGGACTTACCTCAGGGATAGAGTCTCTTGATGAGCGAGAACAAGAGATCTTTAAAGAGAGGCTTCGCGCAGGAAATCTCTATATCAACCGCATGACCACAGGAGCGATCGTGATCCGCCAACCTTTTGGCGGTATGGGAAAATCCTCTGTTGGTACAGGAAAAAAAGCGGGTGGATATAACTATACAGCGCAGTTTATGGAGATAGACTCCACGATAGATACGCCAACTCAGATGAAAGAGCATAGTTTTATTAGCAAAATCAACCTCCTTCGAAACAATGAAGAGCGAAAGTGCGACACCCTTAAAAAAGCAACACTCATCATCAAAAACTTTGCCTACTGGCTCGATAAAGAGTTTGACAAAGAGCATGATTATGCCAACATCCGAGGCGAGAGCAATGTGATCCGCTACTTAGGTCTTGAAAATGTACTCTTACGTTTTGAAAACCATAACACCCTCTTAGAAGTGATCTGTTCTCTTGCTGGAGCAAAAATGTCTGGATGTAGAGTTCATGTATCTCTGCCAAAAGAGCTTACATCCGAAGATCTTCTTTGGTTTGAAGAGCATATTTCCTATTTTATCGACGAAGAGGATAGCTATGCAAACGATGATGAACAAAGCCTCTTAGAAGCTATCAACAAATCACAGCGTGCGCGCTTTATTGACAAGGCAGATCTTGATGAGAGTTTTTATGCAAGTGTGACCAATAAATCGATTCATATCGCAACAGAGAAGTTTATTCCACACGGAAGAATAGAGTTAATGCACTATTTTATAGAACAAAGTATCTCCAACTCGTACCACCGTTATGGAAACTTAGGACTCAAAGGACTTAAAGACAAGGAGGAATTATAGATGGATATTGAAGTTCTCATATCGTTTTCACTCTATATGGCGCTTATGGTGGGGATAGGATTTTATTTTTATTTCAAAACAGATGATCTAAGTGATTATGTACTAGGTGGTCGTGGGCTTGGTCCTGGAGTCACGGCGCTGAGTGCGGGCGCATCGGATATGAGCGGATGGCTTTTACTAGGGCTACCTGGAATGATGTATAGCGATGGGCTTGTGGGTGCTTGGATAGCTATCGGTCTTTTTATCGGCGCCTATCTCAACTGGCACTATGTTGCAAAACCTCTGCGTGTTTATACCCATTATCTCAATGATGCTATTACGATTCCCGATTATTTTTCCAACCGCTTTGCAGACAAGAAAAACACTCTACGCGTTATCACTGCGATCGTAATTCTTGTCTTTTATACACTCTATACATCCTCAGGACTTGTGGAGGGAGCCAAACTCTTTGAAGCGAGTTTTCATCTTGATTATTCCACCGCTCTTATTGTTGGGAGTATCATTATTGTTTCTTATACATTCTTGGGTGGCTACAATGCGGTAAGCTGGACAGACTTTATCCAAGGGATACTCATGATGCTCGCCCTTGTAATCACTCCACTTGTTGTGATCTTCGAGCTTGGAGGTGTGAGTGAAGCACTCAAAATCATCGAGCAAACGGATGTAGCAAAACTTGATTTTATAAGTTCGAGTAGCCTTATTGGTGCGATCTCACTTATGGCATGGGGGCTTGGCTATTTTGGTCAGCCTCATATTTTAGTACGCTTTATGTCTATTCGTGATGAAGATGAGATGGAGCGAGCAAAAGCGATCGGTATGACATGGATGGGTCTAAGTATTATTGGATCCCTTGCGGTTGGATTTTTTGGCTTTGCTTATGTGATAGCCCATGGTGTAGATCTTCAAGATAGCGAAAAGATCTTTATCACCCTCACCCAACTTTTATTTAACCCATGGATCGCAGGATTTTTACTCGCAGCCATTCTTGCCGCAATTATGAGTACGATCGACTCTCAGCTTCTTGTCTCCTCTTCGGTGCTCACACGCGATATCTATCACGCATTTTTAAGAAAAGATGCGAGTAATCAAGAACTCGTTTGGGTAGGGCGTGCGACAGTTATTGGTATCGCCATCATCGCGTGGTATCTCTCAACCGACAGAAACTCAAGTGTCTTGCAACTCGTCTCGTATGCATGGGCAGGTTTTGGAGCTGCTTTTGGTCCACTCATCATCCTCTCACTCTATAGTGCAAATATCACAAGGTTGGGTGCGATTGCAGGGATGATCTCAGGTTCACTCACCGTTATTATCTACAAACAACTAGAGGGTGGAATCTTTGACCTGTATGAGCTTTTACCAGGCTTTATCATCGCGTGGATCGCGATTGTTCTCTTTAGTAAAATAGGCGAGCAAGCGACACAAGAAGATAAAGAGATATTTCAAGAGGTACAGCAAACACTCCTCTAAGTTTTTTAAGAAATTTTTTAGCAAAAAAGATATCATTTGCGAGTATAATTTCGCTCCAAATCGATATCTATTTTGCGGAGGTGATTGTATGAAATCATCTAAATGGTCAATAGGAAGCGCGTCTTCTAAAAAGTCGATTCGTCTGAGTGCTTGTAGAGGTACGAGACAATCAAAATGGAGTGTCGGGAAGAATCCTAGACAATCAACATGGACAATCGGAAGTTGCGGTGCAAGACAAGCAAAATGGGGTATTGGAAGCTAAATGAATAATAAAGAACTTATCAACGCATATTATAAGATGTGGAATGAAAAAGATTTTGATAAAGCAGACAAGCTTCTTGATCCGGATGTAAGATTTCGCGGTTCTTTAGATATCACAGCCAATGGTATAGAGGGGTTTAAAGAGTACGCTCAGATGCTTACAAGTGCATTTCCAAATCTCTATCATGCTGTTGAGATGCTTATAGTTGAAAACAACACAGCAGCTGCTTATGTGACCTATACAGGAACGCATGAGGGAAAGATCTTTAACTATGAGCCTACAGGAAATAGGATCTGCTACTCTGGGGCTTCATTTATCCAGATCAGAGATAACAAGATCGCAAGTATCAATATTCTTGGCGATCTCAACTCTCTTTACAAACAGTTAAGTAGTTAAAAAATCGATAGTCCGGTCTTTTGAGCAAAAAGCTCAAGCGCCATCGTCCCAACAAGCGAGTTTCCTTGCTCGTTGAGACCAGGTGCAAAAACAGCGATCCCCATCTTTTTTGGAACCACCACAACAATCCCACCCCCTACACCACTTTTTCCAGGTAATCCTACATGAAAAGCAAAATCACCTGAAGCATCATAATGACCACAAGTAAGCATCACAGCATTGATACGTTTTGCTTGTTGTGCTGAGATATAGACCTTATTTGTGATAGGGTCCTCTCCATGATTCGCCAAATAAAGCACTGCTCGTGAGAGCATCTTTGTATTCATCTCTACAGCACAGTGTCTAAAATAGGTCTCGACTACGCGCTGAGGGCAATTATCTAGATTATTAAAACTCTTCATCAAGTTTGCAAGTGCGAGGTTTCTATGTCCATGGTCCATCTCTGATTGTGCCACAAGCTCATCTGTAATAATAGAGCTATCATCTGCGATTGAGCGAATAAACTCTAATACCTCTGCATACGCAATCTCTTCACTCCCATAATAATTGATCAGTGCATCCGTGATATTGATCGCACCTGCATTGATAAAAGGGTTACGTGGTTTTCCATGCTCATATTCAAGCTGCACAAGAGAGTTAAAAGGGTTTCCAGATGGCTCATGCCCTATTCTCTTATAAAGGCTTGGACCAAAAAATTTCAGTGCCAAGGTAAAGGTAAAGACCTTAGAGATACTTTGTATCGAAAAGAGTGTTTCAGATGCACCCACACTATAGTTTGTTCCATCAAAGAGGGTAAGTGAGAGCCCAAACTGCTCTTTTTTTATCTTCGCTAAGGCTGGGATGTAATCAGCCACTCTTCCCTGAGATAAAAATGGCTGGATCTCCTCTTGGATCTCTTCTAATATCGCTTGATAATCCATTATTCTATGATCTCTTCGTTATTGAGTTCGTAAAATTCACTCTGTTCAATGGCATCTTCATTAAAATACTCAAGTTTATCATCGGCTACCTCTAAGTTTTTAAATTCTGCTATATGAAAAATAGCATCTCCCTCTTGGATCAAAGGGATCTCAGATTTTCCAATGATCACTCCAGAAAATGGGGAGCGTATCTCAAAGAACACATCATCGAGTGGCTCATCAATATAGGCGATCACCTCATCTTTTTCCACGGTATCTCCAAGTGCTTTAATGGTGCGTAACATCCCACTCTCAGTAGCACGTATCCATCTACTCTCACGCGTGACTATAGGAGTCTTGAGTGTTTTTTTATGCAAAGATTTTGGAAGCATCCCATTTTCTCGCAAAACATTGACGATCCCTTTGACCCCAATACGGATACTTCGCTCATCAAAACGAAGCGCTTCTCCCGCTTCATAGAGTAAAATAGGCACCCCTTTTTCCTCAGCAACTGCTCGCAAGGAACCATCGCGAAGTTCTGAATGCAAGACAACTGGAGCTTCAAACGCTTTTGCGAGGGCAAAGGTATATTCATTGTCAATATTGGTTCGCACCTGAGGAAGGTTTGATTTGTGAATCGATGCGGTGTGCAGATCGATCCCCAAAGAGCATTTACTCACCACCTCATCAAAAAATATTTTTGCGATCCTAGCTGCAAGAGAACCTTTGAAACTTCCAGGAAAACTTCTATTGAGATCTCGTCTATCAGGTAAATAGCGAGAGAGGTTCATCACCCCATATACATTTACTATCGGGACAACAATCACAGTCCCTTTGAGCTTTTTTAAAATACCCAGCTTACGAAAACGTCTAATGATCTCTATACCGTTGAGTTCATCCCCATGAATCGCTGCACTCACAAATACGACAGGTCCATCTTTTTTCCCACGAATCACTCTGAGTGGTAGTTTTGTAGGGGTGTTATAAAGTTTTGGAAGTTCGATGTTTATAATCACATTCGTTCCCCTTTTTACCGCAACACCACCAATAACAAATGGATCATTCACCAAATTACGCTCCTATGCTATCTCTTTTGAGTTTTCTTTTTTTCGTAGGTTCTGCAGATTTTGGTGTAACATTCTTTTGGATGTAATCCATGATTTTTCCCGCTATATCGATATTCGTTGATTTTTCGATCCCCTCTAAACCAGGAGAAGAGTTCACCTCCATCACTAAAGGACCACGTGCTGATGGGATCATATCGACCCCACATACACCAAGCCCCATCGCTTTTGCAGCAGCAAGAGCGGTTGCTTTTTCTTTGCGTGAGAGTTTATGCGCCGAGGCACTTCCCCCTTGATGCAGATTTGAGCGAAAATCACCCTCAGCCCCTTGGCGCTTCATCGCACCAACCACCTCGCCACCCACAACAAGTACTCGGATATCAGCTCCACCAGCCTCTTCAATATACTCCTGCACCAGCAAGTTTACATCCATACCATAAAAAGCATCAAGAACCGATTTCGCAGCCTTTTGGGTATCAACGAGTACCACACCCACCCCTTGTGTGCCCTCTAAGATCTTTAATACAAGTGGTGTTCCGCCACTGAGTGCTATCACATCTTTGGCAGTCGATTTATTTGAAGCAAATACCGTTTTTGGCATATCGACTCCATGCTTTGAGAGGATCTGAAGACTTCTAAGCTTATCGCGACTTCGCGCAATAGCAAGATTGCCCGCCACACTAAAGGTCTCCATCATCTCAAAATGGCGTACCATCGCTGTACCATAAAAGGTTCTACTCGCACCAATACGTGGGATAATTGCATCAGGAGCAGGAAGATTTTCACCGTTATAGCTTATATGCAACTGCCCTTTCATGATCTCTATACTACAGCGAAGATAATCGATCACACGCATCTCCCAGCCTCTTTGTTCCCCTGCCTCAACAAGTCTTTTTGTAGAATACAACTCTGGATTTCTTGATAAAATATAAACTCTCATAACACTCTCTTTATTCATTATTTTGCTTTGTTACATACTCTTGTGAGACATCTACTAAAAACTTGCCACTTAAAAACTTACGTCCGATAAGCATCGGATACTTCATATCTGCTCTATTTGTGAGTGAGATCACCGTAGTATACTCTTCATCAAAGAGCTTCACTTGTACTTTTATTGAGGGTCGCTCTTGGATCACGCCATTAGAACTTTTGACTCGCTTCATGCGGTAAAGTGGCATTTGCATCTCTTTGCCATGATACGAGGGATGTACCTCATCGTGAAGCTTAAAATGCACAACATTGTCATCATCTACATAGATATCATCACAATGCAGAGCATTCGAATCAGCCCCTGTATCGACCTTAGCATCAAGATCGTATAACTCTAAATCTAAAATACTTATCAGTTCTTTACGTCCAACAATTTTCTTTTTATCCATATCTAACTCCATAGGTGATATTATAGCATCCATTCTAATATCGAGGTATCTTTTATGCAAGAAAACACAATTCATCTTTTTGAGCCCACCCCTACCCTTCGATCAAAAAAATGTAAAACACTTGCAAAGCTCTTAGAATATTTTTTAAAATATACTACTCTTTTGAGCACTTTACTTAGCTGGTATCTTTTTGATTATTTTATCGCGCTTTTAACTCTTATTCTTAGCTATATCATCATGGGAATCATCCGCTCCAAACTTCGCAACAGCTCTATACCGCCAAGTCAAAGAGAGTATCAATACAACGATGAGGGGATCGCCTCTTGGTATGTAGCAAAAGAGCTCTGTTTTGAAGAAGATGAAAGCATATCTTAGCTAAGATTGCAAAAAACTCTTGACGAGGAAAAATAACAACTATGGCACTTATCGATCTACTCAATATTTCCAAGCACTACAGCGCTCAAAAGATTCTTACCGAGGTTAATTTTCATGTAGATGAGGGGGAGCGTATTGTCATCATTGGCAAAAATGGAAGTGGAAAATCAACCCTGATGAAGATTGTCCACGGCACCTTGATGCAAGATGCTGGAGAGCGGATCACCAAAAACAATCTTGAGATCAAGATGCTCGCACAGGTTCCAAAGTTTAAAGAGGGAGCGACTGTTCGTGAGGCTGTGGAAGATGGGCTAGAAGAGCTCAACCGTGCCAAAGAGCGCTATCATGAGCTCTCAACTCTTTTGGCTGAAGATTTTGAAAACAAAGCACTCTTAGATGAGCACGCAAAAATCTCTGCGTACTTAGAGCACCACAATGCTTGGAACCTTGATGATAAGATAGAGCGCATCATTGAGCATTTTGATCTCAAACAATATGAGCACAAAGCGATCGCTCTTTTAAGTGGAGGGGAGCAACGCCGTGTTGCTTTGGCTTCACTTTTACTTCAAAAGCCTGATATTTTACTCCTTGATGAGCCTACCAACCACTTGGATGTCTATATGGTGGAGTTTTTAGAAGAGCTTATCCTCAAAGAAAAGTTCACTCTTGTTTTTATCTCTCACGATCGTTATTTTATCGACCGTATTGCCACAAAATCTGTCGAAGTGGAAGATTGCAAACTTCGTGAATATAGCGGTGGCTATAGCGATTATCTGACACAAAAAGAGGAGTACATCCGAACATTAGAGAAGCAACACGATAATCTTTTGGGCTTACTCAAACGAGAAAATGAGTGGTTTGCTCGTGGTGTACGAGCAAGGCTCAAGCGTAATGAGGGGCGAAAAGAGCGTCTGATGCAACTACGCGAAGATGCAAAAACAAACCCTGCAAAGATTCGCAAGATGTCACTTGAGCTCCAACGAGAGGCAAAACACTTCAACCGTGACAAAAGTATCAACAAACAAAAGATGCTCTTTGAGGTGGAAGATCTCGCTCTAACTCTAGGCAATAAAGAGCTTTTGAAAAACTTCAATACACGTATCTTACAAAAAGATGTCATCGCAATTGTAGGACCTAATGGAAGTGGTAAATCAACCCTGCTCAAAGCCCTTCTTGGGAGAATCGAGCCAACGGGTGGTAAGATCAAAAGGGGTGAGTTTAAAATAGGCTACTTTGACCAGCATCGCGAGATGCTCGATGATGAAAAAAACCTCATAGAGACCTTTTGCCCCAATGGTGGAGATCGTGTGAGTGTGCGTGGAACAGATATGCACGTCTATGGGTATCTCAAAAATTTCTTGTTTCCACGAGAGTTTTTAGACAAAAAGATAGGGGTGCTCAGTGGGGGTGAAAAAAACCGTATCGCTTTGGCTCTGCTCTTTACAAAAGATGTAGATATCCTCATCCTCGATGAGCCAACCAACGATCTTGACATCCCAACGATCAATATCCTCGAAGAGCAACTTACAAACTTTGCAGGAGCCGTTATCATCGTCAGCCACGATAGATATTTTGTCGATAAGATCGCTAAAAAGCTCTTTATTTTCAAAGAGGATAAAACGATAGAAGAGTCATATCAACTCTACTCAGAATACCTTGAGATGGAAAAAGAGCTCCAAGAACTCGAAGCGATGCAAAAAGAGGGAGCGCCAACAAAACCAAAAGAGATCCAAGAGGAAAAACCAAAAAACCTCAAACTCACTTTTAAAGAGAAGATCGCCCTTGAAAAACTCCCTCAAGAGATCGAAGAACTCGAAGAAAAAATAGAGAAAAAAAACAACTGTCTTGCTGATCCTGCATGTTATGAAGAGATAGGAATCACCAAACTCGCACAAGAGTTAGCCGAGCTTGAGGAACTTTATGAAGCAAAAGTTGAAGAGCTTTTGAGCATTCAAGAAAAAGAGGAGGAGATTAACTCTCAGTCTCACTAAAAACTTTAAAAACGAATAAAAGGAAGATTACAATGGCTACAGGAATTTTTGCTCTTTTAGATGATATCGCTCTTCTTGCGGATGATGTGGCGGTTTCTACAAAGATCGCTACTCAAAAAACAGCTGCTATTTTAGGGGATGACTTGGCTGTCAATGCCCAAAAAGCAACAGGTTTTGAGCAACACAGAGAGCTCAAAGTGATCTGGGCGATCACTAAAGGCTCACTTCTCAATAAAGCGATCATTCTCCCTCTCTCTTTTTTACTGAGTATCTTTATCCCTTGGATCATTCCTTATATTCTCATCCTTGGTGGGCTTTATCTCCTCTATGAAGGGGCTGAAAAGATAGTTCACTCTTTTACAAAGCACACAACAAACGAACATGAAAAAGAGCTTTTAGAATCAACTGAAGAGAATATTTTAGATCTAGAAAAAGGGAAGATCAAAACTGCTATTCGTACCGACTTTATCCTCTCTATTGAGATCATTATTTTGGCTTTGGGAACAGTACTTGACAAACCTTTAGCGATCCAAATAGCCGCGACTACTTTTGTAGCACTTGTAGCTACCTTTGGTGTGTATGGGCTTGTAGCCCTTATCGTTCGACTAGATAATATCGGCTTTTGGTGTATAGCAAAACAAAGAATCAAGTGTGGTAATTTTCTTGTCTCGCTTATGCCTAAGATCATAAAGACACTTGGGTACATAGGAACTGTGGCGATGCTTTTGGTCGGTGGTGGGATCTTGGCGCACAATGTGGAGTTTATCCATCACCTTATGCTCGAATCTATCCCTGCTCTTTTACAAGAACTCTTTATTGGGCTTTTTGTGGGAGTGATTTTGGTAGCAATTTTTGAGCTTCTAGCAAAAGTAAAGAAAACTACTTCGCAGGCTTCATAGAGAGGGGTTCTTGCAAAAATGCAAGAACTTTATTTGAGATTGAGTACGATCGCAGCTTCAGGACCTAAGACTCTAAAAGCACAGGTTTGAATCAAGAAGAGTTCCACACCCTCTTTATTCTCTTTTTCGTACCCTATAGAGATATCAAGCCCACTAAAAAACTCAAAATCCCCACCGCGAGCTGAGAGGATGAGCGCTTTGTTTTCTCCAATATCTTGGTTAATGACGATATTGCCAGCACCTAAGATCTCATCGAGTTTATTTTTAAGACTGATCCCATCAAAAAACTCTGTGTAGAGTTTTGCCATTGTAGCACTTGAGAGCACAAGTTTAAATGGGGCATCGACAAACTCGCTATTAAACATCCCAAGAGATTTTGCAACAGCGCTTAAAAGCTCTTTTGTAGACTTTACATCCAAAGAGTTAACCTCTGGATGTGAAAGGATCCCTCCGATATTTGCAGCTTTGATCCCCTCTAAGATCATAGAGTTTTCTACTGAGGCAAACTCATTGGCAGCGCGTGCGAGCTCTTTGTCATCAAAATCCTCGACACCTCTTTTGATATCTTCGATCACTGACTTTGAGAGAGTGAAATTTTTCTTGATCTCTAGCATCTTGATCGGTTCTCTCGAAGCGATACTCAGACCATTTTTATGAGAGATCTCGCTGCGTTGCTTTGTAGAGATCGCATCTGTATTGTATGTTGGTGTTTCGTTAAAATCAACAACGCTTCTTAGACTCAAGCGCTTGGATAAGAATTCACCTAGTGTTGCATCGATCTCACTCCATACTCCCGTACTAAAAGGGGCATTCGATCTATTTAAAATTTCCATTTGACTCTCCTTTATTTTTTATTGTTTCCGATATTGAGGGTTCCGCTTTTTGGAGCTGCATCTGTTTCATTCGCGCCCTCACCTGTCATCGCGTTTTCATTGCCAACGATATCTCCCTCTTTGAATAAAAACTCGCGAAGCATCGCATCCCAAACAGGGGAGTTTTTACGCAACCACTCTATCCCCATACAAGCGTGTTCGATCTCTTCATCACGGTTATGCTCCATGATCGCTTTTGCCTCAGGGTCTGTTGCACATTCTGCTCTTTGGTTGTACCAGTCTACCGCTTCGAGCTCCTCCATCGTACTTTGGATGATACGGTGATAATCTTTTGCAAAATTAGATAACTGGTTTGGATCTTCATGAAAACCTTCGTGCGCCATTGTCTCTCCTTTGTGAATAATAAATAGTTGATTTATCGTATCATAGTTTTGTTAAATAAGAAAATGTGAAGTGAAAAAAAGGAGAAAAAGGAGACTCCTCTCAGATTTGAGAGGAGAAAAAAAGCTCTATTGTTTTGCTTCTTTGAGGCTATCTGCTATTAAAAATGCAAGCTCTAGTGCTTGGTCAGCATTGAGACGTGGATCACAGTGTGTATGGTAACGTGAGCTAAGATCCTCTTCTGTTACTACAAAAGATCCACCGATACACTCAGTTACATCTTTTCCTGTCATCTCAAGGTGCACACCACCACCAAAAGTACCCTCAGATTTATGCACTTGGAAGAACTGCTTCATCTCTTTGAGCACCGAATCTACTGGGCGTGTTTTGAAGTTGTTTGATGACTTGATAGTGTTTCCATGCATCGGATCACAGCTCCATACTACTTTCATCCCCTCACGCTCGATCGCTTGGATCAAACGAGGCATACCAGTTTTTTCATCGCCTACTTTGTCCGCACCCATTCTCACAATGATATTGAGACGTCCTGCTTCATTGTTAGGATTGAGCGTATCTACAAGTCTTACAAGATCATCAGGATCCATTGTTGGTCCTGCTTTGATACCGATAGGATTGTGGATCCCTTTCATAAACTCAACATGCGCGCCATCAATTTGACGAGTACGGTCCCCGATCCAGAGCATATGTGCGGATGTATCATACCAATCACCCGTCAAAGAATCTTTACGCGTAAACGCCTCTTCGTATGGAAGTAACAAGGCCTCATGAGATGTATAAAAATCTGTCTCTCGAAGCGTTCTGTAGGTCTTGGATGTAACTCCACACGCTTCCATAAATGTAAGTGATTTGCCGATCTCTTCAGCAAGTGCCTCATATTTTTTTGTCACATCACCTTTATGTGCAAAGTCGAGTGTCCATTTATGAACCTGATGCAAATCAGCCAATCCACCTGATGCAAAAGCTCTTAAGAGGTTAAGCGTTGCAGCTGATTGGTTATACGCACGGATCATTCTTTGTGGATCTGGAGTACGTGCTTCGGATGTAAAGTCTACACCATTGATAATATCTCCACGGTACGAATCGAGTGTCACACCACCGATAGTCTCCGTATCACTAGAGCGTGGTTTGGCAAATTGACCACCTAAACGCCCCACTTTTACCACTGGCAAACCACCAGAATAGGTCATCACGACAGCCATCTGCAAAAGTGCTTTGAATGTATCACGGATGTTCGCCGCACCAAACTCGCTAAAGCTCTCTGCACAATCCCCACCTTGAAGTAAAAAAGCTTCCCCATTGGCAACATTTGCCAACTGACTTTTAAGTGAACGCGCTTCCCCTGCAAATACCAAAGGTGGATAGTTTCTCAACTCATGTAGTACTTGATTTAATGCTTCTTCGTTTGGATATGTTGGTTGTTGTAATATTGGTTTTTCTCTCCAACTTGCTGGACTCCAAATACTCATAATCAGACCTTAATTTATATAATTTTGAGAATTTTACAAAAATATACCTAAAAGTGCTCTGATTAAATACAAACTCACTCTTATAAAAGCTTTTTTTATGCTTCATCTTTGTATAATTGCGCAACATTAAATTAGGAATTCTAATCTTGGATAAAAACAAACTTAAATCTCTTGTTACGGATATGTATGAGAATCTCTTATCAAAAATAGATAATCAAGATGATTCGTCAAAAGAGAATCTAGTTGAGCTCCTTAAAGAGGCTACGGATGTTATCTCTACCCTCGATGAAGATCAGATCAACTCTATTACCGCAGAAAATCATATCTATTCAGATGCCTATAAAAAGATCGCAAAAGAGAGTTTAGAATCCTACGAAACAACCAATGCGAAGTTCCAAGAACTGACCGCAAAACATCAAGACACCATCCAAGAGTGTCAAGAGCCACATATCGATCTTCCTAAGCTGACAGAGAAGTTCAATGAGATCCAGCGTCATATGGAAGATGAAGTCAGCAAAGCAAACCTCGTAATCTCTGAGCTAACACAGCAAGTAAAAACGCTTGAAGAAAAATCAAATCTTGATCCTTTGACAAAAGTATTTAACCGTAGAGCTTTGAGCTCTTATCTTAGACATATTTGTTCTCAAAAAAATATACCTTACGAGCTTCACCTTATGATCCTCGATCTTGATGATTTTAAAGAGATCAACGATACTCACGGACATTTAGCTGGTGATAAAGTACTTATCTTTATCGCGAATATCCTCAAAAAAACTCTTAGAGATGGAGACAAGATCTTTCGCTATGGTGGGGAGGAATTTATCATTATTCTCAACCGCATCGACACGCTTCACTGTAGAAAGATCATCATGAGACTTCTTGAACTCGTACGCTCAAACAAGCTGATCTACAAAGGTGAAAATCTTCACGTCACAATGAGTGTAGGTGCTACAAAACTTAGAAAGGATGATACGTATGAGACCATCCTTTCAAGAGCTGATGCAGCCTTATATGCAGCAAAGAAAAATGGAAAAAATCAAATGTATTCGGATGTAACAGATGGAATTTAATTATTTTGACTTAGTCGTATCGATTGTTATTCTGCTTTTAGGATTAAAGGGGATTATTAACGGATTTTTCAAAGAGATCTTTGGTCTTATTGGAATCATCGGTGGTATCTTTATCGCTTCTCGTGTTGGAGATTCTGTTGGAAAATACCTCAGTGATCTAATCTTCAAATTTGACAATACATCCGCGATCAGTTTTACAGGCTTTTTAGCGACACTCGCTATCTTTTGGCTTTTGATGATCGCAGCGGGGATGCTCTTTAAAAAGCTCAGCTCTTTGAGTGGTCTAGGCGCAGTCGACAAACTCCTAGGTTTTGTTTTTGGTGCGAGTAAGTTCTTTTTGATCGCAGCTGTTATTGCTCACGCTGTTTACAATATCAAAGCGGTGAGAAACACAGTAGATGATATGATGAGCACGAGTGTTGTCTTTCCTATCCTTGTAGAGACGGGAAGCGTTATCATGAAACTTGATCCTGTAGAGATCAGCGATGAGATCAATGCCACAATAGATAAAAGCACAAAAAGTGTAGAAGAGTCTCTTGTAAAAGCTATGGACAACTCTACAAAAGAGATGATCCAAAGCACAAAAGAGGAGATCCAAAAATCTCTGCAAAATAAAGATAATAACGAAACTTTAAACTAAAGGATAGAGGCTATGGTAGAGAATGTAAATACTGACTTTAATGATAAAACTGTTGAATATGAACAACTTCTCAATGACTTTAAAGCGCTGTTGAAGAAAAATTCCCTTAAGTTCACTATCCAAAGAGAGGTTATTTTAGAGACTCTTTACAACTCTGATGAACATCTCACACCCGAAGCATTGCATCATCTTATTCAAGAGAAATTTCCCGATCTCAATACTGGGATCGCGACTGTCTATCGCACACTTGCACTCTTAGAAGATTCAAATATCGTCACCTCACTCTCTTTTGGCGCACAAGGTAAGAAATACGAGCTAGGTGCAAAAGAGCATCATGACCATATGATATGTACAGAGTGTGGTGATATCACAGAGTTTGTCGATGAGCAAATAGAGCAAAGACAGCACAAGATCGCAGATGAGCTTGGCTTTAAGATGACGGATCACTCGATGCAGATCTATGGCATTTGTAAAAAATGTCAAAACAAATCATAAAAGGAAAACTATTGGCTTTTGAAAATAAGTTTATACAACAAAGAATTGAAAAAGCAGAGCTACTCAGAGCTGAGGGGATCAACCCATATGCGAATAACTCTCAAAGAAATACAACGATTGCAAAATTTTTAAACGTAAACTCTGATGTTGCAGAGAAAGAAAATCAAAGAGATGAGAAAAGACACTACACAGTTTCTGGACGTATTAAGCTCTTTCGTATTATGGGAAAAGCAAGCTTTATCAAAATAGAAGATGAGAGTGGAATGCTCCAAGTGTATGTAGCACGTGATAATTTACCTGAGGGTTTTTATAACGACACTTTCAAAAAAAATATCGAAACAGGTGATATCGTAGAGATCAATGGTTTTCCATTTGTGACTGGAAAAGGGGAGCTTTCTTTACATGCTGAGGGTGTAAAACTTCTCACAAAGGCGATCGCTCCGCTTCCTGAAAAATTTCACGGAATCACAGACAAAGAGACACGTTATAGAAAAAGATACCTCGATCTCATTATGAATGCTGAAGTGAGAAAAACGTTTAAGATCCGCTCGAAGGTAATCTCACTCACACGCCATTTCTTTGAAGAGAAAGGATTTTTAGAGGTAGAGACTCCTATGATGCACCCGATTGCTGGTGGTGCAAATGCAAAACCATTTGTCACCCATCATAATGCTCTTGGGATCGATAGATTTTTGCGTATCGCACCAGAGCTTTATCTTAAAAGACTTATCGTTGGTGGTTTTGAAGCGGTATTTGAGATCAACCGTAACTTTAGAAATGAGGGGATGGACGCAACGCACAACCCTGAATTTACATCCATAGAGTTTTACTGGGCATACAAAACATATAAAGATCTTATTAAAATTACAAAAGAATATTTTGAATATTTATTCGATCATTTAGATTTGCCGACTATACTTCCATATGGAGATCTAGAAGTGGACTTCTCAGAGTTTAGAGAGATCCCACTTATTGAATCTCTCTCTGTTATAGGTGGCGTGCCAGAGGAT
>JAVETX010000020.1:0-9616 GCA_034005845.1 Sulfurimonas sp. | reverse complement strand
ATGAGTTTTTTAAAAGAATTTGACAACGAAATTTTTGAGTTGTGTGAAAAAGAGCTAGAGCGTCAAACAGACCACTTAGAGATGATCGCTTCTGAGAACTTCACTCTTCCAGCAGTAATGGAAGCGATGGGAAGTGTATTTACAAACAAATATGCAGAGGGTTATCCTGCAAAACGTTACTACGGTGGATGTGAATATGCTGATGGTGTAGAGCAACTTGCAATTGACAGAGCATGTAAACTCTTTGGATGTAACTATGCAAACGTACAGCCACACTCAGGAAGCCAAGCAAATGGAGCTGTTTATGCAGCACTCCTACAAGCAGGTGATAAGATCCTTGGTATGGATCTTAGCCACGGTGGACACCTTACACACGGATCTAAACCAAGCTTTTCTGGAAAGAACTACCAAGCATTTTACTACGGTGTAGAGCTTGATGGTCGTATCAACTACGATCGTGTTATGGATATCGCAAAGATCACACAACCAAAGATCATCGTGTGTGGAGCTTCAGCATACGCTCGTGAGATCGACTTTAAAAAATTCCGTGAGATCGCAGATGAAGTGGGAGCTATTTTATTCGCAGATATCGCGCACATTGCAGGGCTTGTAGCAGCTGGCGAGCACCCTAGCCCATTCCCTTATGCGGATGTAGTGACAACAACAACACACAAAACACTCGCAGGACCTCGTGGTGGTATGATCATGACCAACGATGAAGATATTGCTAAAAAAGTAAACTCAGCAATTTTCCCAGGTCTTCAAGGTGGTCCACTTGTACACGTGATCGCTGCAAAAGCGGTAGGATTCAAATACAACCTCTCAGATGAGTGGAAAGCGTACGCAAAACAGGTCAAAGCAAATGCAAATGTTTTAGCAGAAGTTCTTGTCAAACGTGGTTATGATGTGGTGAGTGGTGGAACAGACAATCACCTTGTACTTGTTTCATTTATCAACCGTGAATTCTCAGGAAAAGATGCAGATGCAGCGCTTGGAAATGCTGGGATCACAGTGAATAAAAACACAGTTCCAGGTGAAACAAGAAGCCCATTTGTAACTTCAGGTATCCGTGTAGGAAGCCCTGCTCTTACATCCCGTGGTATGAAAGAAAAAGAGTTTGAGATCATCGCAAACAAAATTGCAGATGTTTTAGATGATATCAACAACACAGAGCTTCAAAAAACGGTCAAAGCAGAACTCAAAGAGTTAGCGCAAAAATTTGTTATCTATAACCAGTCAACGTACTAGGATTTTTGATGACAGCGATGGATCTAAAACTGATAAAAATGGTCTCAGACCACTACTGGATCAAAAGAGATACCGTGGTGGAGAAGATAAGTTTTAAAGGGCGTACTTTTTACAATAAGTTTGAAAAAGTAAATGCTCCACTCAATCAAAATGTCATCAATCAACATCTCAAGGGGGAGATCACCGTCGCACACTCCCTTGTCAACAAACATAACAAAGTTGAAAATATCGTCATCGATTACAACGGAAGAGATCCTGAGCGCTTTTACCATAAAGCACAGCTTCTCTTACGTGAAGAGGGCTTTATCAATTTTACAGCCTACAAAACACAAACAGAGGGTCACCTTCACGTTTATATCCACAAAGGGCATACAACACTCTCTGAAGCGATCCAGCTTGGAAAGATGATCAGTATGAAACTCGCAGCAAAACAACCAAAACAATGGAAGATGTTTCCAAGTGCGGATGTACCTGATTCTTATAATATTTTGACACTTCCCTATGAGGTATATGCCAAAGAACGCGGGGCTTCTTGGTCAAAACATATGTAGTGTTACTTGAGATATAAGAATTTATTCTACAATTTTTAGATATCATAAGCCCAAGAACTTAATAAAGGTGATTTTATGGAAGAGAAAAACGAGTTAAATGACATCATTTTAAACAAAGGTACAAACTCTAGTTCAAATAAAAAGATTATTTTGGCTGTAGCAGCACTTGGTGTTATTCTCATCATCGTTGTTATGCTTATGAATTCACTCACATCGAGTGGAACAGACAATCTCCCTCAAGCGGTTTTACCACCAGAGCCTAAGATTGAAAACTCTATGGATATGAATGAAGAGCCACTCTTTGAAGAGGTAGAGGTGATCCAAGATGAATCACAAAACAATGCTGATTTAGACCAGATCGCACAAAGACTCAAAGAGGAGAGCCAAGCAGAATCAGAACCTGATGTGATCACACCAGTAACTGAGTCGCTCAAAGAACAAAAAGCAGAAGCACCAAAACCTGTAGCAACACCAAAACCTGCGCCAGCACCAAAGAGCGTTGCAACAACAGGTTCGTACTACATCCAAGTTGGTTCTTTTTCAAAATATGAGCCAAATAAGCAGTTTTTACAATCTATTACCGATAAAGGTTTTAAATATAGATACCATAAAGTGACTGTAAACTCTAAAACACTCACAAAGGTTTTAGTTGGTCCATTTAACTCAGAAAAAGACGCAAGAACTGCTCTTAGAACTGTCCGAAGCTCTATTGAGGCAGGCGCTTTTTTAACAAAACTCTAATCTATTTCTCTAAATGATCTCCGTTTTTGGAGATCATTTTTTTCACAAGGTTTTCCATTGATATACTCGCAACAATTCACACTTGATCAACTCGCTCCCATAGCTGTTTATTCCAAACTCAAATCTATCTATCCACAAGAGATTAGCTACCTTTTTGAAAGTGCCGGACAGAGTGAAGGAAACTATAGTTTTATCTGCATCGGTGCTCGCCAAAGACTCCAATACAAAGAGAATAAGACGATCCATATCGATGAGAAGGGAAAGAGTAATGAACTCTCCATCAACCCATTTACCTTTCTCAAAGAGTATTACAAAAATATTGATCCCACTCCATACAAACAAGCAACAAAAGAGCTTCATGTTGGCTATGTAGACGGCTTTATCGGCTATATCGGCTATGATATGGTCAAAGTTTTTGAGCCAAAACTTGCTTCAAGTATGGATCATTTGCTCGATGAACTACATATTCCAGATCTTGATCTTATCTTGCCAAAACTCGTTCTTGTATATTCCCATAAAAACCATCAGATCTCTCTCATCTCTACACTCAAAGAGTACCAAGAGCAATTTGAGATGATCGAAAATGCCCTCAAAAGTACCTATGAATATATTCCAATGAAACACAATATTGGTACAGATAAGGGGAGTTTTGCTCACTCAAAAGAGAAATTTTTTGAGATGATCGATAAGTCAAAAGAGATGATACGAAGTGGAGATGTATTTCAGATCCTTATGACCAATCGTTTTACACGCCATATCAAAGTAGACCCTTTTAGTTTCTACCGTATTTTGCGTACAAAAAACCCATCCCCTTATATGTTTTTAATGGAGTATGAAGATTCAAGTCTTGTAGGTTCCTCTCCTGAGGTGATGGTGCGTCTGAGTGAGGGAGAGCTTCTTTTGCGCCCAATTGCCGGGACAAGAAAACGTGGCAAGAATGCACAACGTGATAAAGAGCTCGAAGAGGAACTTCTCTCTGATCCAAAAGAGCTTGCAGAACATCTCATGCTCATCGATCTAGGGCGTAATGATGTAGGACGTGTCGCAAAAACGGGAAGTGTCAAAGTAGAAGATATGATGCATATCGAGCGCTTTTCGCACGTAATGCATATCGTCTCAGATGTTCGTGCTACACTTGCTGAGGATAAAGATATGTTCGATCTTTTTATGGCAACTTTTACTGCAGGCACAATGACGGGTGCACCAAAGATCCGCGCGATGGAACTGATTGCTGAGTACGAGGGGATCAAGCGTGGATTTTATAGTGGAAGTGTAGGCTATTTTGGTTTTGATGGCAACATGGATAGCGCGATCACGATTAGAACAGCACTTGTCAAAGAGGACAAAGTTGTCCTCCAAGCGGGCGCTGGTGTGGTCGCTGATAGTGTCAATGAGCTTGAGTATCTTGAAGTGAGTAACAAACTTGGAGCCCTCATCCACTCCCTAGAGGATCTCGACGCGTGAAACTCTTCGCAATCTTTGGAGATCCTGTAGCGCATTCTCGCTCCCCTTTGATGCATAACACTGTTTTTAAAAACCTCCATTATGACGCGTGCTACACACGTGTTCATCTACTCGATGGCTCCAAACTTCGTGAGACCTTCTTTGCCCTTGGACTCTCTGGAGCCAATGTCACGGTTCCCCACAAAGAGGAAGCTTTTAAAGCTTGTGATGAAGTGCGCGGTTTTGCAAAAAAGGTGGGTGTGGTCAACACCATTGTCAATGAAAATGGCAAACTCATAGGCTACAACACCGATGCTGATGGATTTATCTATGCTGTCTCTGAGTTTGAGAATATCAAAAAAGTACTCATTTTAGGTGCAGGTGGCACAGCAAAAGCGCTGAGTGCAAAATTTTTAGAAGAGTCTTGGGATGTAAGTGTACTTAACCGTAGTGAGAACCGTTTAGAGTATTTTAAGAGCTTGGGATGTAGCTGTTTTACTTGGGATAATTTTGAACTCGAGAAATATGACCTTGTAGTAAACACTACAAGCGCAGGACTCAAAGACGAGAATCTCCCCGCTCCAAGTGAAATGATTGAGAGTATTTTAGATCACACGCGTTATGTTGCCGATGCGATCTATGGAAAACGCACCCCATTTTTACAAGCTGCACAAAACAAAGGGCTTACATCCAAAGATGGAGCTGCGATGCTTTTAGGACAAGGGGTCTTAGCCAACGAACTTATGACGCGAAATGAATTAGCCAAAGAGGATATCCACCACTTTATGCAAGAGAGCTTTCTTTACTAAGAAAATCTGCGAGGCTCTCTACTCTTTGGATGTAGCTCTCTTTGTTTTTTATCTCCTCAAAATTTCCACATAATAAAGAAAATATCTCAAACCGCACCTCTTTGTTGTATAAAGTTTTCAGCGATTCGATAATTACTGTTGGTGCAATATGGTGTGAGAGATCTAAGCCATCCCCCCTTTGAAGAGGAGAGGCAAAGACATAAAGATCTTTGGGAGAATAAGCTGCATCAATAAAGAGTATCTCTTCTGCATCTAAAAGTTCTAAAACAAGTTCTGGAGTGAGCTGAAACACTTCAAGAAGCTTGGTGTTGTGAAGCTTTTTTTCTCTGAGTGCGCGCACCACCGCCACCCCAAAGCCATCTTCACCACGCAGAGTGTTTCCATAACCTATAATAACGCGCAAACGTTTAACTTCTTTGTATGGTTTCTATCACCTGCTTGTTGTGATCGCGTATCTCGATATGTGAAGAGATGATCCCCAAAGCGTGTGTCGAACAACTCAAACATGGATCAAAGCAACGGATCACAGCCTCAACACGGTTGAGCGCTCCATCGGTGATATCTTTACTATCAACAAAAGCTTGGGCAACTTGTTTGACACCTGCATTCATCGCAAGGTTATTATTTCCTGTCGCGATGATCATATTGACCCCTGATATCACACCATCTTTGGTGACATCATATTCATGAAATAGAGTTCCGCGTGGGGCTTCAGAGCACCCTACTCCACTGAGGCGGTTGATCCCGCTATGGGCGCGAATATTCTCCTCCATACTCTTTGGATCTTCTAAGAGTTCTTTGATCCGCTCAATCCCATAGATGATCTCAATGAGACGTGCATAATGGTAATAAAAAGAGTTAAGTACAGGTTTGCCATTATTGATATTTTTAAACTCTGCGAGCTCCGCATCCGCAAGGGGTGTCCCACAAGATTGTGCGATATTCAAACGAGCCAGAGGCCCGACTCTATAGATCCCTTGAGGATATCCCATCGGCTTATAATAGGGAGATTTAAGATAGCTATCACTCTCAACTGCTTCTCCGATATACTCTTTATAAAAACGTGGATCGATCCCATCTTCGAGGATATTTCCCTGTGCATCCATGATACGCAAATGCCCATCATAATGATCCAGTGCCCCTTTTTTATTGACTAGTCCCAAAAACAAGCTATCAAAAGTCGCAAAATTCTCGATCTCTTTGGCAAACTTATGGATATTTTCTTTAAAAAAAGCAAGTGCTCTTTGAGCGATCTCAAGGGCCTCAGGAATCTGTGAGAGAATATTCTCTTTTTGCTCCTCTTCGAGCTTATGGCTTACACCCCCAGGCACGACCCACTCAGGGTGGATTCGCTTCCCTCCGAGCTCTTGGATTATCTTTTGCCCAAATGCACGAAGTTTGATCCCATCTTTTGCCATCTCTGGATGTGTCTGCATCATCTTAAAGATATTTCTATCCTCTTTTGGGGCATCAAAACCATAAAGAAAATCGGGTGCACTCAGATGATAAAAATTAAGTGCATGTGATTGTACGATCTGTGCCAAGTTAATGATACGACGAATATTTCGCGCCGCTTTTGGAGGGCGTACAGCCATGATGGTATCACACGCCTTTGTCGAAGCGATTACATGACTCACAGGGCATATTCCACATGTTCGCGCGGTGAGAGCTGGCATCTCATTGAGAGGTCGCCCCTCACACATCTTTTCAAAGCCACGAAATTGTGTCACGTGGATACGTGCATCCTCAACCGCTCCAGATTTATCAATATCTATCGTGATCTTTGCGTGTCCCTCGATCCGTGTGACTGGATCTATGATAATTTTTTTTGCTTCCATACTACTTTCCAAACCTTGTATATTCACTAATATTTATCTCTTTTCCCTCAAGTACAGCTTTGAGCACCGCATAGATCGCATCAGCTGGTGTAGGACAACCTGGTACAAAATAGTCTATCTTCACCGCTTCATTGAGTGGGATCACTTTATCCAAAAGCTTAGGAACCATCTTTGTTGGGTATTCTCCACTCTCATTATGGTCCACGAGATCTAAATACCCTTTTTTCATCACAGCTTCAGTCCCAAAGAGGTTTTTCATCGCCGAGATATTCCCCGTGACAGCGCAATCTCCAAGAGCTAAGATCTTTTTGGAGTTTTTACGTATCTTTTTTATCATCTCTATATCATGGTCTGTACTGAGTGCTCCCTCGACAATGGTCAAGTCTACATCCGAAGGGAACTCTTTTTGATCGACATACGGGCTATAGACTACATCCATATACTCACTTAGCTCTACAAGACGTTCATCCATATCCAAAAAAGACATATGACATCCAGAACACCCATCAAGCCAAATTGTCGCTACGCGTGCTTTTTTCATCGCTCATTCCTTGTTTTGATGAGATTTGAGATAATACTTTTTTTCTTCACCATCTCAGCAGGAGAGACCCCTTTTTCAAACAGCGAACCTGTTGGGCACACATGCACACACTTGCCACAACTCGTACAACTCTCACTCAGTGCCCAAGGCTCATCCATATCATGAATGATCTTCGCATCGATCCCGCGTGAAAAAATATCAAGGGCATGTGCACCCTCCACCTCATCACACACACGTACACATCGCGTACACAAGATGCAGCGATTTGGGTCATAGATATACTCTTTGTGTGAAGCATCGATCTCAAAGACCTTGTGGATGTAAGGCACTTCACTATGCTCAAGCCCAAGATCAATGGCACAATCTTGAAGCTCGCAATTGCCATTGGAAACACAAACACTACAGGTATGGGTACGCTCAGCAAAGATCATCGAGAGGATCATCTTGCGGTGTGACTGAATCCGCTCAGAGTTTGTCGTCACCTCCATCCCCTCTTTTATCTTTGCGGTACATGCAGGGATCAGTTTGTCACTTCCCTCTACTTCCACAAGACACATCCGACATGCCCCAGCAGGTGTAAGCCCCTCAAAGTAGCACAATGTTGGGATTTTGATACCGTGTTCGTTTGCAACCTCTAAAAGTGTTGCATTAGACTGACCTGTGACATCAATGCCGTCAATCTTGAAAGTCTTGACTCTTACTTTTTCTTTAATCATCTGCGATCCCTTCGAGATATTCCTCTTCAAAATATTTGAGAGTACTCAGTACTGGATTTGGTGCTGTTTGTCCCAAGCCACAAAGTGAACTCTCTTTGACCACCTCACACATATTTTTGAGAAGTTCAAAATCACGTTGAGTCGCTTTTTTTGCCACAAACTTATCCAAAAGATCAGTGAGTTCAGTTGTTCCAACCCGACATGGTACACATTTTCCACACGATTCACTGCGACAAAAGTCCATAAAAAAACGTGCCACTTCTACCATATTGGAGCTCTCATCCATTACGATGAGTCCGCCACTCCCCATGATTGAGCCCACTTTTTTGAGTGAATCATAATCGACTGAGATATCAAGCTTATCTTCAGGGATACATCCACCGCTTGGTCCACCCGTCTGAATCGCTTTGATCGCCCTGTCATCTGAACCTCCGCCACCTACATCATACACAAGCTCGCGAAGACTCATCCCCATAGGGATCTCAACAAGCCCTGTATTTTTTATATGCCCTGTGAGTGCAAATACCTTGGTTCCTGTCGAAGAGCTTATACCAATACTACTAAACCACTCAGATCCATTGCGAATAATAGGAGCAATATTGGCAAGTGTTTCGACATTATTAAGTACAGTAGGCTGAGCAAAAAGTCCATGATCGCTGAGATGTGGTGGCTTTTGACGAGGATTTCCACGTCCACCCTCAATAGAGGCGATAAGTGCGGTTGCTTCTCCACACACAAAAGCTCCACCACCAAGGCGGATATCTATATCAAAGCTAAAACCACTCTCCCCGATATTTTTCCCTAACAAGCCATATTTTCGCGCCTGTTTGATCGCTCTAGTTAGCTTTTCTACAGCGATAGGATACTCAGCTCTCACATAGATAAAACCTTGATCTGCACCACAAGCAAATCCAGCAATCGCCATCCCCTCTAAAATCTTATGAGGATCAGCTTCCATCACGGCTCTATCCATAAAAGCTCCTGGGTCTCCCTCATCTCCATTACAGATAATATACTTCGTATCACTTTGAACTTTTGCGACACTCTCCCACTTTAGACCCGTAGGATAACCGCCGCCTCCACGACCACGAAGTCCACTTTTTTTGATCTCTTCTAAGACATCTCGTGGTTGCATCGTATCAAGCACTTTAAAGAGTGCCTGATAGGCTCCATGTGCTATTGCATCATCAATATCATTTGGATCAATATAGCCTGCATTTTCAAGCACTATCTTTTTTTGTTTGAAGAAAAATGCTTGTTGCATATCGTAGAGTTTCTCTTTGAGATCTTTTTTATTTTGTAATAAAGCGATAAAATCATCTGCCTGTGATGCTTCAATGTTAGTATAGAGATCTTCGGATGTAGCACCTTTTTTCTGATGGGAGACAAGAATCGCTTCAGAGCATAGACCGTTACATCCCACCCCTTTGACTCTGCATCGTTTTTGCAGTCCCTCTTGCTCCATCTTTTGCGCTATCTCTTTTGAGAGATCTTCCGAGCCAAGAGATGCACAACTACTTCCAATACACACACGGATCTCATCTTCACAATCCCCTTGTGCGCAGAGTTTCTTTTGCGCTATTTCATTTAAATCTTCGAGTGATTCTATCATGAGAGTGTCTCCTCTAGTTTGTCAAGTGCATCTTGGGATGTAAGCTTGCCTGCGACCTTATTATCATAGATCACAACAGGAGCCAAAGAGCAAGAACCAACACAGCGTGCAGATCGG
>JAVETX010000019.1:0-42018 GCA_034005845.1 Sulfurimonas sp. | reverse complement strand
CCATCAGTCGCACAGAAAATACTCCATTATCTTAAAAGTTTCAAAAATGAGATTGCCGTAGACGCATTTGAAAATGATGAAGAGTTTGAAAAAAACAAGCAGTCTTTGCATACGATTTATAACTCAATAAAAAACTCTCCTGAAAATTTACATACACTAGATACTGACTTTTGGGATGAGATGGACAGCGCAATAAAAAATGCTTAAAACCATACAAAGAAGTGAATCTTTTAAAAAAAGCTTGCTAGGGATTTTAACTTTTATTGCAAAAGATAGTAAAAATAAAGCAAATATTTTTAAAAAAGCCTTGCAAGAAAAAATAAACCAACTTACATTTATGCCTTTTAAGTACAGAAAATCTATCTATTTTGAAGATGAAAATATTCGTGATTTTATCTTCAAGGGTTACTGCATCCCTTATGTAATAGATGAAGAAAACGAAAAAATAATATTGCTAGATATAATCAAATACGAAAAGAGATAAAGAATGTTCACAGGATTAATACGAGAGATTGGGCGCGTTAAAAGCTTTGTTGGCTCTACACTGAGCATCTCATCCAAACACAAAGCAAAACTAGGGGATTCTATCGCTATCAATGGGGCGTGTTTGAGTGTAGTCAAGCTCTTGCCTGATGGGTTTAGTGTCGAGCTCTCCCCTGAGTCGCAAAAACATCTCGCCCTTGAAAACTATAAAGATGAAGTGCACATAGAGCCCGCGATGATGATGGGGGATCGCTTTGAAGGGCATGTAGTACAAGGGCATATCGATACTATCGGTGTCGTTGAGCAGATCAAAAATAACGGCAACTCTTATGATGTCTACATCCAGATCGGCAAAGAGTTTATCCCCTATATCGTGCCAAAAGGCTCTATCACTATTGATGGAGTGAGCCTCACGGTCAATGATGTCTATGAAGAGAGCTTTCGTCTCACCATCATCCCTATCACGATGAAAGAGACTCTCTTTCGCTCTTACACAAAAGGCTCTCGTGTGAATATTGAGACCGATATGTTTGCGCGCTATATCGCACATATTCTCTCGCATCAAAACAATCCTAGCTCCAAACAAAATAGCTCTTTATCTTGGGAAGATATAGACTCTATTAGTTCGAGATACTAGTCTTTTATGCAAAAAGCTGCCGCACTCCAATATGACAAAGACGCCTCTGGCGCTCCCAAAGTTTTAGCCAAAGGCAAAGGGGAACTCGCACGCAAGATCCTCCAAAAAGCAGAGGAGTTTCGTGTCCCTATCTTTGCCAACGAAGCACTGGTCAATTCCCTGATAGATCTCGAACTCGATAGCGAGATCCCAGCAGAGCTTTATCAAGCGGTCGTAGAGGTCTTTATCTGGCTGATGAAAAACGAAAGCAAAGCCACTTCATGAAATATGAAGTACTCAAAGATGCCTTTGGGCACAATAGCTTTCGTCCGCTCCAAGAAGAGGGAGTCGATGCCGTCTTAGAGGGGCGTGATCTCTTGATGATTCTGCCTACTGGTGGTGGAAAGTCTCTCGTGTACCAGCTCCCTACACTTCTCAAAGATGGGATCAGTATCGTGATCTCACCTCTCATCGCTCTGATGCAAGATCAAGTTGCCGCACTCAAGGCACAGCGTATAAGTGCGGAGATGATAAGCTCCGCACAGAGTCGTGAGGATGTAGAGGAGATCATCCAAAGTGCCTATCGTGGCGACTTGAAGTTTCTCTATCTCTCTCCAGAACGCCTCAACAATCCCTCAACTTTGGCGATGCTTCGAGGGCTTCGTATCAACTTTTTTGTGATCGATGAAGCGCATTGTATCTCTCAATGGGGGCATGAGTTTCGTGATGATTATCGCGCTTTGGGCAACCTCAAAGCCAACTTCCCCCAAACCAATATCTGTGCCTTTACCGCGACATCCACACACCATGTCACCGATGATATCCTCCGAGAGCTTCGGCTTGAAAACCCCCTACTTCTTAAGGGAAAGATCTTTCGTAAAAACCTTTTTATCTCTGCACAAAGGCGCATCTCAAACGGGCAAGAGCAACTCAAAGCCTTTTTGCACCGCCACAAAAACGAGAGCGGAATCATCTATGTAAGCTCGCGCAAAAAAGCCGAAGATCTCAGCGTACAGCTCAATCTCGCAGGATACAAATCTCTGCCCTATCATGCAGGGCTTCCACAACACATTAGAGAGCAAAACTTTCGTATCTTTGTCAACGATAAGGTCGATATCATGGTCGCTACCATCGCCTTTGGGATGGGAATCGATAAGAGCAACATCCGTTTTGTAGTACATATGTCTCTGCCAAAATCCTTAGAGAACTACTACCAAGAGATAGGGCGTGCGGGGCGTGATGGGGAAGATAGTGAGGTGCTTTTACTCTTCAACGCAGGGGATATCGCCCAACATAAGCGCTTTTTAGACGAGATAGCCGACTCTGTGTACAAAGAGCACTTAAATGAAAAAATAGACACCATCTACAAATACGCCACAAGTGAGATCTGCTTTCATCAACAGCTTGCCGAGTATTTTGATGACACCCTAGAGCCTTGCGCGGATCGCTGTGACAACTGTATCGACAGCGATGCAAAAAAAGAGAATATCACACGCGAGTCGCAAATGCTTCTGAGTGCTGTGTATAAAACAGGGCAAAATTTTGGAAAGAACTATATCATCGATATTTTGCGTGGATCAAAAGAGCAAAAACTTCTCGCCAACGAAGCGGATAAACTCTCGATGTATGGGGTGGGTGTGCATCTGAGTAAAAAAGAGTGGTTTGTTATCTTAGAGCGTCTTTTGGAGCTTAAGATTCTGAGCATCGGGGAGTTTTCAAGTCTCAAACTCACCCAAAAAGCTGTGGATGTACTCAAAAGCAATAGCGAAGTAACGATAAAATCCTCGCGTTTGCAGATCAATGTCAAAGAGAAAAAGGTCAAACGTGCTGAGGAGTTTGATTTTGATGAAGATCTCTTTGAAGAGTTGCGTGCCAAACGTACAGAGCTTGCGAGTGATTTGGGTGTGCCTCCGTATATTATCTTCTCAGATAAAACACTCAAATACCTCGCTGCTGAGAAGCCCTACGACAAGGCAAGCATGCTCGCTGTCAACGGTGTGGGTGAGAAAAAATATGAGCAGTTTGGAGAGGATTTTTTAGAGGTGATCAATCTCTAAGTGATCGTGCCTCAGGGTTGCAGGCGATCTTATGCTCCATATCTACTGGCTCAAAGCCCTCAAGTGTGCCCAGAGAAGCGATAGTAGCCTTGCGATACCCTTCCCCCTCATTGAGATAGATACGAAAGCCGTTTTCATGGAGGGCAAGTCGCGTAGAGAGCGCAATGGAGTAGGTAGTAAGCACCCCATCACTCTTCATTGCTTTGGTAATATCTGCAAAATACTCCCGTGTCCAAAGTACTGGGTTTGTCGCCGGTGAAAAAGCATCTTGATACACAATGTCAAAGTGATCTTCAAACCTCTTGATATACTCTCTTGCGTCCCCCACAAACAGCTCTACATCCCAAGACCCATCCAAATAGCTTCCTGTTTGTACGAGCTGAGTGAGCATATCTTTGTATTTTTCAAACTCTTTTGGATATGCAAAATGTGGCAAGGATGTGACCAGCGCGCTATCGAGTTCTGGAGAATAGATACGCACCTTACATCCCAAGCCCTCTCGCTCTATATAGTGGAGTGTTGCAAGTGTGTTAAAACCCAGACCAAAACAAATATCTAAGATATTGAGCGTTTTTTTCTCTTTTTTTACGCTAAGTGCTGGGATCACATGCTTTTGAAGTGATTCTTGAAGCGCCCCATCTTTTGTAGAATGGTAATGCTCATTATACTCCGTGCTATAAGCGGTAAAGCTCCCATCCGCACTTTGTACCATAGAGTGTGTTTGATCGTCAAATTGTTTCATTTTAAAGGCCGTTGCCCCACATATGCATCTTTTTTCCCATCACAATATCGTAACCCTCTAAAATATCAAGGGTATTTGGAGCACGAAACTCAAAACGTTCTAAAAGCTCTTGTGTTGCGTAGGTATCAAGAACCCCTTTTTTCTCCATAATGATTATATGTGCTGTGTTGGCTAGGGTTTTATATGCTGTATTGAGCAATAGCTCTTGTTTGTGATGGAGGGAAAAAATATCTTTGAAGATCACCATATCATGGTCACGTGGAAGTGCACGAAAAGGATGGATAAGATTGCCAATATATTGTACCTTAGCCTCAGGATAGAGCTCTAAAAGATCAGGCGCATCAAGCGCTTCATGGTAATACGCCAAACTCAACTTTCCCCCTACACTTTGCATCAATTCGTAAAATGTATCTGTAGTCTCATCCACCGCGCTTGTGACTTGGATGTAGTGATTTCCAGGGAGAGGGTTAAAAAGCTCTTTAAATTGCTCTAATTGCATCGTTTTGTTTAGTACGCCATATCGTGAAGTTCACGAAAGAGATACGCTTCGACAATATCATCGATCGTTTTTTGAGTGTGTGCGACAAGAACCATCATGTTGTAATCCATAAACTGAAATACATTTTCCCCATCTTGCTTCACAACAACTGCTTCACTCATCGCATCGAATTTATCCCAAAGCTCATTGTGCAAGATCTCGACGACTTCGCCCTCTTCTACGAGTACTTGTGCCCAGACCTTTGCATCATCGACTGCGGTGATCTCTGCTTCTTGGACATTCTCACTGTCCATAGGTATGAGAAGATACATATTAGCTTACCTTTGACATATCAAGCTTGAGCGCTTCATTGTCCATGATATCGATATCTTTGCGAAGTACAGTTTGTGCTATCTCTTTTGCTTCATCTAGTGAGTGCATCTTATACGTTCCGCACTGATAGACGTTGAGTTCTGGGATGTCACTTTGTTGTTTTACATTAAGAACATCTTTCATAGAATCTTCCCATGCTTTTGCAACCACCTCTTCCTCAGGAGTCCCTAGAAGCGACATATAAAATCCTGTTCTACATCCCATCGGTGAGATATCAATGATCTCCACTTTATCAGAGTTGAGATGCTCTCTCATGAATCCCGCAAATAAATGCTCTAATGTATGGATCCCTTTTTCAGAGAGGATATCTTCATTAGGGCGAACAAAGCGAAGATCAAAAACTGTAATATCATCTCCACTGGGTGTTTTCATCGACTTTGCTTTACGCACTGCTGGTGCTGGCATAATGGTATGATCTACTGTAAAACTATCTAATAATGGCATAAAAATTCCTTGATTTGAAATAGAGTAATTGTAGCGTTTTTAATTGTAAGAAGATTGAAAAAGTGAAGTTAAATTTAAAAAGAATAATAGAAGTACGCAAATCTAAAAAACTTTTAGATTTGCCGTAGATTGTGCCAAACTCTGAGAGAAGGCGTACTCAAAGTACGTCGAACTCAGAGTTTGGTGCAAGATGTGGTGAAGCTATAAGTTTATACCCTAGCTTCTTCGCGGCGGTTTAGGTACGCCCAGTTCGCATCTACACGATCTTGCCACTCTTTGATCAAGTATTTGTACTCATCTTTAAAGAGGTGCTTGAAACGTCCTTGAGCAGCTAAGTACTCCTCAACAGGAATTACATTTTTAGGACGGTAAGTGATGTTTAACTCTTTACCATCAATGATCTCATAAAGAGGCCATGCAAGTGTATCAGTTGAAAGATCTGCAAGGTGCATAGTATCTTTTGGATCAAATTTCCACTCTGTACAACACTGAGATGCAGCATTGATAAATACTGGACCCTCTACTGAGAAACCATGTTGAATTTTCTTCACCATGTCTTTCCATTTATTTGGAGAAACTTGTGCTACATATGGACCACCATGAGCTGCCATAATAGCCATCATATCTTTTTTGTTTTGTTTCTCACCATAACTTACACGACCTGCTGGAGATGTCGTTGCAGAAGAACCGATAGGCGTTGAAGAAGAACGCTGACCACCCGTATTTGCATATACTTCATTGTCAAGTACTACGTGCATGATGTTATGTCCACGCTCAAAACATCCAGAGATCCACTGAAAACCGATATCATAAGAAGCACCATCACCTGCAAAAGAAACGAACTTAGGATTACGCTCAGGTTGCTTGAGGCGACCTTTTTTCTTCAAAGCGTTATACATTGCTTCTGCACCCGCAACTGCAGTAGAACCATTTTCAAATCCGATATGGATCCAAGAAGCATCCCATGAAGTGTATGGATATACCGCTGTACAAACTTCCAAACAACCTGTAGAAGCTGAAAGTACAAGATCATCATTCGTAGCATTTAATACTTCACGAACAATAATAGAGTGTGCACAACCAGGACAAAGAAGGTTTGCACCCTCAAAACGGTCCGCTGAAGTTGAGAACTCTTTTAAGTTTTTAATTTTTTTCATTTCACTCATATTATGCTCCTATAAAAATGATAGTTTCGGTCCACGTACACCGATAAACTGTTGTAATGGAGTAGTTACTTTACCTGCATCTACATTAGCTTGTAGTTCTTTATAAAGATCTACTAAGTGAGCTTTTGTTAAGTCACGACCACCAAGACCGTATACATATCCACTTAAAAGTGCTTTTGTATCAGTGTTGAAGAGACAACCTGCGATTTCATTAAAGAGCATACCTGCTGCACCATTTGGAGAAGATCTATCAAGTGTTGCGATCGCTTTCACACCTTTGAGTGCTTCTGCAATTTGCATAAATGGGAAAGGACGAACAACGCGAATACCTAAAACACCCGCTTTGATTCCCTGCTCTCTCATCTCACCTGCAACTTCGCGAGCAGTCTCAACTGATGTACCCATACAAACAACAACAACATCTGCATCATCTACATCATATTTTTCAACAAGGTTGTATTTACGACCTGAAAGTTTCTCAAAATCAGCAAATGCTTGCTCGATTTTTGGGAATACCTTTGTCATAAGATCATTATGTTGACGCGCTTTGTGCTCAAAGTGCCAGTCTTCTTCTGTTTGTACACCGTGTGTTACAGGGTGCTCAAAATCGAGCATATCGTTCATTGGTTTAAAATCACCAACAAATCCATATCCTTGATCATCTGTCAAAGTGTGTACACCTTGCGCAGTGTGAGAAGTCATAAATCCATCTTGGTGTACCATAGCTGGGAGTCTTACTTCATGATCTTCTGCAACTTTAAATGCGATAAAGTTCAAGTCATACGCATCTTGTGGGCAGTATGCATCAAATTGAATCCATCCGCTATCACGTCCAAGATACATATCTGAATGGTCACCATTTACGTTAAGTGGCGCAGCTAAAGCACGGTTTACAACGTTAAGTACGATCGGTAAACGCATACCAGATGCTTGGTAAAGTGTCTCAACCATAAGTGCAAAACCCTGAGAAGATGTAGCAGTCGCTACACGTCCACCAGCTGCAGCAGCACCAATACATCCTGACATTGCAGCATGCTCTGATTCTACCATTACAAATTCACCCTCAACATAGTTATCTGCTAAGAACTTTGCATAGCCTTCAACGATTGGAGTTGATGGTGTAATTGGGTACGCTGCAACAACATCGATCTGACACTGTCTTAAAGCTTGTGCAGCTGCAAAGTTTCCATCCCAAACTTCAATATCTCTTAATTCCATTTTATCAAATGCCATTATTTTTTCTCCTCATCTTTTTCAGGCCACTTTGCGAGCTCTGTCTCTTCGTCTGCATGTTCTGGGAACATTAAAAGTGATTTAGGGTTTGTAGGACAAACTTCCACACAAATTCCACACCCTTTACAGTGATCCATATCCACACCGATCATTTTTTTATCTCTTGAAATGATCGAAATATCTGGACAATAGATCCAGCAAAATTGACAATCGATACAAAAGTCTTTGTTAAATACTGGTTTCTCGATTCTCCAGTCCGCTACACTCGCAACAAACGAGTTGTTTTGAGAATATGCACGGTCCTCTTGAAGTGTACCAGCGATATCATCTATTTTTCCATCAAATGAGCGAAGCATAGCTCCGATTTCAAATTCATCCCATCCTGTATTTGCCATCTTAACTCCTTATTTCACTTCGTCATATGCGCGTTGGATCGCTATCATATTTGCATCGATAATTTTTTGAGGAAGTTTTCCTAAAATTCTTTGCATACTTTCTTTGAAAAACTCTATGTCATACATCTTAGAAACTTTCATAAATGCACCAAGCATTGGCGTATTTGGAATTGGGCGACCAATCGTTTCTTGAGCGATCGTGATACAATCGACTGTATATACATTTTTGTCTGCTAGCTTTGGTTGTGCTGCTTTTAGCTCATCCGTAGTCATGTGTGTTGTGATAATATAAACTGTATTATCTTTATGATTGATAGTAACATCAGATGTAAAAACTAATGCAGGGTCAATTACGAAAACATAATCGGGTTTCATATATTTCTCATGATTCATAATCATTTTGTCATCAACGCGATTGTAAGCTGTCATCGCAGCCCCACGCTTTGCTGAACCATAAAACGCGAACGCCTGAACATGTTTACCAGTTGTAGAAATCACATCTGCCAAACCTTTTGCACCTGTAACAGCACCCTGTCCAGCGCGACTATGCCATCTAATCTCTAGCATAAATTCTCCTTCATTATTCAATAGAGTTTCTCTATATTTCTAATTTAGTGTATTTTATGCAAGTTGGTCTTAAATACAGCTTGATATTATGATTCAAATTGGCAACTCAGTTTACTTGAGTGATAATTTCCTATCCATCAAGAAAGTAACCGCTTCAAGGGCATCACCTAAAATAACATTAGTGTGCATTTTTAATGTTTCATGGCTATCATAGCCACTCAAAACACCTATGCTATTGACCCCTGCATTTTGAGCTGCAATGAGGTCGAGTTTGGTATCGCCGATCATCCAGATCTCTTTATTCTCTACATCCAAAGCTTCGAGTGCTTTGAGAATAGGCTGTGCATCTGGTTTTGGAAGGGTTACGTGTTCTCTTCCTATGAGGACTTTAAAATGTTGCATAAGCCCAAAATGCTCCATAAGTACTTGGGAATATTCCCCTGTTTTTGTCGTCACGATCCCAAGTGTGGCAAATTCACTTGCTTTAAGAACTGCCTCTGCGGCATTTTTAAGAAGAATGGTCTTTTGTGTCGATATCTTTCTATAATGCTCTTTGTACGTTGCCACAAAGTCCCAAACTTTTGCCTCGGGAACACCCAAGTTTGCATACATATAATCGAGCGGATACCCTATGAGTGGTGTGATCTGCTCTTTTTTTGCAGGTGTGAAATTATGCACACGAAAAGAGTTTTCAAAACTCTCTAAAATCGCTTCTGTCGAATCTATCAGCGTTCCATCCAGATCAAATAGTATTATCATTCATTTTCCTCTTTTTCCCACTCTATGTAGTTGTGCCAAATACCACTAAGGGCTGGCTCTATATTTTTTATCTCTTTGCTAACGGTTGTGATCGAGTTTGGGATGTAAAGAAAAAGATAGGGGTTATCTTTGACGATCATCGCAAACATCTCTTTATTCATTTGAGCAAGTTTTTCTTTGTCTATAATGGTCTGCGAATGCTCTATCATCGCATCTATCTTAGGGTTGTTGTAGCCTATAAAATTAAATCCGCCACGCTTATCATTGTCACTATGCCAAAAGATGTAAGGATCTGGCGTTGAAGAGAGTGACCAGCCAAGGAGTACCGTATCAAACTCTTTTGGAAACACCACCATATTTAAAAATGCTTGCCACTCCATCACCCGTAGATTGACAACCACACCCGCTTTTTGAAGCTGATGTTGAAGTATCTGTGCAGCATAGGGGCGAATAGAGCTTGAGTTGGATGTAGCGATCTCAAAAGTAAAAGGGTTATTTGCATCATATCCCGCCTCTTTGAGCAGCTCTTTGGCGCGTTTTATATCTTGCTTGGGAGCCTTCACCTCTTCATTAAAAGATTTTGTACCTGGGAGAAATGGACCTGTACAAACTCGCGCGTGTTTAAAAAAAAGGATCGAGACTAATTCTTCTCTATCGATAGCAAGTGAAAGTGCTTCACGCACGCGTGGGTCTTGAAATTTTTCTCTTTTGAGGTTAAATCCCAAATAGGTATAACTATGGCTGATCTCCTCAAAAATTTCAAAGTTTTCAAAAAAAGTGCTATCTAACTGTCGCTCATATTCCATCGCTTCTATACTTCCTACATCCAAAGCTTTTGATTTAAGCATCAAAAAGCGTGTCATCGGATCAGCGATAACATGAAAAGAGATCTGATCGATCTTGGCTCTTCCTAGAAAATAATTTTCATTTACGCGTAAGATAATGTTTTTGGAATGTTCAAGCTGATGGAGTTTATACGGCCCAGTTCCTATTGGATTGGTATTGAAAGAGGAGTTCATCAGATTCTCTTCATCTTCTAAAATATGGCGTGGCAATATCCCCATCATCCAGGTTTCTAGTGCCTTAAAATAGGGCTTTGTATATTTAACCCGAACTGTATGGCTATCGATCGCTTCGACACTTTGTACAAAACGAAAGTTTGCACTATAAGGGGAAGATATTTTATCTGAGACCAAAACCTCATAAGTGAAGACAACATCGCTTGCATCCATCTCTTTGCCATCGTGCCACTTGATATTTGGATGGAGTTTAAAGATGAGGGTTTGATTATCTTCATAATAAAAATCTTGTGCCAAATCCCCAATGATCTCATCGAGATCTTTATCGTATTTGACAAGGCCGTTAAATAAAAAACTAGCGATCTCAGAAGAGCTCGAATCGGTAGCAAGGATAGGGTTGAGCCGTGATGGATTTGCTGAAGTCGCCAGATGAAGCGTAGAGCTGTAGAGATCTAATACAAAAAGAAAAAAGAAAAGAAATCTCACAGCCACTCTTTTTATAAAGCTTTGCCGTTAATAGAGAGTTTGCCATCTTTGAGTACCACATCAAATACCAAATCATCCCCTACATCCTTAGCATATCCCATAGCCATGGTGCTGAGAGGTGCTTGTTGGTTGATATAGACAAAAAGCTCTTTTGAGAGTGTAAAGCTACTCGCAACAAAAAGGTGCTGCAACATCTGTGCTGTTTGTGCCGTACTTTGTAAGCTTTGGTTTGGAGAAAGAATGATCTCTGATTGCAGGGCAAATCCTCTCATCCCTTTACTTTGTTCAAGAGAGAGTGTATCCACAGAAAAGTCAGCTATATTGAGCTTGAGCCCTTGCGCTAAAAGTCGTGTGACAGAACCCTCTATCTCTCTTTGGAGCTGATGTGATTGATTCGTTTTTGTTTGAGCAAGAAGTACGCGAAGCTCTTCGAGCGCATCTTTGTCTACATCGGTAACTGAAATATCATAATTAAACCCATCCATACCAAGATCGAGTTGTTTTAATTTTGCATTGAGTTTTGTAAAAGAACTTTTTGCATATACCTCTGCTTTAGGACCCTCCATGCTTGAAGACACATTAAACTTGAGATCATCAATATCTATCGACGTAGTCTGTGCATTTTGTTCTTTCATTGCAATATTGAGTGTTTGAAACGAAGCACTTGAGAGATAGCTTGTCGCAGAGGAAAAGGTAGAGGAGCTCTCTATCCCGCTGAGAGAGAAATGGATCTCTGATTTGTCATCAAAGAGCTTAAAGCTCATCGTATCCCCACTTGCACGAAGTTCACTTGGTGCTACAAGTGGACCGATCCCATCAAAGACTACAGATTTGAGATTCACAACTACCTCTACACCATCTTTGAGTTGAAGCGTTTGCTCAATATCTTTGATATATCCATCAAAAGAGCTTGTTATGAGGTTGTAGTTAAGATGGTATAAAAGCCCTTTGTTTTGTAAAAATGTGTCGATCGTGTTAAAGAGGCGAAAATCATATTTTTTGAGCTCTTTTTTCATATCGTACGAGAGTGAGAGTGGATAGATATCAACCTCGAGGGAATTACTAAAAGGTAGATTATTATACTTTACATCACAACCTATCTCGATCCCCTGCAACATTGCATTGACATAAGGGGGAAGTTGCTCATCTGCATACTGACTCAGATACATAGAGAGCTTTTGGCTATCACTTACTAAAAATTCGTAATGGTTTGTAGAACTAAGAAGAGTTGAATCTTCTGATGATTCTTGAATACTCACACCATTGGATGTAAGGAGTGTAAGCTGATCTTTGATCGCATCTTTTGCAAGTTTATTACCAACAAATAAAAAAGCTGCGAGAACGAGTGCGACGAGGGATGCGATGATGTATATTTTTTTCATACTTTACCTTTTTTAGAAAGAATAAATTTTAAACATTATAATGAAAAAAGTAAAATTAAAGATTAAAAAATGTGGGAAAAAGTGTACCAATGCCCGAGGGCACTGATAAAAAGGTAGATTAACGTTTAGAAAACTGGCGAGAACGACGAGCTTTTCTCTTACCTGGCTTCTTACGTTCAACAACACGTGAATCACGAGTCATCATACCCTCTGGTTTGAGGATCGCTTTTAATTCAGGGTTGAATTTTACAAGCGCACGAGCAATACCGTGACGTAATGCATCTGCTTGACCACCAAAGCCACCACCTAAAGTAGTAGCAACGATATCTACAGAAGTATCTTGTTTTGTTAAGTTAAGTGGTTGTTTTACACGAAGTTTTTTCGCTTCAAGTCCACCTAACCATGCATCAATTGAAAGATCATTGATTACGATTTTACCTGTACCTGGAGTTAACCATACTTTTGCTATCGACGACTTACGACGACCTGTTGCATAAATTTTTGCCATTATCTCAGTCCTTACTTAGCAAGTTGCGCAGTGTGAGGATGACTTTCACCTGCATAAACTTTTAATTTTTTGAGCATTTTTGCACCAAGCTTTGTTTTAGGAAGCATACCACGAGTTGCTAATTTGTATAGTTTCTCTGGGTTTTTCTCTAAAAGCTCAGTCATTTTTACGCTCTTTGTGCTACCAAAATACCCTGAATGTGAGAAGTATTCTTTGTTAGCTACTTTTCCAAGACCGTTGAATTTTGCTTTAGAAGCATTGATGATTACTACGAAATCACCACAATCTTGGTTTGGAGTAAAACATGGTTTATTTTTACCACGAAGTATACTAGCTACTTCTGTAATCATACGACCAAATGTTTTCCCTTCAGCATCAATCAAAACCCATTTTTGATTGATTTGTTCTTCAGTTGCAATTTTCGTAAATTTCATTTGAGAACCTTTCATCTTGGTTTATTTATTTAAACACTTTGCAATGTCTATTTAAGTGGCGAAAGTATATCTTTATAAACTTACGATTAGCTTAATTTATGTTTTATTTAAGCTTTTGAGTAGAAGTAATTAGTCGCTTGGACAAAACCATCGACACTTCCGCAGTCAAACCGCGTTCCTTTGAATTTATAAGCGATCACTTTTCCCTGTTTTGCCTGTTCTAAAAGAGCATCTGTGATCTGTACTTCGCCCCCTTTTCCAGGTTTTGTCTCTCTGAGAATATCAAAGATATCAGGTGTGAGGATGTAGCGACCGATGATCGCGAGGTTCGATGGGGCATCTTTTGGATCAGGCTTTTCTACCATATTATCTACCTTAATGATATCCTCTTCTATAAAATCCCCTGCAATTACCCCATATTTATTCGTATCTTGCGAGGGGATCTCTTCTACTGCTACGATAGAGTACTGATACTTCTCATAGAGTTTCACCATCTGCAAAAGCACACCATGCCCCTCGTGATTATCACACAGATCATCTGCTAAAACCACAGCAAAAGGCTCATTTCCAATGAGTGTTTCACCACTAAGTATCGCATGCCCCAAACCCTTCATCTCCACTTGTCTTGTATACGAGAAAGTACATTTGTTGATCACATCACGAATCTCTGTGAGGTAGTGCTCTTTGGATGTCCCTTTGATCTGGTGTTCGAGCTCATAAGAGACATCAAAATGATCTTCGATCGCGCGTTTTCCACGCCCTGTAACAATCGCCATCGTATTCAAGCCTGCGTCTATCGCCTCTTCTACTCCGTATTGTAAAAGTGGTTTGGTCAGTACTGGAAGCATCTCTTTTGGGATCGCTTTGGTTGCTGGTAAAAAGCGTGTTCCATATCCAGCTGCTGGGAATAAACATTTTTTAATCATTTGTTGTCCTAAATAGTATTTATTTGTTTTATCAAGGGCGCTATTTTAGCATCTTTGTCACACTTTGACAATCTTAATACCCTCTTTGAGAAGATAACAGATATACCCATCAACCTCTTGGGATGTAATCGCTCTAATCGCATTTTTATAGTAGTTCACCTGCTGATGATGCTCCTCTTGAAAGTTGAGCGAGCTCTTATAATCGATCACTGTGTATTGCACATTTGCAAAGAGCGATTGAGGGTCTTGGGTCTCTTTTTTGACAAGAAGATCGATATAGCGAAGATTCTTTTTATACTTGAGTGCTTTTTCTTTCATACACTCCCCATCTACAAGCTCCAAGAACTCCTTGTTGTTTAAGAGCATCTCTACACGCAAACAGATATCATCGATCTCTTCACTGCTCAAAAGTGCCCCATATCTGTTTAAAAGCATATCTTTTGCATTGGTAAGAGCGCCTCGTTCAAAAGAGCTGAGCATCTCTAACATATAGTGGAGTCCAAGACCAAAATGGATAGCACTTAAATCCTCCTCTTGCTCTTTTGCAAGCTCTAATATATCACTTTGCGTGCCATAATAAAGCGACTTGTATGGGAGTGTCGTTTGTGTGTGTGAGACCTCCTCTTGGCTCGATTTACACACAAGTTTTCCCCTTGCTTTGGGTGTGAGCTCTAAAAGTTCAAAGGCAGAGTCTTTAGATTTGAGCAAAACAAAAAGATTCTCCCTCGCACGCGTAAAAGCAACATAGAGTGCATTGAGGTTATCCTCACGTGTGAGTTTTTTCTCTTTAGCAAGGGCATTTTCATAAGGCTTATCAAGAAGATCTCTCCCTTTGATACGCAGATAGATCCCCTCTAAGTCAATCTCATCGTACTCATAAATAATCGTATCACGCGCAGGGGGAGCTTTTTTGAGTCTATCAAGTACGATAACGTGCTCATACTCAAGCCCTTTGGATTTATGGATCGTAAGTACTCGTACACCTCGAAGATCTGACGCCGCACCACTGAGATCTAAGCGCTCATACTCAAACAACAAGGCTTCAATATCAGGATAAGCGCGCAATGCATCCAAAAAGCGGATAAGGTGGAACTCATCACTAAAGAGCCCGTAGCGCTCGATCGCAGCTTTGACTACATCCACAAGGCGCAGAGAATTTATATCTAGATACTCTAAAGGTTCGAGCTCTTTTTGGATCAGTGCAAAGAAGTTGTAGCGATAGATATCCTCTTTGAAATAGTGGTATTTAAGATACTCCAGCACCGCTTTGACACTTTGCTGATGGATAAGCTTGGTGGTTGTCTCAGTGACCACTTCTATCTTTTCATTCTCTAGAGCATTTTTGATCTCTTCCCCATCGCCGTTTGTGCTGCAGAGTATCGCTATCTCATTGATATCTGCCCCAAGATCTAGAAGTCTTTGCACTTGCGCTACACAGCACTCAAGAAGAGTATCACAAGCGATCACTTCGACGTAGCCACCTTGTGCTTCCTCTCTTGTTTTTTGTGGGAGATAATTTGTTATCTTGTTCTCAAAAGTTTGATTCACAAACTCTATCACCTCTCTTTGGGAGCGGTAGTTTGTCAAAAGAGGCTCTACGCGCGTATGATTCTCAGATGCCACTTTGGCAAATAAAGCACTCACCCCTCCACGAAAGCGGTAGATAGATTGTTTTACATCCCCTACAAAAAAGAAACTTCCCTCTTCATTGACCCCGTTTCCAGAGACTATCTCGGTGATAAGTGGTTTTAATATCTCATATTGCAAAATACTCGTATCTTGAAACTCATCGAGCAAAATATGCTCAATCTGTGCATCGAGTCGAAAATATAAGAACTCACTATCGATGCGTTCCTTTAAGAGATAATACACAAGCATCGTCACATCATTAAAACTGAGCTCGCTATCATCCATATAGAGCGCTTTTTTTGATTTTTCATAGATATCTACAAGCTCTTTGAGGGCATAAAAAAAGTTCTGTTCTCGCGCGCGATATTGGTTTTTGATCGCTTCTTGAATCTTGGTAAGTAGCCTGTCCATCTCAGGAGTGTAGCACTTAGAATAGGTACGATAATTAAGGGTTTCTTTGCCTATCCAGCTTTTGCTACAAAGCTCTTCAAAACTCTCTACATCCATACTCTTTTTGGCAGTAGCAGATGCTGCCTCACACCCATTGACAAGTGCTTGCAACTCTTTGAGAGTTGCAAGTGCTTCCTCTTCATAAAGAAAACTTTTTTGCTTGCTAAAAGCTATCTTTGAGAGCTCATGTTTTTTCGTATAAAGTGCATCCAGAAGCGAAAAGATGCTCTCAAGTCTCTTGCTTGATTCCAAAGAGAGTTGCAGGAGTATCTCCATTTTCCCAGCGACAGCGACCTCTTTTAAAAAGCGAGAGAGAAGCTTTCTTTCATGCTGTGAGCTTTGTGTTGTAAAATCTGGCATCAAAGAGGTATAGAGTGAAAATTTACGAAGTATTTGAGTAAAAAATTTATCGATCGTCATGATCTTGGTATTGGCATTTAAAAACTCTGAGAGAATCTTATCTCTTTGAGAAAGAAGCTCTGCTTTAGAGAGCTCCGTCACCTCAGAGATCACATCGAGCTCCCCACGACTCTCTAAGGCTTCGAGTGTCGCGACAATACGCTCTTGCATCTCGTAAGCTGCTTTATTGGTAAAAGTAAGTGCGAGGATCTTGCTTGGATGTGCCCCTAAAAAAAGGAGACTCAAATAGCGCACCACCAACATAAAGGTCTTACCGCTTCCCGCACTCGCTTCATAGGCTAAATTTTTCTCTAACATCCTAAGCCCTTCGACATAGCGTTGCAAACTCACAGTAGCTACAGGTTTTGAGATCTTCACACTGAATAAACTCAAAGCTCTCATGCATCAAGAGATCTTTAATATTGGATTCTAACACAGCAAGCTTCTCATTTAAATAGCTCTCAGGGACTATTTTAGAGCTTTTGAGATCATAATAGGCACACGAAACTGAGTTGCCAATATTATGTGCTAAGAGATAATAAAATTCGAGCTGAAAATCGGTAGCTTCGTAGAGATTTTTTTCTGTGTAAAGGGGATAAGATCCTGTCTTATAATCCAGAACCAAGAGCTCCTCTCCTCGTTTATCAATTCTATCTATTTGTCCAGTAAGAGTAAGCCCTGCAAATTCATACTCATAGCTTTGCTCACATCCCAGCACTTGCCAACCCTCATCAAAACGTTTGATCTCGTTCTCACAAAAAGGGCGAAGTGATCTTTTATAGAGTGCTATTTGGTACTTTTCAAGCTCACTTTTTCCACAGACCAGATCAAGAGATCTCTCTAGCTCTTTGCTAAGCTCTTCATAACTTGAAAAGCTTTGTTTGTTTGTATAGAGAATACGCAGTGCTTCATGTATGCTCGTACCGATCTCCCACTCTTGGGGCATATCTTTTGGGATCTCATGATCGCGAAGTGAAAGAATATAGCGATAATAGAACTTTCGTCTACACTCTAAGAATGTTTTGAGTTTCGTTGCGGAGAGTTTTTTCTCTTTAAAATCATACGCTGCGACTATCTCCTGCTCCTCTTTTTTTGCCCTTTTATGCGGCGTAAAAAGAAGGTGAGCATAAGCATGTTCATCAAATCTGTTCTTTGGTTCGATCCCGAGTTGCTTTAAAAAACGTGAGGGGGCACTTTGCTGTGAGGCGACAAAACAAATCGCAGCCTCTTTTGCATTTCTCAAAAGAAGTTCGTAGTAATGCTTTTGAAGGTTTTCCCTATCTGCCATGGTTGGAAGCTTTGCATTTTCTCGAATCTGTGTATTTAAAAACATATCTTTTTGGCTTTTTTTTGGAACATTATTATCACTAAAGTCTACGATCACAACCCCATCAAATTGCACGGCCCTCGTCTCAAGCACTCCCATGACAGTGATCTTTCCACCTCGTACATCATCTATTGTTCTGCTACTTAAGCGTTGCAAAAAAAGGTGCAGTAAGGATTTAATACGCATATTTTGCATAAAAGGGAGAATCGTTTTAAAATGAAAGATCTCCTCTTCATAGATCTTTCTCTCTTGTTTGTTTGCAATAGAGTCACTAAAACGACTCATAAGCGCTAAGAAATCTACATCCCTTGCCTCTTTTTTATAAAGTGGAAACAGCTCTTGATAATACTCATCTCCAAACCTTTTAAGACGTGCAAGGTTCTCTTTGGAATCATTCTCGATCGCTTGGGAGGATGCATGCAGTTTTTGATAGATCTGCGTCGTTGCAAAAGATTCCCCCATAGCAAAGTTAAAGTTAGACTCTGTATCAAAACTTTTGAGTGTTTGTGCAAACTGTTCATCAGGGAGGATCACAGCTAGTTTTTCAGGAGCATAGCCTTTTTGTATAAACTCATAGATCTTATGCTTGATAAATGCTACTTGTAATAAAGATTCACTCAGTGATTCACACTCAATGAGGGTCTCTTTTGTGAGAGGTTTTTGCTCTAATATTTCACATGAATTGAGAGAGAGTTTATAGTGATGATTTGGCAGAAGCTCAAAACCAAGTGCGCGAAATCTCTCTTGCATCTTTGCATTAAAACGTGTTGTAGCTAAAGAGATCTCAACACTGCTGTATGTACAACATCTTTGGAGAATCTCTAGCTCAAAGTTGGTGAGATGCCCCACCACATGAAGCAAGATCTTGGGATGTGAGCTAAGATACTCATGATTAAAGATATATTGTTTAGACAAAAATATTTTATCGAGGACTTTTCTCTGTGCACAAAGTGCTTCGTAACGCTTGTAAAGTTCTTGAAGAATAAGAATATGTTCCTCATATTCTGCATACATATCTGCAGTATCAAGCAAAGAGATATCATACATCTCTGCACTCAGTTCCTCAAAGAACTTAAAAATATAACTTGCATTCTTGGTAAAAGTAAAAAAGTTTCGCTCGATTTGAAGTTTTGCAAAATTGGCAAAGTCGGATGCTTCTAGAAGCAACAAGACGCGCGTATCATCATCAATATATTTTGTTTGTGGGACAATACAGAGTTTTGAGAGAAACTCAGACATAGTGATATAGTTTGGAAGAAAGAGTGTCTCTTCTTGGATTTGAAGTTGCTCATGGCGTATAGCACGAGCAGAGGGGAGAATAATAGTTTGTGTATTCATATACAGGACTTAATATTCCTGTATATCTTTATAACGCGTATCTGCTTTAAAATTATAAAATCGACTCAGATCATCGATATCAATTTTTGCCATTACATCCCATCTTCCTTCTTGTGGAAGCGTAATAGAAGAGAATGTATAGACCCCATTTTCTACACTTGGCGTGTTAAACTCTTGATCGTGCTTATGGTTATTTGGTCGTGTTACAATCACTTTGATCTGTGCATTTTCTACTGGTTTGCCATCGATATCTGTAAGTTTATATTTGAGTATTGTGTTTTTCGAGGATATCCCTTGATTAATATACTCGATCTTATATTTTTGATCAAAGGCTATCTGCGCTTCTATGAGATCATTGGCTGCAGCATCTGCTTGATGATAGTCCATCATATAGGTGTCACTTGCTTCAACAGGCATTTTGCTTGTAACAACTATTGTCGCAACACACGCACCAAATATAAACAAAATGGAAGCACCAATTGCATAAGGCCAAGTTCTTCCGCTATTTATTAGATTCATTTTTTTGCCTTCTTAGGTAAAGTTTTCTTTTGATATAAAGAAATATACCATAAATAATCATTCCATAAAATAACAACTTCACAACAAGAATACTATTTTTATTAGCATTTCCCGCAGCATTTTCTAGCTCAATCCCTTTAGATGCAGCGATCTGCTCAGCGATATCAACATATCCGTTATACATTGAACCAGAGTATTTTCCCACTTGTTGTCCATCTTTTGCTTTTTGTGCTAAAAGTGGTAAAATCGTGCCCCCAGAAGAGCTCGCAATCTCTTTGAAACTTGCAAAGCTATCACTGTAAAAGAGTGCCATAATAAAAGCCTGCACACTTGAAGCAACAGGGCTAAGTACTTGCTTTTTATCAAAATATTCATATAAAGATGTATCATTTGCCAAAATATCCACTTTTGAATCGAGCTCTGCAAAGGTCAAAAGTATAGTTGGCTCATTCATATCAGCGATAAGCTCTTTTTCATACGCGACAATACTCTTACCCTCAGGCAATTGTCGAAGCATAACAAGGCGAAGTGATATACCTGTTTTTTGATACAGTTCTAAACCTAATTTTTCAACTTGGGATGTAAAATCTGGATTATGAACAACTTCATCTTTATATAAATACGAAGCTATGAGCGTTGCTTGGAAAAATAAAATGAGGATGAGGGCCGCAAGCCCTCTTGAGAGTCTCAAAGAAACTCCCCTTAACCGATAAAGAGATGATTAGGTGTTACCACCGCGTAAAGTGTATATGCAGCCATAATTACAAGGCCCCAAGCAATAATTTTTTCCATTATCTATCCTTTACTTCACATCAACTAGATGATTTTTTGCACTTTCAGTGTCAATCATTCTAATTGAGTTTTCATCTTTTATATCATAAAAGTTAGTTGCACTTGTATTTTGTACATTAATTCCCCAGATAGTTAAACCTACGAGGATACTTAGTAAAAGTACAGTTGCAATCAACATACCTGTTATACCATCAAGAACAAATACGCCTCTATTTTCATTCATACCTGTCTCCTTACTTGCTGCTAATGCTTGTAATATAAGCACCTACAGCTTCTTTTTGCTTGTCGTTAAGTTTATCAAACTTAGGCATAGCACCAATTGCGCCTTTTTTACCATGGTTGAGAACATTTACAACAAGCTCTGGAGTGAACTCAGCAATATTTGGAGCTACATACTCCATACCTTTGCCATCTACACCGTGACATGAAGCACACACACCTTCAAATACATCTGCACCAGCACCAGTCATACCATTTGCTACATACTTAGATACAAGATCTATCTCAGCATCAGTAATCATCTCATTTGTATTCGCATTGAAAAGTCCATGACGATCTGGCATTGGCATTTCACTACCTAAGAGGCTGTTGTTCGCACCGTTGATAATTGCATGTTTTACAACTGCTTCTTCAAGTCTAACATTAAGATTTGCAGCTTTTCCATCAATACCATCAGCTTGAAGCCCGTGACAAACTTTACACTCAGCTAAGAATACTGATTCACCCATATCTACAAGTCTATCACCAGTAATATCAGCATATTTTGCTTCAAATTTCTCGTTGTGTGCTTGTGTATCTTCATTATATTCACCAATTTGTGAATATGCATTCACCGGATAACCGATCGTGAAGTACCACATACCCCAGATCATTGTTCCCAGAAACATAATAGCCCAACCCATAGGTACGCTATTTTTATACTCGCCTATGCCGTCCCAGCTATGATCTACTAATTCACCATCAGCAGTATCCGTTTGCATTTGACGTACATATTTGATGACAACAAACACTGTAATGATTACGAGTGCAACAGCACCAGCGATCGCTAACATGTTTACGATATCATCGTTTAAACCACCCTCTGAACCAGATACTGACATGTAAGTGAACAGTAACATTAGAGCAGTTATGATAATTCCCCAAAGATAAAGCTTATTCATATATCTCTCCTATTTCTCTTTATCGTCTGATATCGCTGATACAGGAGTATCAGTGACATCATCTCTTAGCGCTATATTGCTATAATCTTCATAATCATGACCATCAGCATCTTTCTTTTTTGAATACAAATGATATATATACCCATAAAGCACTACTACTAAAGTAGCAGTTAATGCAAAATATCCATAAGCTTGTAGTTCAGCAATATCCACTTTAAAACCTTTACTATTTCAGACTATTCATATATGCAATAATAGCTACTATCTCAGGGATCTCACCACGAGCTACTGCATCTTTAACATCTTGATCTTTCATATCTGCTGCGATCTCTTTTGCTTCTTCTAAAGCTAAAGCTCTTGCTTCTGCAAGATCTTTACCCATTTTTACAATTTTAGTAGAACCGTCTTTCATAGGAACCGGCTCATTGTAAGGTACAGAGAATGCATTTGCAACTGTTAATTGTTCTGCGTATGCAGTATCAACATCAGCATTATTCGTAAACATCCATCTATATGCTGGCATAATAGAACCAGGTACTACAGATGCTGGATCTTTCATATGGTTTTCGTGCCAGTCAGTTGTACGGTAGTTTCCTACACGCCAAAGATCTGGACCAGTTCTTTTAGAACCCCAAAGGAAAGGACGATCATACGCATACTCTCCACTTAAAGAGTAGTGACCATAACGATCAGTCTCTGATTTAAATGGACGTACTAGCTGTGAGTGACACGCATTACAGCTGTTTTTGATGTAAACGTGACGACCCGCTAATTCTAAAGTAGAATAAGGAGCTGTACCGATTACAGGACGAGATGCTTGAGCAAAGTTTGGAAGAATTTCAATCAAACCTGCAAACGCAATTGTTACAAATACACCTACCGCAAAAAAGAACGGATGTTTTTCTAACCAATGAAACATATTTTATCCTTTCTATTAAGCGCCCATAGGCGAAGCATTTTGTAGCTCAGACTCTTCAACAGGACGAGCAGACATAGTTTTATAGATGTTGTAAGCAAACATCAAGAAACCAACTAAGTATAAAAGACCACCAACACCACGAATAGTGTAGTACGGATGTAGTACAGTTACAGTATCGATAAATGAGTACGCTAAGTTACCAAATTCATCGTGTGCACGCCACATCATACCTTGAGTGATACCCGCAATCCACATAGAAGTGAAGTAAAGTACAACACCTAAAGTTTGGATCCAGAACTGTGCAGCCATAAGTGACTTAGAGTAGATCTCACGCTTAAATACACGCGGAGCCATATGGTAAAGAGAAGCCATAATCATGAATCCAACCCAACCAAGTACACCATCGTGAACGTGACCAACGATCCAGTCTGTAAAGTGAGCAATCGCATTAACAGATTTGATAGCTTGAATAGGACCTTCTAATGTAGAGAACATATAGAATGTAGAACCAAGTACCATAAACTTAATCAATGGAGATGCTGCAACTTGTTGCCACTCACCCTTCATTGTAAGAAGCATATTGATCGCTGAACCCCAAGATGGAAGAATCAAGACAACTGAGAAGATAGATCCCATTGTTTGCATCCAATCTGGAACAGTTGAATAGAGTAAGTGGTGTCCACCAGCCCATAAATATACAAACATTAGACCCCAGAAAGAGAGTAATGATAATTTATAAGAGTAGATAGCTTGACCAGACTCTTTTGGTAAAAAGTAGTAAATCATCGCAACAATAGGAACAGTAAAACCAAATGCAACTGCATTGTGTCCATACCACCATTGTACAAGCGCATCATTTGTTCCAGCATACATAGAAACTGAATGCCACCATGAACCAATTCCGCCTGAAGCATAGTACGTTGGAATTTCCATATTGTTAAAGAGGTAAAGCATCGCTATACCTAAGAATGTCGCAATATAGTACCAGATAGAGATATAGAGTGATTTTTCACGGCGAATACCGATCAAACCAAAAATACTCATACCAAATAGTACCCATACTACTACAACAGCAATATCAATAGGCCATTCAAATTCAGCATACTCTTTAGAAGTTGTAATCCCCATGAAAAGTGTTACAACAACTGTAGCAACAACCACTAGATACAACCAAAAATGTAGTTTACCTAAAAACATCAATAGACCTGACTCTGCCATTGACACCTTTAATACACGCTGACCAACATAATACCAAGTAGCAAAAATACCACTGAAAGTAAACCCAAAAATAACTGCATCAGTATGCAGCGGACGAAGACGACTAAAGTTAGTATATTCAGCTAAACCCTCACCAAGAATTAAGTTAACACTTGGGAAAGCAAGTTGAAATGCTAAAATTACACCGATGAGCATACCAACAATCCCCAAAACGATTGTTGTGAACATGAACATCTTTGCAACTGTATAGTCGTACTCTAATGGACGATTCTCCATATATAGCCTCCTTAAAGTTTCAAAGCAATTATGTCTAAATAAAAAAATTACACTACTTAGACTAATTAACACTGTCATAATATCAATACAAAAGTTTAAACAATCTTAATTTCTTAACACTTTTGTAACAAATCATTAGATATTTGTTTACTATTTATATTTTATAAATATTTAAGATTGTATGTTTGGTGAGATTTTGTGAAGAAAACAGAACCTTTTGAAAAAAGGCTCTTATAAGTAGTACTTATTTTATCTTTTGATGAGAGATAAAAATTGATCGAAGATGTACCTGCTTTCCTTTGGTCCAGGGCTAGACTCAGGATGGTGCTGTACAGAAAAGATTGGTGCATCTTTATATTTAAGCCCTTCGATCGTATTGTCAAAAAGGTTTAAATGTGTGATATCTGCCACCTCTGTAATGTTATCTGGAACATTATAGTTATGATTTTGTGCAGTAATTTCCACAAGCCCTGTGTTACAATTCTTCACAGGATGATTCCCACCATGGTGTCCAAACTTTAATTTGTACGTTTCATAACCATGAGAGATAGATAAAAGTTGATGTCCAAGGCAGATTCCAAACATCGGAACTTTCGCAGCGATCAATTTTTTGATCTCTTCTTGCTCTTCTTTAAGAACCAAAGGATCCCCAGGACCATTCGATAAAAAGACCCCATCGATCTCTTTTTTGTTATAACGCTCAATCAAATCGCTTGCTTGAAAATTATTTGGCACAACTTCAACACCAATTTTTGATTCTACTATATTGTTGAGTATATTTCTTTTGACACCAAAATCGATCACGACAACATTTGCCTCTGGTGTTGGAGCCTCTTTATACTCAAAACGATCTTCTGCATACGTAGCATTTGTATGCTTATATGCTTTTTTTGTACTCACCTGCTCTATATAGTTCACATCCTCAATACGAGGGGAACTCTCTAGAATCTTTTTGAGTTCCTCTTTGTCACTTACTTTTGTAGAAGCTACCATCATCATAGCTCCCTCATCACGCAACATCTTTGTAAGGTAGCGTGTATCGATATCACAAATACCCATTACATTGTATTGCTTCAAAAATGCATCAAGGGATTCTTCTGCTCTAAAGTTAGAATATCTCGCTTGATATTTTCTTACAAGCATCCCCTTCGCGTGAGCGCTTGAACTTTCCATATCTTGTGCATTCACGCCCACGTTTCCGATCTCTGGCATTGTAAAAGTAACGAATTGTCCTGCATAAGAGGGATCTGACATAACCTCCTGGTACCCACTAAGGGATGTATTAAATACTAGCTCCCCAACACTTGTATCATCAGCACCAAAACTTTTTGCTTCTAAATATGTCCCGTTTTCAAGATATATCCAAACTTTTTTCATCTCACTACTCACTGTTGCATACCTCTCTTTGTTAGTTCTTCTTTGTAAAGTTTTTCATAAAGAATATCAAACTCATCTGTTCCTGGGATGTAGCGTTTTTTATACGATCTTATTTTGTCCATCACAGCATCTTGAAGTGCAGAATCATCTGCAATAAAAGATGTGATTGAATTATAGATAATATTTTTGATTCTGTTCTCTGTTACTTCAAAGTGGATTAGATCCTCTTCATAAAGCTCATCAAGTATCTTGTGTGCGATATCTGAATATCTCTCTTCGTAGTTAAGGATCACTCCAAATTCAGGAGCAAGCTTCTTTTTAATCATAAAGAAAAGTTGTCTCTCGTCCGCTAGCATGAAATCGATCTCTTCTTCATTATCTTCACAAATTGTTCTTGCTTTTTCTTCGAGTGCCATCTCTTTGTTGACATTATCGATTAAGATTTTTTGGGCTTCTTGTGATATTGGCTCAAGACCTTTTGTCATTGTAGCAACACCACTTTTGTTCAGGTCGATTGCAATTTTGTTGGATATATGGGGAATAGTTTTTAGTGATATTTTCATGCGCGGGCCCTGTTATTGAAATAAATTTTGATATTTTACAATAACAAAGGTAAAGATAGGATTAGAAAAACCCTATTTACTCAAAAGAGATGTAAGTTCAGAAGCTTTTTGTGCTTGCATTTTTGCAAGGATCGCTCCTACTGTTTTTGGCTTAAGAGAGTTGAGTATTTTAAGGGCTTCTTGTGGCTCCATTCCTGAGAGAATATCAGAAGCAGCTCCCGCTTTCATCTTTGAAAAAGTTTGTGCAACTTTATCCATTTTGAGCTCTTTGATCTCTTGGAGCACCTGCTCATTTTTCTCTAAAAGTTTTTGAATATTTTGCTCTTTTTGCTTGATCTCTTCGAGCATATTATTTACTTCATTCTCTTTATGCTGAAGCTTCATCTCTTTTTTATTTAAAAGATCTTCAGTAGCTACTTTTAAAGAGTTGAGCGCTTGTTTTTGCTCATCTATACGCTCTAATTCTACAAGCAGTTCACTCTTTCGCTCTTGAAATATCTCTGTACAATCAAAAAGTCTATCGCTTGTTTCAAGTGCAAAAAGATTGAGAGTTAAACTTACGAATAGTATGAGTTTATACACAGAGATTCCTTAGAGGTATTTTTTTCTTGCAAAAGTGATAGATGCAATTTCATCGAGCTCTTTAGACTCTTTGATCTTGAGCTCTTTGAGTATTTTATTTTTTTCTTGGAGCTCTAAATACTTGAACTTTTCATGCTCCATCATATCAAATTTAAATTGTTCTTTTGCTTGATTGAGTTGATTTTGACAATATTCAACCCATTGTTTATTGTGAGAGATAATCTCTCTTTGAGAGGCAAAAAGTGAGCGAGAAGCGAGAAGTTCTCCTATATTTCCACTCTTTGGAGGCGTGATCTCTTCAAGTGAACTATAAGAGTTGCTCAGTGCATCAGAAGCATTTTTAAGATCGGCATTTGCTCTTTGCACTCCACGTTCGCTTTTGTCTAAAGTGTTTTTTTTCAAAGTCACCAAAGAGCTAAAGCGAGTCTTCATTTTTATTCCTTAGAGGATAATTGTATCATCTCTTTCTGGGGATGTAGAGATAATGCCCACTTTTGTCTGTGAGATCTCTTCGATTGTTCTTACATACTCTTGTGCTTGTAGTGGAAGCTCATCAAAGCTTCTTGCACCAACAGATTTATCCCAACCTTTAAATGTTTTATAGATTGGTTTTACATCCTCTAGATTTGCAGGAAGATAATCTATCTCTTTACCATCTAATTCATACGCCACACACACTTTGACTTCATCAAAACCATCAAGAACATCTAGCTTCATAAGTGCAAGCTCATCACATCCATTGAGACGACTTGCATAGCGAGTAGCCACAGCGTCAAACCAACCACAACGACGTGCACGCCCTGTTGTTGTTCCAAACTCATGCCCTTGTTTGCCTAAACGTGCTCCATCTTCACCCAAGTCTTCACTAGGAAATGGTCCATTTCCAACACGTGTACAATACGCTTTTACGATACCGATCACTTTACCGATATCTTTTGCATTGATCCCAAGACCTGTACACGCACCGGCACTTACAGTAGAGCTTGATGTCACATACGGATAGGTTCCATGATCGATATCAAGCATTGTTCCTTGTGCACCCTCTAAGAGTACGCGTTTGTTCTCTTTATCAAGAGCACGCCATACCATCTGCGTTGTATCTGTAATAAAAGGAGCAAGTTTCTCTTTATATCCCTCAAGTTCTGCTAAAAGCTCTACTTCATTTGGCGTAGCGATATCCAAAATGTCAAAGATAGCTCTATTTTGCTCAAAGTAATCTAAGATAGATTGGCACAATTTCGCAGGGTTTAAAAGTTCACCTACACGCATCCCGATACGATTTATCTTATCAGAATATGCTGGTCCGATCCCTTTTCCTGTTGTACCGATCGCTTTATCGCCTTTGAGCTTTTCACGCGCTTGATCGATGAGCGAGTGGTAAGGAAGATTGAGGTGTGCTTTATCAGAGATATAGAGTCTCCCCTCTAAGCCCTCAAACTGTGTCATCTCTTTGATAATAGACTCAGGAGAGAGTACGACACCATTTCCTACCACATTAACAGCTTTAGGATTGAGTACACCCGATGGGATAAGATGCAGAGCATATTTTACACCATCTACCCAGATCGTGTGTCCTGCATTATGACCCCCTTGGCTTCTACAAACCATATCGTACTCACATGCGAGCCTATCTACGATCTTTCCTTTTCCTTCGTCTCCCCATTGGATCCCAACAATCAAGTCTGCCTTCATTTTCTTCCTCTTTCTTTGTTTATTATTTCGTTAATATTTCACACAGCTCATCTGTATACAGAGCAAAACCTACAGAACGTACCTCTGCATTTTTATATCTTCCACCGCGAGCGAGTACTTCGTTTTTCTCAATGATTCTAAAAAAGAGCTCATCATAGTAAAGCATTTTAGAGTAATACATCGGTGCGAGTACGCTCTTTTTATAACCCACTTCCAAAGCGAGATCTCTCATCTTGATCAGCTCTTTTTGGATCTCTTGTGGCACTTTTGGTAAAAGTGCATCCACTTGCTCAACGTGTTGCAAATAGACAAGATCTCTTAGCCACTCTTCACCAAGAGCTAAAAACTTCTCTATATTGATATGGCGAAAATCATCTAAGCTAAGTGAATCAAACATCCCAACAAGAAGGTGTGCTATACGGATATTAGAGATCTGAACAAGAGGTTTTAGCTCAAGTTTATCAAAGATCTCAACAGTTATCTTCATCACAGAGGAGAGTTTTTTCTCCCCCATAAATTCAGCCCCCACTTGGTATTGCTCTGTGGAAGGAAAACGAAAAATAGGTTGGATGTAGAACCATTTTTTGTGTTCTGTATTACGTCCTAAGCGCTTCTCTATAATACGCACCACATCAATAGTAGAATCCGCACGCAGACTCATATTATTGTTTTTTTGATCATTAATACGAATAAGCTCTTTTGCATCTGCAATACTTTGGTGCTGATGATAAGAAAAAATAGGAGTTACGATCTCTTCAAAGCCATGAGCATAAAGAACATCACTTGCTACTTTTTCTATTTCACGCTTTACTTTCGCGCTTGTGCCAAAGTAAAGCTTTGAACCATTTGGGATCTCGTGTTCAAGTATCATTATTTCTCAAGACCAAAAGTGATCTCATTAAAGATCTTATTCGCTGTTCCATCGTATGCTCTACGACCAAGCTTTGCAAGAGCAAGCTCTACACTATTGACAACCCATGCCATCTCATAGTTACTAATAAGTCCCATTTGGTTGATACGAAAGATCTTGCCTTTGAGGTGATCTTGCCCACCCGCAACATTCACATCAAACTCATCTTTTAAGATATTGCGAATCGCTGAAGCATCCACATCATCAACCGTAGTCATCGATGGAGCCGGAGTTTTAGGATAGATATGTAAACCGATCGCTTGCAATGCACTATTGACCGCTTTTGCACGCACAGCAGTGTCACTATAAAGCTTCTCGATCCCACCCTCACGTTCGATAGTCTCTAAGATCTCTAAAAGCCCGATGATAAGAGTAGTCGCAGCTGTCCACGCAGTTGTATTTTTTCTTTGTGATTTGATCTCTGTTGCAAGGTTAAAGTAATAGCCTCTCCCCTCACCGATCTTCTCTAACGCAGCAGCACTTAGACCCAAGATAGCAAGTCCAGGAGGAAGCATCAAAGCTTTTTGACTCCCTGCGATCAAACAGTCAATATGAGTCGTATCAATTTTTCTCACACCCACAGCTGTGATCCCATCTGCAATGATCATAATCTTTGGATTGAGAGCTTTCACAGCTTTTGCAAGTTCCTCTACAGGGTGTGCTAAACCACCTGCTGATTCACTCACTTGCACAGCGATCGCATCGATATCAGGGTTTGCCTCGATCGCTTTGAGTACATCTGCTACATCCACAGGTGTATCCCACTCATTTTTGATCTCTACATTTTTGAGACCATTTGCAAGTGCGATCTTTCCAAATCTCTCACCGAACTTTCCAGAGTTCACATTCAGAAGCGTATTGTGACAAAGATTTGTCACGGCTGCTTCCATAGCCCCTGTTCCACTCGAAGAGAGCATCACCACCTCATCCATACCAAAAAGTTTGAAAAGATGTGTACGCGTTTTTTCAAAAATTGCTTCAAATTCAGGTGTACGGTGATGCATTGTCTCATCACTCATTGCATTACGAACGTTTTGAGGTACTGGAGTTGGTCCAGGCGTAAAAAGTAGCATTAGATTTTTCCTACGAGGTGATATGTTTTAAAGACGCCATTATATCAAAATAACTTAAATTGACTCTTTTATGCTAAAATCCGATTCATTTTTAAAGGTTAGCCATGACATTATTTGATTCTATTATCTTAGGAATTATAGAGGGGTTTACAGAGTTTTTACCTATCTCTTCGACCGGGCACCTCATCGTTGCGAGTCAGTTTTTAGGAGTAGATCAAACACAAGTCAATAAAGCTTTTGAAGTTATTATCCAATTTGGCGCCATTTTAGCAGTCGTGATGAACTATAAAGAGAAGTTCACCCCTAAGCACATACCACTTTGGACAAAGGTCTTTTTAGCATTTTTACCTATTGGTGCAATAGGCTATCTATTTGCTTCTTCTATTAAAGCGCTTTTTGCAGTTGAGATCGTTGCTTGGATGTTTATCATCGGAGGAGTGATCTTTTTACTTGTTGAGAAGTTTTTCATCCCTCATGAGACCAAGATGCTCGATGATGTAGAAAAGATAAGCTACAAACAAGCCATGATCATCGGTATCGCTCAAGTCTTTGCTCTCATCCCTGGGACGAGTCGTGCGGGTTCTACAATCATTGGGGCACTTTTGGTGGGGCTTAGTAGAAAAGCGAGTGCAGAGTTTAGTTTTTTACTTGCCTTTCCTGTGATGAGTGCAGTTACAGCCTATGATCTTTTAAAACACTACAATGAGTTCACGCAAGAGAGTCTCATTACACTTGGAATAGGTTTTGCTGTCTCTTTTATTGTAGCGTATGGAACGATCAAGCTCTTTTTAGCATTTTTAGAGCGTTTTACTTTCGTTGCCTTTGGAGTTTATAGAATCCTCTTTGGTCTTTTACTGCTTACCTTCGTCAGCTAAGATAGTGGAATAGTAATTGCTGTATTTTCTTTGTGTAAAACAAAGGAGTACTCATGCAAACGATACGACAAAATACACGTGTTCTCACCCTACTCCAAAGACTTGAAGACTCTTTCTACAAGATAAGTCGCAAGTTTTTATAAAACAATATTATAGACTACACAAGGGATCAGGATGTACATCCCAATCTATAATATTATAAATTCCATGGAGGGAATTTAAAGTGTTTGCAATATTACTTTTGCAAGACTCAGCGCTTTTGCACGATGGGAAAGATTTTTCTTTATCTCACTCTCTAACTCCCCTAAAGTTTTCTCATATCCAAGTGGAATAAACATCGGATCATACCCAAAACCACCATTCCCACGCGGTGAAGTGATCACATCTCCATACATCCAACCATGCACGCAAAACTCAGCATCTCTATTCACTATTGCAATAGCCGCAGTATAGTGGGCTTTGGAACTCTCAACACCCTTTTCTTTAAGATCTTGTACAAGTTTATTTAGGTTTGCTTTATCATCTGCATTTGCACCTGCATGACGCGCGCTATAAATGCCTGGTGCCCCATCGAGTACATCCACACTAATGCCACTATCATCTGCGATCACTACCACATTCTCATCGCCTAAAGCTTTAAAAACTGCGCGTGCCTTAATAAGCGCATTTTCTTTAAAGCTATCCCCATCTTCTATGATCTCAAAAGGCTCGATGAGTTCACTATAAGGGATCACCTCATGGTCTTCGCACATCGCTTGGATCTCTTTGACCTTGCCCTTATTAGAGGTTGCTAAAACTATTTTCATTCTATTTCCTTATACTTTACTTTAAAGAATCTCTTTTGGCTTCTACAAAGTTTGCGTAAACATATCTTTTATTATAATGCCGACATTATACCAACTTAAATAATGGGGCGTTTATGTTTAAAAAAGTTTTTCCTCTCTCTATGATCCTCTCTTTGAGATTTTTGGGTCTTTTCCTTGTTTTGCCTGTACTTTCGGTTTATGCACTTACACTCGAGGGTGCTACTCCACTTTTAGTGGGTGTGATAGTTGGGGGCTATGCCCTCACTCAAGCACTTTTTCAAGTTCCATTTGGAACACTCAGTGATAAGATAGGGAGAAAACCTACTATTCTTTTTGGTCTTATCATCTTTTTAATAGGTTCAGTGATCGCTGCATATGCTACGGATGTATACACTCTCATGATCGGGCGCTTTTTACAAGGGGCTGGAGCGATCGGCTCTGTGGTTACAGCGATGATCTCAGACCTTGTTGAAGAGGAGATCCGCGCAAAAGCGATGGCTATTATGGGTGGTACGATTGCGCTTAGTTTTGCTCTTGCTATGGGGCTAGGTCCAGTTATCGGAGCGGCGTATGGGGTAGATTCTCTCTTTATCATTACAGCCCTTTTAGCTTTTATAGCGATGATACTTCTCTTTACTAAGGTGCCGACACCTCCAAGGATCAAGCATATCTACCATGCCACAAGCAATACATCAGATATCATCAAAGATCCAAATCTTTTAAATATGATCATTATCAATGCGATGCAAAAAGGGCTTATGACAGTTGCTTTTGTACTTATCCCTATCATTCTTACAAGCGATGCTTTTGGTTGGGACAAATCAGAACTTTACAAAGCCTATCTTCCAGCAATGATCCTCGGCTTGCTCGCGATGGGTCCAGCTGCTGTTTTTGGAGAAAAAAAGAATAAGCCTCGTGAGATATTCTTACTCTCTATCGTACTTTTTATCGCATCATTTTTTATTATGGGTCTTACTGATTCAGATACTATCTTTGTGATTGGTGTTGTGTGTTTCTTTATCGGCTTTAATATGATGGAACCACTTGTACAGTCGATGATAAGCAAATTTGCAAAAGTACATCAAAAAGGTGCAGCTCTTGGGATATCAAATTCGGCTGCTTACTTTGCAACTTTTATCGGTGGTACGCTTGCGGGTCTTTTTCTTGACTTAAGTGATAGAGAAAGTATCGGGGTCACAATAGGAGTTCTCTCGATACTCTGGCTTATATACACGATCATCCAACTCAAGAACCCTACAAAATACTCCCATCTTTTTCTTGATGAAGAGAGTGTGAATATGGATAAACTTCATGCACTTGAAAGTGAACATATCGCTGAATGGTATATTAATGAAACAGAAAAGAAAGTTGTCGTGAAGTATGTAGCGAGTGCTATCGATGCAGTTGAGTTAGAAAATAAAATTTTAAAGTAGATTCCGGATCGAGTCCGGAATGACGAAATTGCAATTTAAATGACGACTCAGTTCAGCATGACAGCATTGCAGTTCAAAATGACGACACTGCAGTCATCCTGAACTTGATTCAGGATCTAAAAGACCTATTATTTCAGTGGAAGCACTGTCATATTATAGTAGCGACCTTCAAACTTAGGTGGTTTTTCCATAGTTCCGACATCTTCTACCATTGGCCACACTTTCATAAGCACATCTCTTGCTGCTTCTGGATGTGCCATCTCACGCCCTCTTAAGAAGACACGAAATTTTACGTGTTTGCCTTTTTCTAAAAACTCTCTTGCATGTTTTACTTTATATGCAATATCGTTCTCAGCAATTTTTACAGAAAGTTTTATCTCTTTGACATCTATTTTTGTCTGATTTTTTCTCTGTTCTTTGAGTTGTTTCTCTTTTTGGTATCTATACTTACCGTAATCCATTATTTTTGCCACTGGCGGCTTTGCATCTGGAGCGATCATTACTAGATCTAATCCCATCTCATTGGCTTTTTCCATAGCCTCATCTGTTGAAATAACCCCTAAAGATTCTCCTCCATCTACGTTACAACGCACTTCTGGCACACGAATATCGTCATTCATAATGACGCGGTCTGTTTTTTTAGTCAAAAATTTACCTCATTTATTTTAGTTTGTATAAGTGAGAGAAAATCTGCTTCACTCATATTGTACTGTTCTCTTGTTCTTCTATCTCTAATTGCAACACTTTTGTTTTGAATCTCTTCATCACCGATCACAACTATCATAGGCACGCGGGTTTTCTCAGCTGTACGAATTCTTTTGTTCAAAGAGTCGTTCTTTGCGTAAATTTCGCTATCAGCTCCAATATCAATAAGTTTATCTGATAATTCCTTAGCATAATCTTTATGACTCTCTGCAACAGGCACGATTGCTACTTGTGTAGGAGCGATAAACATAGGGAATTCTCCCGCATAATGCTCTGTCAAAATTCCAATAAAACGCTCAAATGAACCTAAAATAGCTCTATGGATCATCACTGGCTGGATCTTATCGTTATTTTCACCATTGTACTCAAGGGCAAAACGCTCAGGAAGATTAAAATCTAGTTGCACCGTTCCACATTGCCACTCACGCCCGATAGCATCCGTGATCTTGATATCGATCTTTGGACCATAAAACGCTCCACCACCCTCATCGATCTCGTATGGAAGCTCGTTTCTATCCATCGCTGTTTTGAGCGCATTGGTCGCAGTCTCCCAAATCTCGTCACTTCCTACCGCTTTTTCAGGCTTCGTGCTTATCATCATCTTGTAGTCAAATTCAAAAGTAGACATAATTTTATCAACAAAATCAACTACTTCGATGATCTGCTCTTCGATCTGATCGGATGTACAGAAGATATGCGCATCATCTTGCGTAAACTCACGCACACGGAAAAGCCCATGAAGCGCACCTGTTAGCTCATGACGGTGCACCACACCATATTCAAAATATTTGAGTGGAAGATCTCTGTAGGAGTGAAGATCCTCTTCATAAACCTTAATATGCCCTACACAGTTCATCGGTTTGACACCAAACTCTAGCTCATCGATGTTGGTGAAGTACATATTTTCACCGTAGTTTTGGTAATGCCCAGATGTTTTCCAAAGATCAGATCGTAGCATCTCTGGACCACGCACAGGCTCATAACCACGTTTACGGTGCGCTTTAAAGAGAAGTGATTCTAGTCTTGCACGAAGGCGTCCACCCGCAGGCAGCCAAATAGGAAAACCAGCCCCAACCTCTTCACGGAAAGTAAAAAGTTTCATCTCCGCTCCGAGTTTACGGTGGTCACGTTTCTCTGCTTCGGCGATCATCTCAAGGTGTGCTTTGAGGGATTCTTTGTCTGCAAAAGCGATACCATATATACGTGTAAGCATCTCATTTTTAGAATCACCACCAAGATATGCACCCGCTATTTTCATTAGTTTAAAATAGCGAATGAGCCCAATATTTGGAAGGTGAGGACCACGACAAAGATCTTCAAACTCCCCTTGTTTATAGATGCTCACGCGATCACTTGGGATGCGCGTCATTACAGCTAATTTGAGGTGATCGTTTTTAAACTTCTCTTTTGCCTCATCCATAGAGATCTCATATTTTTCGATCTCATATTTTTTCTTTGCAAGGTTGAGCATCTCTTTTTCTATCTTTTTGAGATCTCCCTCACCTATCTCTGCTTCTGTCTTAAAATCATAATAGAACCCCTCTTTGACCACAGGTCCTACGAAAAATTTCGCATCAGGGTATAAAGACTTGATCGCTTGTGCCATAAGGTGTGCTGTTGAGTGGCGCAAAACCTCTAGAGCTTCTGCTGAATTATCTAAGTGGATCTGCTCCCCCTCAAAGCCTCTCTCTTTGGCAGTTTGTAGATCGATGATTTCATCATTATGTTTTATTGCTATAACATTCAAAATAATTTCCTATTCTCTTTTAAAGTTCAGTTTTTAATACGGCACCGTTAGATGCATTGGACACGAGTAAAGAGTAGCGCTTAAGCCATTTGGATGTGATCTCTTTTTTGTGTGGAGCCCATGCTGCTTTTCTTTTTGCAAGCGTTGCTTCATCCACATTGAGCTGTAAAAGGTGTGTATCTACATCGATCTCGATCTCATCACCATTTTCTATGAGAGCGATAAGTCCACCCTCTGCTGCTTCAGGAGAAACGTGACCTATAGAAGCTCCACGTGTCGCTCCTGAGAAACGACCATCGGTGATAAGTGCAACTGACTCACCAAGCCCCATTCCCATAATCAGTGAAGTTGGAGCGAGCATCTCTTGCATACCAGGTCCCCCTTTTGGTCCCTCATAACGAATTACTACTACATCCCCAGCTTTTACCTTATGCCCCATGATCCCAGCGATCGCTTCTTGTTGGGAGTTAAAACACACTGCACGCCCTTTAAATTGGCGCATAGAAAGAGCGATACCAGCTGTTTTTACAACCGCACCCTCCTCTGCAAGGTTTCCAAATAAAATCGAGAGCCCACCCACTTTTGAAAAAGCGTTTTCATTGGTGTGAATAATAGTCTCATCTATGATCTTCGCATCTTTGATACGCTCACCAAGGGTCTCACCTGTAACCGTTGGGTTATCAAGGTGCAAGATCCCACCACGGCGGCTCACCTCTTTCATAATTGCATTGACCCCACCGGCACGATTGATATCATCCATATGCACAGTAGAGAGTGATGGGGAGATCTTTGCGATATGCGCAACATTTTCGCTGATCTCATTGATCTGTGTAATATCAAACTCAACACCCGCTTCTTTTGCGATAGCGAGCATATGAAGCACTGTATTAGAGCTTCCACCCATCGCCATATCTACAACGAAAGCATTATGGATAGCTTTTTCGTTGAGTACATTGCGAAGATTATATTTACTATCATCCGCTTTTGCCATCTCTACGACTCTTTTCGCAGCTTTTTTTACCATCTCAATACGCGCAGGAGTCATCGCTAGCACTGTACCGTTTCCAGGAAGTGCGATCCCCATCGCTTCACAAAGAGTATTCATAGAGTTGGCTGTGAACATCCCAGAACAACTCCCTCCACTCGGACACGCTTCACACTCGATCTCATAAAGCTCTTCATCACTCATTTTGCCCTCAGAGTGTTGCCCTACAGCTTCAAAAGCGGTTGCCAAGTCAATTGGGGTCCCATCTTTTTTGTGTCCTGCTTGCATCGGTCCACCTGAAACAAAAACAGTAGGAACATTTACACGAAGTGCCCCCATGATCATCCCTGGAACGATCTTGTCACAGTTAGGGATACAGATCATCGCATCGAGTTTGTGCGCATTCATCACCGTCTCAATAGAGTCTGCAATGATCTCACGTGATGGAAGGGAGTACAACATCCCATCATGCCCCATCGCGATCCCATCATCTACACCGATCGTGTTAAATACAAATGGAACACCACCCGCTTCACGGATAGCTTCTTTTACGATCTCTCCATATTCATGCAAGAAAAAGTGACCAGGAATAATATCTATGTAACTATTTGCGATCCCAATAAATGGCTTATCAAAATCTTCATCTTTTAATCCCGTAGCTCGAAGTAGGGAGCGATGTGGGGTTTTATCAAATCCTCTTTTTATTGTGTCACTTCTCATAAAAAATCCTTCTTCTATATTATCTAATTGCGATTATATCATTTTTTTACCTCTTTTTTAAATTTTTCTCTAAAAACTCTTTACAAACAAAAATAAAACGGCTATAATTCCGCTCACTTAAAATTAAGTGGACTAAAATTGCGGGAATAGCTCAGTGGTAGAGCACAACCTTGCCAAGGTTGGGGTCGCGAGTTCGAACCTCGTTTCCCGCTCCATTTACATATTATAAATTATAGTGGTTGCAAACTCGATGCCCAGGTGGCGAAATCGGTAGACGCAGGGGACTTAAAATCCCCCGGTAGCAATACTGTGCCGGTTCAAGTCCGGCCCTGGGCACCATTGTAAATTGAATCTGGTGCCATCGCCAAGTGGTAAGGCCGCAGCCTGCAAAGCTGCTATCCCCAGTTCAAATCTGGGTGGCACCTCCAATTTAATTTATGATATACTACCATTTTTAAAACGTGGATCTTTGGCAGAGTTGGTCGAATGCACCGGTCTTGAAAACCGGCGAGGTAACCCCTCCCAGGGTTCGAATCCCTGAGGGTCCACCACTTTATAGTACCTACAATTCCCTAAAAACAGTCATTTAAAAGCAAATCAAAACTCTTCATCAAAAAAATGCTACCCTATTGCTACCCTGATTAAAGTACATCTAACGAAAGAGATCTAAGATGATTTTTATTCAAGCCTAACACTTGATTTTTATATTTGCCTGACAAACCATATAATCCTCTATTACTATCCGCAAGATCAAGTGTGTATTGCTTTAAAACCGTCTGTACTTTATTGTAATCGCACTTTAAAACTTCACTGTAATGTTTTAAAACTATTGATATTGGATCTATTTTTTCATCGTACATATACTCTAATGGATATAACATCAAAAACTTTTTTAAATCTCTGTGAAGATAGCTCTCCGTGCTGGATACTGCTAAACCTACTAAGTTTAAATGATTATCTACCGTAATCAAATCTTTGTAGAGTCGCTTTTTATCTATTCCATAGAAAAAACTCTTAATATGTACAGTATGGAGAATTAAATCAAATAAAAATGGATACATATATTTATCTTGTGTATATTCCAAAACATAATCCATATTAGCGTTTTTTAGAGAACTAATTAACACTTTCACAGATTTAGCATTATCTAATTTTTTAAAACTTCTATCTATGATATTTTTGCAGAATATGGTTAATTCCTTCTCTTTTTTATCTGTCATATCATTGATAAAGCATAAACTTACAAACTGTTCTTGAATCAGTTTCAATGTATTAGCAAGTGTATCATGATTAAATTTTTTCGGAATATCTCGTTTGTTTTTGGAAACATTTTTTGTAAGAGATTCAATAACATCTTGGGCACGTTTTTTAATTGCGCGTGTCCTAATATAGCCATCTATTTCTTGATATAAGTATTGGTATACAGTTAGATCTATCTTGTATATTATTTTGCTAAACGTCATTTGAATGGGGTCTTGAACTTCCCTCACTATATCAATGTTGTCTAACCCACCTTCATCGTGAAGTAGATGTTTGATAGCAAATTGAATAAAAATATTAAAATCATTTTTAAAAAATGACTCTGCGGAAACTAAGTGCCCCTGATCCATAAAATCTCCGACCAAACTTTTTAAATATTTTTGCAAAATTACAAACCTCGCATCCACTGAGCTCACTGTTACTTTAAACTCCCTTTCTTCCATAAGATTCCTTTGTTTTATTTTCAATAATAATATTAAGTAAATTCAAAAATAAAAGTTAATTTGAGTTGCGTAACTTGAATTTATGAATTTTCAGATTATGCAGAATATTTCGTTTTGCCTCGTAAAAATTCGCAAAATGTTTACGAGGCAAATCATACTATCTCTTTTATAATTTCCCCAACTAACTAAATTTGGAGCAAAGTTATGGAAAGCAACATAGAACGAACATATCAATATCTGATGCATAAGTACAATAGAACAATGATTGGGAAACGCGAGATAGCTGAGGAGCTAAATGTATCACAATCGAGTATTGATTTGTACATATCCAAAGGTATAGGTGTGCCAAAATATAAAAAGTTGGGAAATGCTAAAAACTCGCGCGTTCTTTTCAACATATATGATGTAGCCGTGTATTTAAATTCTCAACTCATAGAAACTTTATAGGAGGAATTTTAATGATAAAGTCAAGAGATCTTAGCTGGTTTAGCCACGATTCGAATGCAAAAGATCATCCTAAATGCATGCTTATGATCGATCAAATGGGACTAGAAGCGTATGGAATTTTTTGGATACTGATCGAAACATTAAGGGAACAACATGATTATAGATATCCACTTTCTTTAATTCCAAGCCTTGCCAGAAAATATCATACAACAGTAGCCAAAATGGAAACAATTGTAAGAAACTACGATCTTTTCAAAATTGAAGATGACAACTTTTTTTGGAATCAAAGCCTAAAACGACGCATGCAATTTTTAGAAAACAAAAAATTACAACAAATTGAGGCTGGGAAAAAGGGTGCGCTCGCAAAAAAAATGAAACAAGAGCAGCAACTGAAAGAATTGAGTCACATAGGCTCAACTAACCGACCCTCATTCGACCCTTTAAGAATAAAAGAAAATAAAACCAAACTTAATAAAAAGAAAGAAAAACTCTCTTTTTCCCAATTTAAAAATTTGTTCATCAAAAACGACAAGGACAAAATTTTTTTTGTAGAAAATACAGACTTTGCTAAAACCACAACATTTAAAATTAATTCAGCCGGCTTTATTGTCAATATGCACAGCAATAAGATTTTAACAAAAGAAGACGCTATGGAAGTTTGGACTGCCCTATATATCGCCTACACAACCTTTAACTCGGTTGAAAAGTATTTTGTCAAAAAAAAGGATGAAACAAATGAAAACTCTTAGTTTGGTAAATAGTACACAAATCAATCTCAGAAAGCTATTAGAACTGAAAAGTATAGAAAGAATGCTAGAAACAAATTCTTGTGAGAACAGCCATGTTGTTTCAAACAAATTTAAAAATGAAGGTTTTTTAGAAATAATTGAACAACATCCCTTCATTTTCTTTGTCAAAAAGAATACTTTTACTGCGAATACAGTAAATAGCGATCTATCAAGCTATGCTAGCAAAATTCACCATGCTATAAATCTAGATCTCTTGACATTTATATTTAAAAATTTTAGCAATAATGAATTGGAAAGCGTACATGTGAATTGCGTGCTGATCGAGACAAATAATGATTTTAAAAAAACAGAAATACTTAACTTAGTTTGTTACATGGAGAAGTTTTTAGAAAGAAACAAAGAATCTCAGATTAATAAATCCGGAAAACTAAGTTACTCGAAACTTGAAAATATGTTTTTTTCAATATTTTCCAAAAACGAGTATAAAAAACTTATGAAAAAACCAGAAAAATATTTTTTTCAATCAATTTTTGCTTTAAATATACATAGAAACAAGAGTGTACTATGAGTATTAAAGAACTTTCAAGCGCTCTGTTTGGCTATTCTGGTTCTTATGCTCTTTATAACATCTTAATAGCCTTTAAAACAGCTTTATATTCTCATCGAAAAAGCGGTATTTCAGAGGAGTTGCTTCAGGTATTACTGCCAGATACACCTCTTCCAAAGCTATTTAAACAGGTTGATTCTTCTATCGTTGATTTAAAAAAGAGAGATAATGATGGCAAAGATTTAAAAGAGCAAGTTTATCTTACAAAACTAACTAAATCACCAAATCAACTTCAAAAAGCACCACTTACATGGGTATATTTTGCTCTTTTTTTTGCTCTCGATTTATCTCAAAGTACAGTTGCGAATTTTGAAAAAAATGAAAAAATCGAAGCTATCTTACTTCTTGTATTAAAATTTCACCATTCGTATCTTCTGCATCAAAAGAAGCAAAGTGCTGAAGGAAGCGAGCGAAGCTTTTCGTTTTACGTGGATGCTACAATGACATTTGTTCGTATACTTGAGTATTTGTTCGCTTTCGCAAAAGAAAACAATGCACATTTAGATCATTTATATTTTTCTGATAGAGAACAACTTGATATTACCTTTTTAAAATGTTCGACAGAGCCATCATCCTTTGAAAAAAGCTATTTCTTCATCAAATTTGACAAAAAACTAGGAAATTATTTAGTTTATCAGAACGCTCTTGAAAATATTTATTTAAAAATAAATTCGAGCAGAAAAACAAACAAAGGAGAACAGGTAGGAGATTCTGAACTTAACCAAAACATTACCCACTATCTTGCAAAAAACTCTTCTTACCTAAAAATCATGGGTCTTGAAATAAGTCATGGTGACCATGAAGGCGGAAGAGGCAACTGGGTCAACCGCAACGAAATTCAGGATACCGAGGAAGAGGAATTCTTAAAATTTGTCAAAAAACAGCCCATATTTATCTCTTCAGAATATGCCCACGAAGAAATTTTGGAA
>JAVETX010000060.1:0-10470 GCA_034005845.1 Sulfurimonas sp. | reverse complement strand
GCTTGAAGCTCAGATAGAGCAAACAAGTTCTTCTTTGCGCGCTGAAGAAGCAAACTTGGAGTTTACACGTATCTATGCTCCAATGGATGGAACGGTGGTGAGTTTAAGCTCCAAGCAAGGGCAAACTCTCAATGCCAACCAACAAGCTCCGACAATTTTGCGCATCGCTGATCTCTCTGTGATGACCATCAAAGCGGAGGTCTCAGAAGCCGATGTGATGCGTCTTAAAGATCAGATGGAAGTCTATTTTAAAACACTTGGTCGGGATAAGAAGTGGTTTTCAAAGTTGCGAAAAGTAGAACCCACTCCAACGATCACAAATAATGTAGTGCTTTATAATGCACTTTTTGATGTCGATAACAAAACAGAAGAGCTTATGAGCGAGATGACAGCGCAGGTGTTCTTTGTCTTAGCAAAAGCAGAGGATGTGTTGTTGCTCCCTGTCTCTGCTGTGATGCGTGAGAATCCAAAAGCTAAAGTTGCCAAAGTGGAGGTACTTTTAGAAGATGGATCAAGAGAGAGACGGGATGTAGAACTTGGGGTCTCAAATAGAGTGATGCTAGCGATACGCTCAGGAGTTAAAGAGGGGGAGAGAGTGATTATTCCTGAGAAAAAAAAGAGTAAAAATGAGCGTCTGCGTATGCCGAGGATGATGTAGGGATGTCAAAGCATTTTGATCCAAACACTACACCGCTTCTCTCTTTGCGCGGTGTGCGTAAAAGTTATGGAAAAGCAGAACTCACCACCGAGGTGTTGCACGCCATAGACCTTGATATCTACGCGGGGGAGTTCGTCGCGATCATTGGTGCCTCAGGTTCAGGAAAATCAACGCTGATGAATATCTTGGGATGTTTAGACCGTGCGAGTGGGGGAAGCTACTTTTTTATGGGGGAGGATATAGGCTCTTTTGATAAAGATGCGCTCTCAAAATTGCGCCGTGAGGCTTTTGGCTTTGTGTTTCAAAGCTACAATCTTTTGCATTCACTCAGTGCCATGGAAAACGTCGCGATGCCAGCGATCTACTCTGGTGTAGAAAAAAGCGAGAGGGAAAAGCGTGCGACAAAACTCTTGAGTGATCTGGGGCTTGAACACCGACTCGCCCATTACCCTTCAGAGCTCTCAGGTGGGCAACAGCAACGTGTCTCGATCGCGCGCGCTTTGATGAATGGCGGGCAGATCATTTTAGCCGATGAGCCAACGGGTGCGCTCGATACCAAAAGTGGTGCTGAGGTGATAGCTCTTTTGCAAAAGCTCTCAGATGAGGGGCACACCATCATCCTTATCACCCATGATCCCAAAGTAGCGCAAATCGCAGATCGTATCATCGAGATCGAAGATGGAAAGATCATCAAAGACCCAGAACCAAAAAAAGTGAAAGAAGCGAAAAAAATCGAGATACTCGAATCGCACAACTCTTTGATGACACGTTTGTATGAATCGACGATGGGGGCGTTTACCTCTTTGCGGATGAATCTGTATCGCACCATCTTAACCCTTTTGGGAATCGTCATCGGGGTCGCTTCGGTGATCGCGATGCTCGCTATTGGGGATGGGGCAAAATATGCGGTGCTCGAGCGCATCAGCTCGATGGGAACCAATATCTTGATCGTGCGACCAGGGATGCCAAACACGCGGGGAATGGGCGATATCGCCACTCTTGTTCCAGAAGACGCCTACGCGCTCAATACGGTCGATAACCTGATCGCAGCGATCCCTGAGAGTCGCAAGAGTGTCACGGTGCGGTATCAAAATAATGACCAGACTACTACGCTCAATGCTACATCCCCAGAGTATCAGATCGTACGTGATTGGGATGTAGCACGAGGGAGTTTTTTTACCAACGAAGATGAAGACAATATCGCAAAGGTCGCTGTGATAGGAGAGAGTGTTGCCGAGGCACTTTTTAAGCAAAAAGACCCACTAGGGGAGTTCATTATTATTGGCAATATCCTCTTTCAGGTGATCGGGGTGATGGAGAAAAAAGGGGCTTCAGCTTTTGGAGAGGATCAAGATGATGTGGTCTTTGTCCCTTTTACGACGGGAAATATGTATATTATTGGGCAAAGACATATCCGAAATATCACCGTAGCGCTTGATGATCTCACGCAGATGGAGCAAACAGAAGAATCGATTCGCCAGCTTCTTTTGCAAAGACACGGTGTGGAGGACTTTCGGATCCATAATATGGCCTCACTCTTAGAGAGTGCAGCCCAAACGCAAGGGACACTCACGATCTTGCTTGGTTCTATCGCGGCAATCTCACTCTTAGTTGGTGGGATTGGGGTGATGAATATTATGCTGGTGAGTGTGACAGAGCGCACCAAAGAGATCGGAGTGCGCATGGCAACGGGAGCACGGCGGAGTGATATATTAGAGCAGTTTTTGATCGAGTCACTTGTGGTGACCGCGCTTGGTGGAGTACTTGGCGTAATCATTGGGCTTGGGGTGAGTTTTGGTGCGGAGTATTTGGGCACACCGATATATTATTCACTCTTGCCTGTAGTTCTTGCCTTTGGCTCTGCCTTTTTAACAGGCTTGCTCTTTGGGTATCTGCCTGCAAAAAAAGCGGCAAATCTTGACCCAGTGCAAGCACTCAGCTCAGAATAGGAAAGAAGATGAAAAGTATACTAAGTGGCGTTGTGAGTGTTTTTTTACTCTTGGGATGTAGCACGATTGAGCCAGAACTTTCTTTGGATGTAGAGATCGCCAAAGAGTACGCCGCAAAGAGCTATGCTAAACAAAAGCTCCAAGAGCGATGGTGGGAGTCTTTTGGCTCAGATGAACTCAACACTCTCATTGATCAAGCACTCGAGCAAAGCCCTGATATTTTAAGTGCGTATGAGAAGATACAACAAGCAAAGATCATCCTCAATTCAGCAGGTGCGGAGTATCTCCCTTCTCTTGATCTGCGAGCCAATACATCCCTAGGGGATAACTCAGATCGAGGAAAAATAGAAAGTAGTTCGGCGAGTGTGGCTCTGAGCTATGAGCTCGATATTTGGGATCGCATAGGAGCATCACAGCGCGCTGCAAAAAGCTCGCTCGAGGTCTCGCTGTATGATTATGAGGCTTTAAAGATCACCTTATGTACGGATGTAGCACAGAGCTATTTTCATTATGTCGCTACAGTGCAAAAAGAGAAGATCACCCAAAAAAACTTGCAAATTGCCAAAGATACTTTGGATGTATTGCAGGCGCGCTATGATTTTGGAGCGGTGGATGAGTTGAGTTTGCGTCGTCAAAAGATAGCGTATCTGGCACAGGAAGAGCTTTTGTATAGTTTGCAAAATCAAAGGGTGCTCTATAAAAATGCCTTAGCTCTTTTGCTTGGAAAAAATCCAAGCTCCTTTGCGCTTAAAGCCGATGCGATCGAGACACTTTTGATGCCAGAAGTAGACGCAGGACTCCCCTCTGAGCTTTTGCTCTCGCGCCCTGATATCGCAGCAGCACAAGCGAGCATCGAAGCGAACAAAGCGCTTATCCAAGCAGCCAATGCCAATCGTTTTCCCCGCTTTTCGCTGAGTGGTTCGGGCGGATTGGCAAGTGATGATCTGCTCTCTTTGAACAATGCGACACGATCTGTGGATGTAGGGTTAGGGCTTACCTATAATATCTTTGATATGGGGCGTCTCAAAAATCAAGTACTCATCGAAGAATCCAAAGCAAAACAGAGCTTGCAAAACTATAGAAAGAGTCTTTTGAATGCTTTTGGCGAAGTGGAGGATACGCTCAATTCTTTGGCGATGAATAAAAAACATCTTACCCTCACAGAGCAAAAAGTACAAGAAGCAAAACAAAGCTTTAAGCTTGCAACGATCCAGTATCAAAATGGCTCAATTGACTTTACCACCTATCTTGAAGCACAAAAGAGCTATTTTTCGGCGCAAGAGGAGCTCGTGAGTAAGACAGATGCACAGCTTCAAAGCTTGGTGCTACTTCATAAAGTTTTAGGTGGTGGCTGGAGAGGGAAGATCGAATCAGAGTAGGGGTGCAAGGGATGCACCCTTGGTTTTATTTTCTATGCATAGGATGCTGATAGTCATTTCTTTCACAAGCCGTGAAAAGAGTAACTGCAGTGATTGCAAGCAATGTTGCTACGATAAAAGCTTTCATCTATCCTCCTTTACTTAGTTTGTATGCCCAGCGATCGCATTTTGCATCGTCTTGATCTCTTCATCTGCACTATAGAGAATCTCAGGATCAGTGTCGAGCTTTTTTTCTTTGATCTTTTCTGGATAATCGATATTTTGAAGTATATATTTAATACAATTAATTCTCGCTTTTTTCTTGTTGTCTGAGCGTATTATTTTCCACGGAGCGTGGGATGTATGAGAAGCAAGAAGCATCGAGTATTTTGCTACGGTGTATTGATCCCAAAGGTCTTGTGATTTTTCATCCACAGGAGAGAGTTTGTATTGTTTGAGCGGGTCACTACGACGTTTTTCAAAACGTTTCTCTTGCTCCTCTTTTGAGACGGCAAAAAAGAACTTGAAGAGGCGAATATCAGAGTCGATGAGCATCTTCTCAAACTCAGGAACAGCGTGCAAAAACTCTTGATGCTCCTCTTGGGTACAAAAGCCCATTACAGGTTCTACACCCGCGCGGTTATACCAGCTACGATCAAAAAGCACGATCTCACCTGCAGAGGGGAGATACTGCGTGTAGCGCTGAAAATACCATTGTGTTTTTTCCACATCACTTGGCTTATTCAGAGCCACCACACGTGCCCCGCGTGGATTGAGGTGTTCGGTAATACGCTTGATCGTTCCCCCTTTGCCCGCTGCATCGCGCCCCTCAAAGATGATCAGTATTTTTTGCCCCGTCTCTTTGATATGGTTTTGCATCTTCAGCAGTTCGATCTGAAGTTTTTTAAGCTCTGCTTCGTATTCTAAAACCTCCTCTTTCACCCATACTTGAACACGCTTTTTCTTTTTTGATTTGTTACGCTGTTCAAACTCTTTTTCTTGCTCCTCTTTGCTTTTACGTCTATCAGGATGTACGAGATCACTCTCTTGAGTCTCATCATCGATCTCATCACCGATCATTTTGCGTTTGTGCCCCATAGTTCACCTTTAAAGGAATTTTTTTTATTATAGAGTATTTCAGATTAAAAATAAAGGAGCCAATAGCTTGCCTTTGGCAGGAGTGGGCTTGGGATGTAGTTTACTTTACAGGCTGAAACCTGCGTTAGAATAGTCGTTTTGTAACACGGACTTTAGTCCGTACTAAAAGAGTATCGCATTAAAAAGGTTTTTTACAGGCTAAAGCCTGTGTTACGAAAAGCGAAGGGAAGTACTCACAAGTTTTAGATCGAGCTTTGTATCAAGCTCTCTAGATCCTCTACATCCGAAGTGTTTGCAAAGCAGCTTTTCTCGCCACACACCATAAAGTCTTTTGTCATATCCGCTTTATAAAGCACAAATGGATAGCTTAGTTTTGAAAGAGAAGCTAAATTTTCGGTGAGTTTGTTTGCCTCCGCTTTGATGATGCGATCTCCTTTTAAATAGCGCAGGGTTTGGATAAGCATAAAAGGGTAGTGCACAGGGCGACGTGCGAGATCATACGAGTTGTACTCCATTGTTTTAAAAGCAAAGTGGCTATATTTTTCATCATCAAGAAGTGAACTTAAGCTCAAAAGCACTTCACACATTACACTCACCGAGCTTGTGTAGGTGTTATCAAAGATCTCTGCACGTGTTTCAAACTCACCTATGCTAAAGAGCCACTCCCCTTTGTTATAAAATTTTTCAAGTGCGGTGTTAGCAAAGCGTTGCGCCATAATGAGATACTCCTCATTTTGTGTCACTTTATATCCAGCCAAGAGAGCCGAAGCCAAGAACGCATAGTCCTCTAAGAATGCTTCTATCTTTGGGGTTTTATGAATGAGCGTGGTGTGATAGAGTACTCCATCGAGATACATCGTTTGTAGGAGTGCGTCAAGAGAGTTTTGGGCACGTTTGATATATTTAGCATCGTGAGCGCCGAGTAAAAATAAAGAGCGTAGCATCATACTCGACCATGAAGTTTGTATTTTTTTATCGATAAATGGATACTCGCGATCTTTACGCAGATCTTGCAAGATCATTTTGATCGCTTCAAACTGTGGCAGGGCACTCTCATCTTTGAAGCGAATGATATTTTTTCCCTCAAAGTTCCCATGATGGGTGACACTAAGAGAGTCTAAGATCTTCTCTACATCCTCAAAGCCATTGTTCGCCAAAGCCTCATACACCTCTTCGTAACTATACACAAAGTAGCTTCCCTCCTCCCCCTCGCTATCAGCATCGCTTGCGGAGTAAAACAGAGCATCTTCGCTCATAAAGTTATGCCAAAAATCGGCACACTCTTTAGCAGTTTCTAAAAAGCTAGGCTCACTGTATTGCACAGATGCACGTGTGTAGATCTCACAAAGTAGGGCATTATCATAGAGCATCTTTTCAAAGTGAGGAACGAGCCACGCATCATCGACACTGTAGCGACAAAACCCACCATCGATGAGATCATACATCCCACCTTTGCGCATCGATCTGAGAGTATTTTCAACCATTGCGCGCGCTGCTTTATCATCATAAAGAGCATCAGAGTGGAGCAGAGCTAAAAGGGTTGCGGCTTGAGGAAATTTTGGAGCTACTGAAAAACCGCCATAGGTGGTGTCATAATTATTTTTGACTTGAAGCATAAAGTTTTTGATAAAATCTTCTTTGAGTACAGTTGCCTCTTTTGGAGTGCTTTTTTGCCCGATAAAAGCGCTCACTTGGTCGGCATTTTCAAAAAGTTTTGGGTCATTTTGTGCAACCTTATCAGCGATAAGGGATGTGATCTCGATAAAGCCCATCCCTTGCACCGATCCTGCTTGAGAATGGGGTGGGATGTAGGTACCTGCAAAGAAAGGTTTGTTTTGTGGAGTACAAAAGACAGAGGTTGGCCAGCCACCTGCACGGCGATTGAGCAGCTGATATACCTCTTGGTAATGTTTGTCGATATCGGGGCGCTCTTCGCGGTCTACTTTGATAGAGATAAAATGTTCGTTAAGAATTTTCGCGCACTCCTCATTTTCAAAAACCTGCTCCTCCATCACATGGCACCAGTGACACGAGCTGTAACCAATAGAGATAAAGATCGCTTTATTCTCCTCTTTGGCTTTTATAAATGCCTCATCGCACCAAGGGTACCAATCTACTGGATTGTTTTTGTGTTGTTGCAGATAAGGGGAGTCTTCGTTTGCTAAGTGATTTGCCATCATTTTTTCTTTGTAGTAATTTTTTTGTAGATTATGCAAATCTCTCTTCTTTTTTGCTTAAAGTTTGTCTGCTAATTATCTTCTTTAAATAAAACTATAGTTATAATCTCTCAAAAATGTGATTAGGGTGCTATGCAAAAGTTATTCAAGTTTTTAGGGCAAAAGAGAAGTCTTATTTATGTATTTTCTTCTCTCTTTTTACTTATTGCGATCGTCTTTTTTTATTTCAACACGCAGGTCAAAGAGCAAAAGCTCGATAGTGTTCTCGATCAGTGTACGATCGCTTTGGAAAAAAAGCTCAGAGATGAAAAGATGAGCGCTCTAGAGATCGCGATCACACTCTCTAAAAACAAGGCACTTTTAGATGCTCTTGAAAACGAGGATGAAGAGCTTGGATATAGTGTGCTCTCAGATATTATGCAAACGATCCAAACAAACACTTCTCGCTACATCCGAGCTCAAATTATCACCAGCGAATACAATGTTTTCGCGCGTAGTTGGGATGATATTTACGCGGGGATGCCTCTAGAAGATTATAGACAAGATCTCTATTATTTTCACACAAATGCAAGCCCGCGTACATCCATAGAGATAGGAAGGCGTCTTGGGATCAAGGCAACTGTACCGGTGTATGATAATGGAAAACTTTTGGGATTTTTTGAGGTGATAGATTTTTTTGAATCGGTGACATCCTATTTTCGCGCGATGGGGATCGATCTGTATGTATTGCTTGATTATAAATATTATGACAGAGCGATACTCATGCAGGGAAATCTCCTTTTACAAAATAATATTGTCGCAAATATCAACTATAACTTTTCCAATATTCAAACCCTCCAAAAGATAGACTTTAAGCGTCTTCAAGCCAACCGTATCTTGTATGAAGATAATAAATATATCTTTTATGAGACGATGTATGATGGGGAATCTGAAGCGATCGGGGGATATATCTTTGTGTTGCCAGAGAAGTATTTAGACTACTTTAGAGATCCAGAGGATGATATCTCTTTTTTGATCAATGTTACACGAAGCGGTTTGTATGATGTGGTGCGTGAGAGTGAGTGGGAGAAAAGCAAGCTTGATAAGTTTGGAGCCGAAACACTTTTGTATGTCAAAGATATTATCTCGCGCGAAGATAAAGAACTCTTTTATGAAGAGGCGTATAAAAGACTTGATACGCACTCTAAAGATGAGTTGATCCAGTTGATGCTTGAGCATAAAATGGTTAAAAAAATTGATGGGAAGATACGATGAAAATATTATTATTAGAAGATGAGTACTCTCTTCGTATAAGTGTTGAAGAGTTCTTAGAAGATGTTGGACACGAAGTGGATGGTTTTTCAGATGGACTAGAAGCCTATGATGCGATCTTTGATAAAAACTATGACATCCTCCTTTTGGATGTAAATGTTCCATCGCTTTCAGGTTTTGATCTTTTGCACAATATGCGCAAAGAGAATAAAAAGATCCCTACTATTTTTCTCACCTCTATGGTAGATATAGACGCGCTCAAAGAGGGGTACAAGCGTGGATGTTGTGACTACATCCGAAAGCCTTTTGATCTTGTAGAACTCGAACTACGTATCGAACAAGCCTATGCGAGTTTTTATCTTGATGACTCCAAGCAAATAGACTTGGGATGTAGCGTGATGTATGATATGACCAAAAGCAAGCTCACCCAAAATGGCGAAGAGATCGTACTTCGTAAAACAGAAAAAGAGCTCTTAGAGGTGCTTATCAAAAACAAAAATGCTATCGTCTCAACCGAGATGTTTCAAGATGAGGTGTGGGGAGAATATGTAGAGCCTGCAACGATCCGTGTACAGCTCAACAACCTACGCCAAAAGCTCCCTGAAAATATGATACAAAACAGAAGAGGCTTGGGGTATATCATTGAAAGATAGTCGCTACGCACTCAAATACTCTCTTATCTATAGTGGGCTTATCGCGGCAATTTTGCTCGCCCCTTTATTTTTCTATACTATATACATGAAAAATATCCACGCGATCCAAAATGAGCTTCACTTAAAAGAGAAGTCTATGCTCATCGTCAAATCGATGGAAGAGTTCAATCAAAATGAAAACTACTATGAATATCCCCGTTTTCGCTCCTTTCAATCAGGCTTGTATGATAGAAACTTTAACCCTATCTTTACCCTAATTGATACTAAGATCAAGTATTTTAAAGAGGGATATTATCTTGATGAGGGAAATGCCTATCTTGTCATAGCCTTGCCACATAAGCGCTATTTTGGTGCAAGCTATCTTATCTTAAAGAATAAGCTCTCTTTTGCGGTGGTATATGAAAAGGTGATGGTGATCCTCTTTTCTATCGTGATCTTGGTGTTTGTACTGAGTCTGTTTTTCTTAGATCGTTTTGCCAAACCTTTTAAGCAGGTGAACCACAGACTCGATACTTTTATCAAAGACTCGATGCATGAGATCAACACGCCACTCTCTATCATTAATGTAAATATAGATCTTTACAACCGTAAAAACCCGACCAATAAATATCTCCAACGTATCAAAGCTGCGAGTAAGGTGCTCTCTAATATCTATAACGATATGGATTATATCATCAAAAACGAAAGACTCGATTTTGAAAAAGAGTGGATCGATCTCTCAGCATATCTTTTGGAGCGCATTGAGTATTTTACAGAGGTCGCACTCATGAAAAATCTCAATATCTACCACGAGATACAAAAAGGGATCAAGATATATGCCAACCCAAAACAACTCCAAAGGGTGATCGATAATAACATCTCTAATACGATCAAATACTCGTATGACAATAATAAAATAGAGATCTTTTTAGAAATGAAAGAGGATGAGTGTGAACTGCGCTTTAGAGATTATGGTGTGGGGATAGAGGATGTCGATAAGATCTTTGATCGTTACTACAGAGAAGACACTCAAAAGGGTGGCTTTGGAATAGGGCTTAATATTGTTGCGACCATTATCAAAAAAGCGGGTATCAAGCTTGAGATCGATTCAGAGCTCAAAAAAGGTACGAGTTTTATCTATATTATTCCCTCAGAGATCATCGAGCATTCTTAGATCCTGAATCTAGTTCAGGATGACACCTCTCGTCATTGCGGACTTGATCCGCAATCTCGATTACATTACCCCTACCGTCATCGTATAATTAAAAGTGTCGAAAAAAGATAGACTAATGAGGCACAATAAGAAAAGTTTGAGAGGATGAAAAAAGACTTAACTGTCATTGATCA
>JAVETX010000090.1:760-2638 GCA_034005845.1 Sulfurimonas sp. | reverse complement strand
GAAAGTATCTACTCTTTACTTCTACAAGAGGAATATCGATGGAGTGATACTCTCCACTTTGTTGCAAATGCGAAGATAGATAGGTATGAGCGAAGTGGTTTTTTTAAAGATTCTATAGAATCACTCTTTCGCGTTGGTGCGATATATACACCCCATGATTCTTTTGGGATAAAGAGTTTTTACACCCACACTTATGTTCCACCTACATTTTTTAACGTCGATTTTGCCCAAGCACAAAGTATCAATCTAGATCCGCAAAAGTATCGCACCTTTACTATAGAGGGTGTATATTCAAATGATACATCAAAACTTTCTTTGATATACAATCATGTACGTATTGACAACTTTATATATCTTACTCCTGTGGGTTTTATCAATATCCCTCATACTGTGACAACACAAGGATTGACTTTGAGTTATGAGTATCTCTTTTCTGATAATTATCGCTTGAAACTTAACTATTTTGCTAATAAACTCAGCGAAAAAGCGAATAACTCTAAAGAGGGTGGTTTTATCAAGATCATGGGTGCCTATGAAGATCTTAGCTATTTTTCCTCTTTGATCTACCGCAGGGGCTATGCGTATGATGATCCGAGTCAAAATATCTATGTGGGTGTTGCTGATGCATTTGATCTCTCTTTAGGGATGCGATATAACTATTCAGAGGATATCTCTTTGAGTATCAAGGGGGAGAATCTTCTTGAAAAAGCGACACAATCTTTGTACACACATGTCTCTTTTCCTCCACCATCAGCTGAGCATTTTTCTTTTTATGATTACGAAAAGAGAGTAAGTCTCTCTTTGAGCTGGAGATTCTGATGCGTCTGTTATGGCTCACACTGATACTCTTTAGCTTTTTGCCTGCACAAAACTATACCTTTATGCTCGAGACTTACACAAAAGAAACAGAACTAGAAGCGACGATCATTAAGAGAGTTGCATCTGCTTCTTTGCCCAAAGAGGAGATACGACTCTTTATCCCAGAGATCTCAGAGCTAGAACAAAAGGTGTATCAAAAATTCTTTACACTTAGTCCAAATTGTGAGGATGCAAATTTTGTATTTGTTAAAAAATCGCTAGATATTTCTAGCTATTGCAAGGATACAAAAAAACTGATTTTGACAAGTAACTATCGTAAACTTCTGAATGATGAGAGATATTATGGAGCTTTTTTTTGGCAAAAGAGTCGACCAAATATTACCTTTATCTCCCAAAGACTTCAAAAACGTGGCGTGAAACTTCCTTTAGAGTTTGACAAGTTTGTAGAGGATTTTTGATTGAAAGAAAAGTTTTTAATCAAGCAACCACTCTATCTTATCTTCTCTGTTTTGTTTATCTCAGGGGTACTTATTCTTTTGCTCTATGGCACTATAAAAATAGAACAGAGTGTAGAAAAAAAGATGATAGAGATATCGACAAACGATGTTTTTACTATTGTCAATAATAGTGTGATGCAGATCGAAGAGCTCTTAGATAAAGAGCAAGATTTTAGCTCCCAGATCCTTTCAAATGAAACACTACAAAAAACGATAGAGAAAAAGTTAGAGCTTCTTATTACCGAAAATATCGCTTATACCTATCTTCTTTACAAGGATGAGCGAGGAGTCTTTCGTTTTTTAGCCGATGGTTCTAAAAAGGACAAGGCTTTTATCAATCAAAAGTTTGATATCGACAATCTTCAATGGCTTGATGTGTACAAAACAAAAAAAAGTTTGCAGATAGAACATAATTATCTTCAAGAACTCTCTATCACACATATCGCACCTGTTTTTAGAAAAGGTGAAGTGGAGATGTTGCTTACGATAGATTTTTCGATCAAAAAAGTACGCAAGATCAATCAAATACTCACCATGATGAAAAATGGAATTATTGCTATTG
>JAVETX010000090.1:275-750 GCA_034005845.1 Sulfurimonas sp. | reverse complement strand
TTTTCAAACATTGCGGTATTTGAAAATGAGAAAAAATGCTTATGTTGACAAACTTACAGGGGTTTATAATAGAAACTATCTTCAAGATGCACAAGATTTTATCCATCTTCAAGATTATATACTCGCAACCCTTGATATCGATCATTTTAAGGCGGTAAACGATACCTATGGACATGATGTAGGTGATAAGATACTTACTCAAGTCGCTGAGTGTATACGTGGATCTATGCGTAAGCATCAAGATATTGCGATTCGCTATGGTGGAGAAGAGTTTGTGCTTCTCATCAAGCGTGATCCAAAAGAAACGCTTGAAGAGATCAATATTGTAGAACATATTTTTAAAGCAATTCAAACAAAAGATTTTTGGATCCAAAATAAAGAGTCTTTGGCAATTACAGTCTCTATAGGGGTAAATCTTGCGCCGCACCAGTCTCGTACTTTTTCAGAAGCTTTTAAGCTTGCAGATATCGCGTTA
>JAVETX010000090.1:0-265 GCA_034005845.1 Sulfurimonas sp. | reverse complement strand
AATGAGATAAAAGAGGCGATAGAGGAGAAGCGCCTTCTTTGTTATTACCAAAAGATAGTTTCTAATGAAACACTCGAATCTTCCCACTATGAAGCACTTTTGCGTATAAGAGATAAACAAGGAAATATTATCACGCCTGATAGAATCCTCCCAGCTATTGAGGGGACTTTTCTTTTGCGTAATATTACAAAGGCTGTCTTAGAGATCTGCTACGAGAAGCTCTTAGAAGATCCTACTATCTCTATCAATGTAAATCTTAATCCTA
>JAVETX010000018.1:0-43031 GCA_034005845.1 Sulfurimonas sp. | reverse complement strand
AAACTTAGCTGCATACTGACCTTCCTGTATCTTCTATATCTCTTATTTTATCTAATTGGTGCTTATGGATATTTTTTTGGGTTTATTCAGAGGGTTCAAAAGCAAAAGGTCGCCCTTGGTGCAAAACAATCACAATCTCTTGAATATATTTGCTTAAGCTTTGCACCCTTTGCTCAATTGTGTGAAGATCCATTCCCATCCTTTGATTTTAAAGAGGATATTATAACAAATCTTCTTGCCTCTAGTGCGATCTGGGTCCATGGTAGAGCCCGCCCTCTTCGCTCATATGATCCTTCTCTTTTTTTTGCTGTGTATCGGTTTTTATTCTATTGATGGTAACGTGCTTCTCTTGACTCATCGATAAGAGTTGCGATTCAAAAAGACTAAGTCTTTTTTTAAACCTATCTGCATGAAGCACTAACTCTTCATAATAGCGTGCAGCAAGCTCTTGTTCATGCTTGTTTGGAACTTGACGTATCCCTAAAAGACTCTTGAGAGCACTCTTTTTTTCACCATAATAGATGGCATAAATCTTTGTGTACACTTCATACATCAATGCTAAAATCTCTTCTAGTTCGTCTAAGACATTTTTAGACTGAAAACGTGAAAACTGTAAGCCTTGGGTATAAAACCAACGACCAAAAGCGCTATCTTGCGCAATAGGGGTGAGGTAGTTTTTGTCTATTTCAAAGCCAGAAACAAGAAGTTTGACACTATTGAGCCACTTAAAATATTGGGTACGAGCTTCATAGAATTGTGCTATATTTTTCTGTTTTGCATCCATCTCTCAACCTTAGAGTTTTTCTCAATTATAACCTTTGATGCTCTAAAATAAACCAATAGATAGATTATTTTTTAATCACTTAAAACAAAAGAGGATATCAAAGTGGTTTTTAGCTATAATTTTCTTTGAATCTACACAAAGAAAACAAGATGCAAACGTATAATATTTTCACCGACCTACCCGATACATTGCCAAGTGGAAGAGCAGACTTTTTACTCGCTGCTTCAGTAACTCGCACCTGCGAGATAGAGGGGATCACCCAAGCGGGGATCCCAGGCAAGATCCCACTCACTCCAACTCTTGATGCCGAGTATATCTCTAATGAGAAGGTCTTTTCTCTCACAGAACTCCCAGAAACCCCAACAGGTGTGCCAAGCCCCGCACTTATCACCCGCGCGGTGCATAACCTTTGTGGTTTTTCTACTCTAGAGATTCTAGACTTAGGGCTAAGCCAAAAGCCACAAAACTGCAATACCCACTCTTTTGGATTAGAACCTTCTGGCTCGATTGCACAGGGTGCAAACTTTGATGCCAAAGAGGTTTTTGCAAAAGGGATGGCATTTGGTAAAAGCTATGAGCTTCGTGGAAACTTTCTCATCTTAGCTGAGAGTACTCCAAGCGGAACAACAACAGCTGCAGCGAGTGTTTTAGCTCTTGGATATGATCTTGGGGAGTGTTTCTCCTCAAGTTTTAATGAGGTGCCAACAGATATTCGCCAGCAAACGATCCAAGAAGCGCTCTCTCACATAAACGAGCAAGATTCACGCTTTGAGAAACTTGGCAAGGTGAGTGACTTGATGCTTCTGTTTTGTGCAGGTTTTTTACTCGAAGCAAGCCGACGTTTTCATATCGTGCTTGCAGGGGGCACACAGATGGCGGCGTGTTTGCTCATTGCCGATGCTCTGCGTGAAGATCTGCTCCAGCGCATCAACTCTAAAAACATCACCCTTGCCACAACTCAGTGGGTCGCCAAAGATGAAAACTCTGATATCAAAAAGATCCTCTCACAACTTAGCTACACCCCTCATGCCCTCTATACTAGCTTCTCTTTTGCCACCTCAGAGCTAGCAGTATTAAAAAAATATGACCAAGGGGAAGCCAAAGAGGGCGTAGGAGCAGGTGGCGCACTCGCCTATGCCAAAGCTTCGGATGTAGAAGCTACAAGATTGCTTCAAGAGATAGAACTCTTGCTTTATGGGATGATGTAAGATGAAAACACTTTTTATCGGGGGTATCAAAAGTGGTAAGTCACTGCGCGCTGAGGAGTTTGCACGCAAGCACGCTCATATCAGACCCATCTATCTTGCAACCACAGAGTTTATCGATGAGGAGATGGCGCTCAAGATCAAGGCGCACAAAGAGCAAAGGGGCAAGCATTTTATCACCCACGAAGAGCCTTTGCACCTCTATAACGCCATCTCCGTGTGCAAAGATATTGTACTTGTGGAGTGTTTGAGTATGTGGATCAACAATATGCTCTATCATGGGCACAGTTATGAAGAGATGCTCACAGAGATCCAGAGAGTTTTATCACTCAAACAAGATATCGTTTTTGTTCTCAATGATGTAGGCTCGTGTGTGGTGCCAGAGAATAAACTCGCACGTGAATTTATCGATATTTCGGGCAGACTCTCACAGATTATCGCTTGTGAGTGTGAGAGCGTTTTTCACACCGTTGCAGGGATCGCGAGGCAGATCAAGTGAAAAAAATCTTTTATGGGTTTGCGCTGGCTGTCTCTATGCTTACAACACTTCCTATTTTTAAGATTCATGACTTTTTTCGAGGAATCAATGGCTATGCTGTGATGTTTTACCCTCTAGTAGGTTTGCTACTAGGCCTGATACTCCTTGCTGTGCATACACTTCTTAGCCCCTATCTTCCCCCACTCCATCTTGGTGTGCTTTTATTTGTGCTCTGGGTGGTTCTTACAGGTGCTTTGCACCTTGATGGCCTGAGCGATACCCTCGATGGGCTTTATGTTGCAAAAGAGCGTGCCTTAGAGGTGATGAAAGATCCTCATGTGGGTGGGATGGGGATGTTATTCAGTACAACTTTTTTGATCTTCAAAGCTTCCACTCTTGCATTTTTAGAAGCTGTGTATCTGCTCCCACTTATCTTGATGCTCTCACGCTTTAATGTTGTTCTTGCAATCTATTTTCACCCCTATATCTCCAAAAATGGGATGAGCACTTTAGCCAAAGAGGAATTTAGCCGCTCACAGCTTCTTTTTGCCTCGCTGTATGTTTTAGTTCTTGGCTTTTATTTTTCATGGGTGTTAGTGTTAGGCTCCTTGTTAGTTTTGTTTGTGTGTAAGCGTTTTTTTATCAAACGCTATGGAGGCTTTAGTGGAGATATCTATGGCTTTATGATCGAGTGCAGCGAGCTATTTTTACTCCAGCTCGTTTTGCTAGGGCTTTACTAATGCGCATCACACTTGTTCGCCATGCAGAGGTAGAGGAGCGCTACCATAGTTGTTACAACGGAGCGATCGATATCGATCTCTCAGAAAAAGGGATCGCTCAGGCAAAAGAGCTTGCAAGCTATCTTGATACACAAAACTACGATGCTGTCTTTTGTTCTGATCTTCTGCGTGCGAAAAAAACGCTTGAACACTCCATTCACAGCCAAGATGCGATCTATACATCCCAGCTTCGTGAAAAGTCTTGGGGCAAACATGAGGGGATGCGTTTTGATACCATCATTGCACAAGGAGAGATCGAATATATTGATTTTATGCAGTGGATCAAAGCACTCGATGGAGAAGAGTATACAAGCTACATCCAAAGGGTTCAAGAGTTCTTTTTTGAGACTTTGCCATCTCTTAACAAACAAAACGTTTTAGTCGTTACTCACGCGGGTGTTATACGCGTACTCATCGCTCTTGTGCAAGAACTTTCCCTTGAAGATGCCTTTTGTATTCGTATCGATTATAGTTCTTGTGTATTTTATAATGTTTCGAGCCAAAGTTTTTGCTTTTAAATAGCGATTTTTGCAACACTTTTTAGCTACAATACTAGTAGAAACATGAATGAAATGGAAAGAAAATGCTAAAAACTGTCAAATCAAAAGTTATTACGGCTATCGCACTTTTAGGTGTCATGGGACTTGTTGGGATCACCTATTATCTCTCAGCAACGCTTCAAGAGCTCTCCAATAAAAATACCAAGCAATCACTTGGGATGCTCAGTGAGTCTATCTTTCAGACAATGACAACAAGTATGATGATGGGTGATCCAGCTGCGGTAAAAGCTGCCTATGAAGGCGCAAAAGGGATCGATGGGATACAAGATCTCGTAGTCACAAAATCACAGGCTGTGATTGAAGTCTATGCACCTGATGAGCCTTTTACGACAGATCCTCTCATTATCGAGATCATGAAAAACAAAACATCTAAAGTGATCGAAACAGATGAGAAAGATAATCACACCATTCGTATGATCAAGCCTATGATCGCTGAGCAGAGATGTCTGAGTTGTCACTATAATGCAGAAGAAGGCTATGTTCTTGGAACCGTCGATCTCACTATCTCGCTCAATCAAAACGATGCAGATATCGCAGCGACAAAAAATACGCTTCTTATGAGTCTTGCTGTTGCATTTCTTCTTTTGATCATGACTGCAAGCTTCTTTTTAAATGTGCAGATATTCACCCCTCTTTTGACACTCAAAGATCGAGTAGCTGACTTGGTAAGTGGTGATAGAGATCTCACCAAACGTCTCAAAGCAGAGAGTGAAAATGAGTTTGGAGACACAGAGCGTGAAGTCAATCGCTTTGTAGAGATGATCCAAAGTACGGTCAATGAGATCAAAGACCTTAGCCATCAAAACTCTCAGATCGCTTCTGAGATAGAAAACTCAAGCCATATCATCGGTGAATCTACAGAAAAAGAGCAAGTGATCGTCTCTGGAACCACATCCAAAGGGGCATCAATCCTTGGTCTGATCTCACAAAGTCTCGAAGCATCCAAAGAGACCCAAGAGAATGTCAAAAATGCAAACGAAGAGCTCAACACAGCGATCCTCTCACTCAACTCGCTGACAGAAGAGGTGCATACCTTTGTAGAGACTGAAAATGAACTCTCAAACGAGCTCAGCGGGCTCAAACAAAACGCAGATCAAGTCAAAGATGTGCTCACGGTGATCAAAGAGATCGCAGAACAAACCAATCTCTTAGCGCTCAATGCTGCCATAGAAGCAGCGCGTGCAGGGGAACATGGACGTGGATTTGCCGTAGTTGCTGATGAAGTGAGAAAACTTGCAGAGCGTACACAAAAATCACTTGTTGAGATCGACATCAGCGTGAGCACCATCGTGCAGTCTATCAATGATGTAGGGGATAAGATGAGCCTCAATGCGCAAAATATTGAGAGTCTCACCCATGTCTCAAGCGATGTTGAGAGCAAGATCCGCTCTACATCCGATGCTATTGCCTCAACAAGCACAGCCGCAGATCAATCACGCAAAGATAGCCAAGAGATGGCATCTCATGTAGAAGATATCATCAACGATATCAAAAAGATAGAAACACTCTCAACAAACAACAAAACAAGCGTGCAGTCGATCGAAGAGGAGCTCAAACGACTCGTAGAGATCGCATCCTCACTCCGCAGAACCATCGATCAATTCAAAAGCTAAGAGGAACCTCTTAGCTTCTTGGCTTCCTCGCGTATTTACCTGTGTAGTTTTTCTTAAAACAATTTTGACAGATAAAGTATTTTGAATAGATCATAGCTCTATTTGAAAAGAAACTAAAAAAATAAATTCTTTTTTGTGAATTCTGAGTCTATGCTACCTGATTTAGTTTTCTAAAGCATAGTTAGGTACAGTACCTACAGACACATTAAACAACTCATCATATGCTATTTTTGCTTTATCGTATGATTTGTAAAAACATTCGACACCATAGCGAGTAAAGGTATCTTTACCACTCTTAACACTTGCAACATAAAAATTATAGCAATCCTTATCTTCATTATTAAAAGTAAATGTTGAATCATCTAATAGCGTTATAGTATTGCCATTTAAGCTAAATTCTGTTGTTATATTTTCAGTATAGCTCCCTGTTTTGGCTATTTTTGTATACGAAGTCATTTCTTGATTAAAACTAAGTTCATAGAGTGCAATACTCGCAGACATTGTGCTACTCTCTTCATTGCTCACTCGATACATCTTTTTTCCCGCCAATGATTCTTTTGTAAAATTTAATAAGGTATTTGCTAGATGTGTATTTACTTCATCAGCAGTTTTTGCTCTCCCCTGATATGATGCCACTTCATTTTTTATGCTTGTGATAACATTCTCAACTTCACTATCTATAGGTATTCTACCTTCGCTACCAGCACCTTGTAGTGCTCCTATAAGCACATCTACAACATCACTTGTTATCTGAATACCATTATTTGGATTGCCATCATTATCGAGTGATTGTAAAAATCTAGCCACACTCTCATTGTTTTCAACTATTTTACCACCATCAAGCATATCTGATCCATTCGTCTCGCGAAGTGTTATCCCCGCAAGTGAAAACCTACACCCTTGATTGAGATCAAAAACAAACTTACCCTCAGCATCTGTTACGCCTGTGTGTATACCGCACTCGTAAGAAACTCCCTCAACAGCACTATCTACATAATATCCTGTACCTGCGTTCATGGCAGAACTGTTTTCATAGCTAGAATCTCCATCGCCACATGCTACCAAAAGCATTGCTAAAATATTTGAACCTATAATTGAGATCTTATTCACTGTAGTTTCTCATCTTTTATATTCCTTTTTTAAGTACTTCAAATGAAGATAATATTGAGAACTCAAAGCATCATCAAGTGCAACTTCAAAATCTTTAATATTTGGTAAAATTTTTATAAGAAGTTGCTTGTATTCTTGCAGTGAATTTTGAATGATATCCCATATCATATAAGCGTTTACACCTCTATAATTATGAGATATTTTATCTCTCATTTTTGAGATATTTTATCTCTCATTTTTGAGATATCATTCCATCTAAATGGATGATCTTTTTTGATATCTTCACTAATTTTTTTATTTTCTTCGCCGATAGCTATGAGTAAATTTACTGTTGCGTTGAAATTCATTTGATGGTTACAATGGTAAAACTCTTCATCATCTTTGCAATCATTTGAATAGAAGTTTATTTTTTCTATTGCTTCTAAGATAGTAAAAAAATAGATTAAATTTTTATCACTATACATAAATAATATCTTTGATTGCTTTTCTTTTTATGAGTGGATTCATATATTTTAAATTCACGAGATCTATAGATTTTCCAAAAGTACTTTCAAACTCATCTTCAAGTGAGAGCTCTTGTGTATATGTCAAGCCTTTTGAACTTGTTGTATACACTATATCAATGTCACTTTTATCTGTATAATTATTTGTAGCAAAACTGCCAAATAATCCAATTTTTTCAATAGAATACTTCTCTTTGAGTTCATCTTTGTGCTTTTTTATATATTCAACTATAGCATCTTTGGTAGCAGTTATCACTCGAAGCCTTTGAAAATCATTTTTATTGAATAAATTATATCATACATATTTGACTTACCCTCTTGGCTTCCTCGCGTATTTACCTGTGTAGTTTTTCTTAAAACAATTTTGGCAGATAGAGTATTTTGAGTGAAGTGGTAGGGGTGCTTGACACATTCTACAACGTGGCACAAAATGGCTTTGTTGGAGTGACTCTTCGATAAATCTATTGAGTACGCTTCGGTATTCTCGTGCTTTGTGGGTCTCTAAAAAATACTCTTCAAAACGGTAGCTCAGCCAGAGATACAAAGAGATCTCTTTGACCATATCCTCCGCGCGCAGAAGCTCTTCGCTTGTTTGTGCAAAGCTTCCTACAAGTGCAGGTGGGATGTAGGGAACTTCCTCTTTTTTCTCGAGTGCTAGGATGTAACTCTCAAACGCGCTAATTATATAAGGGGATTTGAGTGTGAGTGGAGCACAGGCGAGATGATATTTGGTGGTGAGATCAAGATCATAGCCATCTACAAGCAGAGCTGCCTCCATCATATCATCTAAGTTTGTCGCACGAAATGGTCCGCTAAACTCCATATTTTCTACAAAAAATTTCAAAATTTCAGCCAAAGAGTTTTCTTCTAAAATAGCCCCTACTGTTTTGATGTGATCGAGATTCGCCATCACTTTAAAAGGCACACCTATAGGCTTATCCTCTTTATGGAAGTTCTTTTTGACGATACTGAGCACCTCGGGGCTAAGTGCTCCCACAAAGCCCTCTTCGTTCATCCCATAACGCCCTGCACGCCCTGAGATCTGATGTACCTCGGTTGGGAGAAGATTGCGCTCACTCACTCCATCAAACTTTTGTGCTTTAGAAAATAAAAGGGTTTTGATAGGAAGGTTCATCCCCATCGCGATCGCATCGGTAGCAACAAGGATCTGCGTCTCTTTTTCTCGAAAACGTCTTGCCTCTTCACGGCGCACCTCAGGGGAGAGATTGCCATAGATCACACTCACGCTAAAAAAGCGAGCAAAGTTTTGTTTGAGTTTGAGCACATCTTTACGACTAAAAGCGATGATCGCCGTGCCCTCTTCTACATCTTTAACATGGGTTGGTTTTTCTAAAAGAGTGAGTGGATTTTTACGCTCAAACTCTATGATCTCAAGCTCTTCACCCAGATATTCTGCTAGCGCGATCACCGCCTCTTTTGCATTGGATGAGCCTGTCATAATGATCTCTTTGGCAGGGGCTCCAATGATCGCATTTGCCCATGCCCAACCACGATCTCTATCATCAATCATCTGCACCTCATCGATCACACATACATCTACATCCACATCAAAGTTAAGCATCTCGATGGTAGAGCTAATATGGGTCGCTTCCTCGTTGATGAGTTGCTCTTCGCCTGTGATGAGCGAGACCTCTACTCCATCGGCTTTGAGCCCCTCATAGCCCTCTAATGCTAAAAGTCTTAACGGTGCAAGGTAGTATCCTGTATCGGCAGATTTGAGCTTTTGCATCGCTTGGTAGGTTTTTCCGCTGTTGGTTGGTCCGATATGCAAAACAAGCTTACGGCGTAATTCACGCGCGAGCGGAAAGAGATTTTTAAAGTCACGAATGCTCCGCGCCAGAAGTGCTTGGCGTTGCTTTTTAATAAGGGCATCGTGGGTATCGTGCACAAAAGCGCGCAGTGTTTTTCGCGCTATCTTTGGGCTAATGACCAGTCTGCTCGTTAAAAGATCGCCTAAAAAGCCATACACTTTCTCATAAAGCTCTTGGGATGTAAAATGAAGCAGTGTTGCATACTCCCCACACTGTTTGACCAAAGCATCAAGATCTTCAAAGAAATGACTCTCGTGTTCTTGTTTTGCACTTGCGATCACCTCAGAAAAATCAAGATCTTCTCCGCTCCAAATATCCTCAAGCAAAGAGGTAAGCTCAATATGAAGCTCAAGCACATAATCTCTATGCCCTTGAATATGGGGCAAAGCACAACGTTCATCGAGTGTGAGCAAAAGCTCTTCATCGTGAATCTCAAGCTTTAATACATCGATCTCTTGGGCAATGATCTTGTGCAATACACTCTCTTTAAGCAGTGGCACGCTCAGCTTGCTCTTTGGTGGAGCCGCGCGTAGCGCGTGGAGGATCTCTTTGTGTGTGAGATAAGGGTGTGGATCACGAAGATTTTGGATAAAGGTATCGATCTCAAGTTGCTTTGCAGCGATCACAAGGTTTTGATCATCTTCGATGCGCATCTTAATGGTTTCAAAATCCCCCTCTTGAAGATATTCGTACTCATAAGGTTTGGTCGCAAGTGTAAGGATCTTATGAAACGATTGCCCATAAAGCACATAGCGAAGTGAAGCGTTAAACTCAAACGCATCATCAAGATCAAAGACCCCGCCAAGTGCTTTTTGAAGCTCCTCTTTTTTTTGCTCAAAACGGATATGACGTAGCTTAGATTCCATCTTTTCTATCGTGATCTTTTTGGCGCGTACATCAAAAAAGGCATCACGCAAAAGTGCCTCTTCACGTGGATCGACTGCAAGTTCTTCGAGGATACTCTCTATCTTTGCCACTCTATCAAAGTTTGGCTCTTGTTTGTGTGCGCCCTTATAGATCGTGCCATCTTCGTGAAAAAAGCGATAGATATCTTGACGAAGCTCTAGATCTGCCTCAGACCAAAGCTGACGAATTGTTTTGAGAAGTATCTTTTTATTGTGCTCTACATCATAGATACCCAGCGTGTGCATCAGCTCACTAAGCTTCTCTGTAGGCATACGTTCTACCCCGAGATCAAAAGGGTCGTCATCGAAATATTGTTTTATTTTTTGATTGATTTTTGTTAGTTTTTTGTTTTTCTTTCCCATGCAATATTGTAGCTAAAAGATGGTGATTTTATGCGAGGTAAGGAGTCCTCGCATAGAAAATTAGAAAAGGAATGAAATAATGAAATGTGTGTAAAAAAGCCTATGCGCCGAAAATATCGGTCATCATACCTTGGAACCAGTTGTGTGTTCCTTTACCAAGCGCGCTTGAGCGTTGGTTGTTGGCTTTCATGTTCCCCTTGATCTTTTTGATAGGGTTACCTTGTGGATCTTTTGCATCTACCAGGGAGAAATCTGCAGATACTGAGATCGCCTCTGTGTCATTGACCATCGAATAACACGTGTTGATCGGAAGTGCTATATCGCTAAGCTCTTTTGTGCCATTGATTCTGCTTGCGATCATATCTGAGACAATATGCCCCTGACCATTCGCGATAGAACCTGATTTAGGATAAGGGTATCCACCTACAGAGTCACCGATCACAAACACTCTCTCATCGGCTGCACTCTGGAATGTTGGCGCTTTCATTTGCCCCCATCCAGCTTTGCCCATACCTACACCCGCTTTGGTGATAAGCTCTGAAGCAGCATTGACAGGGATAAGGCTTGCTGCGTCAAATTTCACTGTCTTCATCGTTGTGTTTAGGTTTGCATCTGTCACAGCTACTTTGAGCTCTTTTTTGTCAAGATCTACCCCTTGAACAGCAGAGTTTGGATGGTACTCTACGATATCACCATAGAGCTCTTTATATGCTGCCATAAAGCCTGGACCTTTAGGTTTTGGCTTTTCTTTTGGGTCTAAGATGATCACTTTGCCTTCGATCTCGTTCTTTTTAAAATAGTTGGCGATCAGTGCCGCTCTCTCATACGGTGCTGGAGGACATCTATACGCACCATCAGGAATAGAGATGATAAAGTTCCCGCCCTCAAAGTCTTCTAAGATCTTTTTGAGTGCTGCGTGCTCGCTGCCTTGCATCAGTGCAGGTGGACACTCTTGGCGACATCTCTCAGCCATTTGGGCATCTTCACCAAACCAGTTTGAATAGTCATAGCGGATCCCTGGAGAGAGAACAAGATAGTCATAGTCAATGTTTCCACACGTCGTTGCTACTGTTTGTGACTTGCGATCGATATCTGTCACTGTTGTTTGGAGTATTTTGTATCCGTACTCTTTTGCTGTAGTAAAGAAGTCGCGTGTTAAAAAGTCAAGAGGAATATCCCCAACGATCCACTCATTTGAGATCGGGCATGAAGTAAATACCGCTCTTTTTTCTAGTACAACAACCTCTGCATCGGGTGCTTTTTTCATGATATTACGCGCAGCGGTGAGACCACCCCATCCGCCCCCAACGATCACAACTCTTTTACCTGCTGATTTTGGCATAAGTGCTTTTGCATTGGTCGCTGTTTTTGCCTCAGGTGTCGCAGCTGCTGCTCCACATCCACTCACAGCAAAAGCTGCAACGCTCAGACCTGAAGCCTTGAGTAAGTTTCTTCTTGTTATGTCCATATCTTTCTCCTTCGTTTGTCTTTCAGTTTTGTTTAGAATGCTACGTTTGCTACAAGACGCGTATGTGCTTGGTTGTACTGACGTGTATCATCTTTACGCTCTACATGGAAGAGTCTCACCCACATTTTTTTGTACGATGGTACTTGATAGAAAAGATGGAAATCATGCTCGTGAGAGTTTTCTGTGTGTGTTCCACCAGCAGCGTTTGTTCCACTACTCCATCCAGCAAGATATGCTGTCGCTTCTACATCACTTTTGTATGCACCATAGTTATAGATAAACTTCAAGCCCTCAACACCAAGATTTGTAAAGTCGTAGTTGAATCCTAGTTTGTACGCATCAGTATCTGCACGGTTTTCATTACGTGAGAAGATCGTACTTGTATATCCAAAGTTTCCACCCCAAGGATCGATCACATGCCCTTTTGTGTTCTTAGAGTATGCTGCTAGAAAACCAAAATCTTGGATCTGTGCTTTTGCTTGAAGACCAAAGTAGAGCGCATCAATACCGCCATCTTTTTCACTTAATTTTGTTTTATACAATTGATCCATCTGTGAAGGTGTATGAGAAACACCCACAATTGTTTGATCTGCATTGAGAGCTTCTGCTGCCCCTGAATCTTTAAAATTTCCAACATCACTTTGGTGTAACACTTGAGCACTTAGCATCACTTTAGCACCTGAAAGCTTCATTTTGTAGTCTACATCCGCATAAAGTGTATTAAACATATCTTTTGCATAGTAGTCCCATACACGTACCGCTAAAGGACCTTTTTCCCCATACTCAACACCTAATGCCATAAGACCGTTGTCGTTATCGTTTTTGCCATTAGCTGGATAAGTAGGTACACCTGTTGGTAGTCCCTCCACTTTTCCAAAAGCCGCTTCACCCATAGACATAAATTCTTGTTTTCCATCTTGTGCTCTATAGTGTCCAAAACCAGCACCTGCTGTGATACCATATGCACCATCACCTAAAAGTTGAGCCTCAGTTGTAGCACGTGTACCAAACATCATATCTGTGATATATGCAGCTTGAATCTTCGTGTTTTCAATCTCTCCTACAGTTGCTACTACCCCTTGATAAAGGTTTGGTATCAATGTCACTTCACTCTTTGTCATTGGACTTTGAAACTCTTGTCTTCCAAACTTCACATTTGATTTTGAATATGCATACTGAACGAATGCTTCACCAATAGTTGCATATCCCTGAAATCTACCATCAGCACCAAGTTCCTTATTACCCATAAGACCCCCAGCAACTTGGTTATATCCCTCTTTAGTCAGGTTATCCCAATTTGTAAGACCTGTATCGTGTGTCGCATAGATCGCAGTACCAAAGCTCAGCCCATAAAGTGAGTCTGTTTCGTATTTGAGTTTACCACCCACTACACTTCCCGTGATCGCTATATTTCTTGATGTAGATTCATTAATGTGGTGTAAGCGAACATACCCCTCATTTTTTCCGTTCTTAAACATCTCTACTAAGTTCTCTGCTGCTCCTGCTTGTGTTGCAACAGTTGTGAGTGCGATCGCACTGAGTGATAAAACTATCCCTTTTTTCATCTCTTATCTCCTTAAGATTTTTGATTACGGATGAATTCTACTCCTCCTAAATGAAAAAATCATTAAAATGTGATAATTTTTTGTTATGAAAGAATCTTTATAGAGATAATCAATTATAATAGTTGCCATGAGAATACTTATAATAGAAGATGATAATAAAATGAGAGCGATGCTCAGTGATGCGCTTGCACCTTTTTATACGGTGGATGCGCTTGGTTCATTAGAAGAGGGATATTCTTATATAGAAAGCTTTAACTACGAAGCACTTTTACTTGATAGAAATCTCTCAGGTGTCGATGAGGGGATGCAGATCATTCCACGACTCAAAAAGCTCCAGCCATCGTGTGCTGTGATGATCGCGAGTGCCTATGGAGGAGTAGAAGAGCGCATCGCAGGGCTAAGTGCTGGAGCAGATGATTATCTAGAGAAGCCTTATGATCTACGTGAGCTCAAGATGCGTATTGATGCGATCGTACATCGCTATGCACCCGATGCGATAGAGATAGAGGGGCTTTGTATCGATATTAAACATGCGCAAATACGCTATCACGATGAGCTACTTCATCTCTCCAAAAAAGAGCACGATCTTCTCTTTTTCCTAGCAACCCATCCTGATAAAATATTTACGCGTGATGATATTGCCAATGCGATCTATAATGACCCTACATCGATGACATCCAATACTATTGATGTGGTAATCAGCAATATCCGTAAAAAACTCCCTATCAATCCAATAGAAACACTCAAAGGAAGAGGCTATGCTCTTAAAAACGTTTAAAGGGAGAATACTCGCCGTTTCTTTGGGGATGACCATCGTCTCTGTTCTGATCTTTGGGTACGGACTCTCTGGGATCTATAAAGATCATATGCACAAGTGTCTTAATCGAAGTCTTTCGTTTTTGAACAATATGCTCAGTATAGATTTTGATACCAAGAACTACTCAAAAGAGATGCAAGAGCAAATGTATCAACATCCACAGCTTCTCAATGTTCTCCAAGGGGGACTGATCCATGATGTGCGTATTGAGATGCTTAGTGCCCAGCCTCTCTCAGATGAAAAACGTATCTATCAGTTTCAAAAGCTCGATGAGAATCACTACTTTAGTATTAGCTCTTCGACGATAAAGATCAACGAAGAGGTGGTCAATATGATCAGTGATCGTTGGATCTTCTTTCTCTTTGGGTTTGCCTTTACATCCCTTCTTATCTATCTGCTCGTGCGTCTTTTGTTTGCTCCGTTTAATCAGCTAGTCAATCACTGTCTCACCTGTGAAGACCCTGATAAAAAGCCAGAGGGGGTCACAGGAGGTTCAGAGATCACCACGCTTCGTGATGCTATTGCAACACTTCAGCAACGTATCAGCCGCCTCCAAAAAGCGCAACACGAGTCGATGAAAGCGCTCACCCATGAGCTCAAAACACCCCTTGCACAGCTACGACTTCGCATCGATTTGGCAAATCAAAAAGGGAAATGGAGCGAAGAGTCGATCTTAGAAGCAAAAAAAGAGATCGATGAGATCTCGCATAAGATCACCAAGATACTCCATTCACGCAAAGTAAGTCAAAAAGTAGAGAAGACCTATCTCAAACAATCGGTCTTGCATGTGATCGAAGAGCTCAAAAGTTTATGGGAATATCGCGAGCTCTCTTTTGAGGTAGATATGCCCCAAGATGCTGTTTTGAGTCTTCCACCAGAAGCGTATGAAAGGGTACTTCGCATTTTAATTGAAAACAGTATCAACCATTCTCTCAAAGGTGCTACGATCCACATCCATTGCAGACAAGCGGTGCTCACCATCACCAACCCGATCTCTACAGACAAAAATAAAATCATCGACTCTACAGGAAAAGGGCTTGAGATCGCGAAGACCCTTTGTGAATATTATAAATGGGAGCTAGAAGCCCATAGCGCCGATGCAAAGTACCAGATCGTGCTACGACTTCTTTAGCCTTTTCTCTTCTTTGTAATAAAGATCAAGAGTGCTAGAGCGACGATAAAGAGCGATGTTCCTATCATCAAATAAAGCGCGTGGATCATATTGTCATAGTTCTCTATCGCGATCTTAAAGACCACCATAAGTGTCTCAATAGAGAGTGCGATGAGGATAGAGACCAAAAACTTTGTGAGTGTTTTGATCTCTATCTTTGAGTCTTTGACATAACTTTTAAAATAGACCTCTTGCTCGAGTATCGTCTTAGAGAGATCAAAGATCGCGATCCCCAAAGTTGCGGCGATGATCGGCTTGAAGATGGTATCTATACTCAGCTTTGAAGCAAGGATATTGGAGAAAAAATCTGCCCCTGCATAAAAGATAGCGACCCCAGAGAGAAACATCATCAAATACCCAGCGACCAGATAAAAGAACTTTGTAATGGCACTAAAGACCTTATGCTTTTCTATGAGCCCGAGTCTCTCTAAAAGCACCTCAAGGCTAAGATCCATAAAGACAATATCTTCATCCTCTTTTTTGGAGACACTAATACAGATATTGCGTGTCGCAGAGCTTTGATAGGGCGGGGTAAAAGCGTAGCCATTGGCTTTGACCTTGAGTTTTTCTATAAGATAGCTTCTGTCTTGATCTTTCTCTTTTTCATCCACAGAGTAGCGATAGATATTTGCGGATGTTTGTAGCTTTGTTTTGCTATTGATAACATAGACAAGCTCTAGTGAGGGAAAGGTCTTGTACAAAGACTTAAAGTTACTATCGCCACTCTCACACAGCGCACCGATATTGTCGAGGGTATCTTCTAACAAGCTCTCGATACGTGCTTGGTTTTGATAATATATCTCTAAATACTCTTTCATAAAGGCTCTCCTTGTTTTTCTTGGCTAAAGTATAGCAAGGCAAAGGAGAAAAAAAGTGCAAAAAGTGATTAAATTTTATGCTTTAGAAGTTTTGTGATCTCTTTGTGCGGAAGTGGTTTAGAGTAAAAATAGCCTTGGGCTTCATTACATCCATGCTCCATTAAAAACTCTGATTGCTCTTGTGTCTCCACCCCCTCAGCGATCACTTCGAGGCTCAGATTGGTCGCCATTGCGATAATGGCGCGGGTGAGCTCCATATCATCTTTGTCCTCTGGGATATCGCGAACAAAAGACTGATCGATTTTAAGGCGATTGACTGGTAGTTTTTTGAGATACGAGAGTGAGGAGTGCCCTGTCCCAAAATCATCCACAGCGATAGAAAACCCTAGCTCTTTGATCTGGCGAAGGGTCTCTATGGTCTGTTCTGGATTTTTCATGATCTGGGTCTCTGTCACCTCAAGCTCGATGCGCGATTCACTCAGACCCGCTTCGCGCAGCATCTGCGTTAGTGTCTCGATAAAATCTCCATGGTTGAGATGCACCATCGACATATTCAAAGAGAGCACGCCAGGATCGTACCCATCTCGTAGCCACTGTGCAAACTGTCGTATCGCTGTGCGCATCACAAAGCGATCAAGATCGACGATAAGGCGCGTATCTTCTGCAAGTGGAATAAACTCATCAGGTGTAGCGATCACCACGCCCTCTTCGATCCAACGCACAAGCGCTTCCATTCCGATAATTTGATTGCTTGGCATATCGATCTGGGGTTGAAAGAAAACCTCAAAGGCTTCTGCAGCGATCGCTTCACGGAGTTTGGTCTCTAAAGTGACGCGCTCAAAAGCTCTTTGTGTCATATCTCCTGTATAGAACTGATAGGTATTTCTCCCCTCATCTTTGGCTCTATACATCGCTGCATCTGCATTTTGGAGCATCTCTTCGGATGTAGAAGCATTTTGTGGATACAAAGAGATACCGATACTACATGAGATATAAAACTGATACGCATCGATGATCTGCACCTCTTTGAGCTTGTTCATGATCTTTTGGATCAAGTCGATGATAACGTTTTCACTCGTGATATCTTCGATCAAGACTGTAAACTCATCCCCGCCAAGTCGTGCGACCGTATCAGTTTCGCGTACACTCGATTTTAAAAGTGAAGAGATATTTTGTAAAAGCTTATCCCCAATGGAGTGTCCAAAAGAATCATTCACCTCTTTAAAGTGGTCAAGATCGATAAAGAGCACCGCAACAAGGGTTTTCTTTCTTCGTGCATTTCGCAAAGATTGCTCGAGTCTATCCATAAAGAGCACTCTATTTGGCAAGCTTGTTAAAAAGTCGTGTTTTGCTTGATACTGCAATGCAAGCGTATGCTCATCAAAGACTTTTGCAAGGGCTTCGAGCTCATCATCTGTACCCACAGGGCTACATAATACATCCTCACCCGCGCTTGATTGTTTGATCCTTTGATAGAGTGTGACGATAGGTTTGGTGATAGAGTTTGCCAAGATCACAGAAGCTAAAACTCCAAAGAGGATAAAGATAAACCCTATCACAACAAGGCGTAACATCGTATTTTTAAGCGGTGCGAGATATACATCTTCTAAGATTCCAAGCTCTAGATCGATCCCAAGTTTTGCGATGAGTGGGGTAGATTCTAGAGGTGGAAGAAGATGTTTGTAGTAGAGTTGATCCGCTTCATAGTGGTAGCTAAAGATCTCTTTGTGCTCTTGAAAAACTTTCATATAGATCGATTCAGCCTGAGGCTTGCTTCGCTCTAAGATCGCTTGAGTGTCAAAAAGAACAACGATAGCACCTTGTGTTGTCGCGTAGTATTGTATCGGAGCGATGAGCACCATATTGTGACTTTGAGGGTCAAGATAGATCACCTCGTGCCCAAGTGCAAGCGATGCTCGAAGTTCTTTGGAGCTCTCATACTCTGGTATCTTCTCTTGTGTTTGAAAAACAGCCGCCCCATCAAAATCGACCACACTCAAAGAGATCACATCCTTACCATCCATAAAGTTATTGACAATAGGGCGTAGATAGTTTTCACGATTTTTTGCATCCACAAGCGCATTGACCATAAACTCATTTTTTGTAAGTAAAGCAGAATTATCCACGAGATAGCGAAGTCTTTGCTCGATTCTTTGTCCCACTGCGTGTGAGTTGTTCTCTAAGAGTGTATCCATCTGCGAACTCATATGTTTATAAACAAGCAAAGAGACTACACTCAGGATCACAAACATCGCCACTGCGATCAGCATAGAGACCTGCAGGACGACCCTACTTTTTATGCTTCGATTAAAGGGGTGACTTAGTTTTAACTCATTCATCCACAACCTCTAAGATCTCACCATTACTGCCATATCTTGCCATATAAAAATCCTCTACATCCAAAGCATCATGGCGCTCTGGGGTAAAAGGGAGAGTGTAATTTTTCACAGCACCCTCGTACATTTTGATATTTTGTACCTCACGGCAGATCGCTTCATACTCTGCACTTCCTGATTGCTCGAGTGCCTTTGCTAAGATCCCCACCAAATCATAAGCGTGCGCTACGCCTGATGCAGCATCGATCTGTGTGGTGTCTTTTTTATCATAGCTTTGGATGTAGCTTCGTGCGAGTTTTCGACTCACTTTATTTTTGTTTTTAGAAAAAGAGAAGGTCTGAAAAAAGCTCAGATCGAGCTTTTGGATCGCTTTGTGATTTTGAGCATAGAAGTTGCTTCCTGTAATACCCCAGTGAGAAACGATAGGCAGAGGTTTTGCAAGATCTGCCATATTTTGTACGATCACTGAGCCCTCAAGTGGATTGGCTACCATGATGAGCGCGTCTGCACCCTCTGCAAAAGCGTTTGCGATATCTTTGGTAAAATCATTTGCGCCTCTATTGAATTGCTTTGAATAAGAGAGTTCTACTCCTCTATCACCAAAATATCGCTTCATATTGGTGTAGTTATCTCGCCCCCAAATAGAGTTTTCAAAAAAGATAGCAGGTTTTTTAAAGCGCTTGAGCACCTTAGATGCGATAAAATCAGAAGCATAAAAATCGTTTGCTGAGATTCTAAAGGTACAAGGGTATTTGTTTGTATCTGTAAGCGTTGATGCAGCCGCCCAAGGGATAAAGAGTGACACCCCAGAGTGTTGCATATAATCCATCTGCTCTAAGATCACAGCACTGTGGAGCCCACCTACGACACCGATGAGATTTTTGTACTTTAAAAGATCCTCTACGTTTTTGATACCCTTACTTGCGATGGCGCTATTATCTTTGGTGATCATTGCCACTTTTTTGCCTAAGATCCCCCCTCTTGCATTGATCTCTTCTATTGCAAGTTCTACCCCTCGCTTGATCGCAAGTCCTGAGCTTTTTGCATCCATAGAGAGGTCTACATCCACACCTATAAGGTAGAGGTCTTCATCTTTTTTGTATTTGTTAAAGAGTATCTCTTGGGTCTTTGAGAGGATATCCCCACCAATCAGTTCTTCATATTTTTTTGGAATATGTCCAAGAATATCTTCGAGCTTTTTACGCTCTTGAGTCTCTAGCGTATGTATCTCTACCCCACTCGCCTTGATCTGTGCTAGAAGCTTTTCCTCATTTGCTTGCGTTTGAGCACGCTGCACAGGAGTCACCTCTAGCGCTGTATCGATGAGTATTCTACTGAGCTCTGCTGGAAGTTTTTTGTAGGTCTTTGAACTGATGCTCAAGATATATCCCATATATGCGTGTTCACTGAGAGTAAGGTAGTTTTGCACTCTGTGGATATCCATACTCACGATCGCTGTGAGGGGATTTTCTTGTCCATCTACCACGCCATCTTGAAGCGCTTTTTTCGTTTTATGAAAATCTATCGCGACAGGCTGTGCGCCTAGAGCCTTAAACTGATCCATAATGATACGGCTTTTCATAACACGCATCTTTTTATCTACAAAATCTTCTACAGAGACTAAAGGAGCATTGGATGTAAAGTGCTTAAAGCCATTATCCCAAAAAGTAACACCCAAAAGATCTATCGAGGAGAGTTTTGCAAGAAGCATATCCCCCACCTCTCCATCAAGAAGATAGTAAAGGTCTTCACGCGAAGGAAAGAAAAAAGGGAGATCTGCAAACTGCATCGAAGGCTCTGAGACACTCATCTTTGCTGAGGGTGTGAGTAAAATATCGATCTCACCCAAGCGAGCCATCTCCACCATTTTGTAGTCATTGCCAAGTAGTTGATCAGGATAGATCTCTATTAAAACGCGTTCATTTGTCTTTTGTGCAACTTTTTTTGCAAATATAACAGAAGCCTCATGCATCACACTTTCTGTAGGCATATTGTGTGCCATCTTGAGTTTATACACCTGTTCATTTGCAAAAGAGTCTTGCTTCTTTGGTGTAGAAGACTCCCCTAAAAAAGGGAGTGCTACAATTACGACCAGAGTAATAAACAAGAGTGCAAATAGCAACAAGTAACTTTTTTTCATCGTATTCCCCAGCTTCATAAAGAAAAAATTTCAATCACTTTAGTATATCTTTTTTTTATTATACTTTGTTGATATTTACAAAGAGTTTGCTACTATGTGAGCTAGGATTTTATCCAAAACTTTTCAAACAAGGAGTGCAAATGTTAGTATGTGACTGTATGGATGTAGAGTATGATGTGATCAAAGAGGCTGTGAAAAAACACGGAGATGATATCGAAGCGATCAAAGATGCGACCGATGCGGGGACTACCTGTGAGTGTTGTCTTGAAGAGGATTGTGACAAGGTAAACCTGCCATTGCCCTTGGCGATCAAAAGAGCTTTATCGGAGATCTAAAGCAAAAACCAAGTGTCTTTTCTATCTATTTCTAAATCTTATATGATAGAATTGCACTTATGAAACTACGTATATTATTTTCTCTTATACTATTTATAAATTTTACTTTTAGCTTAGTGCATGAGCTTGAGCATATTTCTCACGAGCACGAGCACCTCAGCTGTGAGATCTGTAGTGTCAATCACACCCCTTTTATAGACAACACCCAAAAACTCACCCTCACACCACCCTATTACTCTTATGAAAAGATCACTCCAAAGCAATCTTTGCATTTTATCCATAGCAACCACTCCAATAACTACCCTAACGCCCCACCCTATCGATCTTAAAAACAAACAACTTTTCAATATAAGAGTTCTTGCATGACTGATGAACTAGATTCCGGATCGAGTCCCAAATGACAGAGCATATTAGGCTTCGTCACCCTGAACTAGATTCCGGATCGAGTCCGGAATGACGGGTTTTATTGCCCTGACTGAGTTTCGTCACATTGACTGAGTTTCGTCACCCTGAACTTGATTCAGGGTCTAAGTTTTGCAAGAAATCTACTTTATACAATAAAAAATTAGGATTATTTATGAAAAAACTATTACTTACAAGCCTCGTGTGTGCAGCGAGTTTATATGCACAAGATACAAAAATAGATATGAGTGCAGGGTACAATGTGATCCCTGCTGAGAAAAGAACTTTTGATCAGTCGCAGTATATCCCTGATATCTCTGTCGTTATGGATGCATCTTATGTGCATAGAAGTAAAAAAAGTGATGATGCTTCCCATTTGGAACTAAGCGGTATCTCTGAATCACTTTATGGAGAACATGTTCACGATGATGTCTCCCATGCGACTTACAATGCAAAAGATGGCTTTAACCTCAACTACGCAGAGCTTGTTCTCTCAAGTAATGTGGATCCATTCTTTACGATGGATGCGGTGTTTCACTTCTCCCGAAACGGTGTTGCTGTTGAAGAACTTTTCTTTACATCCACAGCTCTAGGCAATGGTCTTCGCCTCAAAGGGGGAAAATTTCTCTCTAACTTTGGTCGTATCAACCAACAACACCACCATGTTTGGGATTTTGGAGATATGCCTTTAGTCTATGAAGCATTTTTAGGGATGCATGGTATCAACGAAGTGGGTGCACAGCTCCAATGGATCGCACCGACACCCCTGTATATGATGGCTGGATTTGAAGTGCTTCAAGGGGAAAATGAGAAGATGTTTGGCAACCAAGCATTGAGTTATGAGACATCCACAGGTGATACAGAAGAGATTCTTGGGCAAAAAAGAGCACCTTCATTATTTGTAGGCTATCTCAAGACCTCTTTTGATATGGGAGATACGACTGTTCTTGCAGGTCTTTCTTACGCACACGGAACATCAAGAATCGCAGATGCGCATGACCATGGTGGAGGAGATCAACACCTCTTTGGTGGAACAAGCAAGCTCTATGGAGCGGACTTGACCCTCAAGCACGCTTTTGACTCTTATAGCTTTCTTACATGGCAGAGTGAGTGGCTGAGTCGTGATATGGATGGACGTGAATATGATGTTGTCAGTGGAGCACTCGCTGATTCTGAATCACTTCGCAAGCAACAAACAGGACTTTATTCACAACTCGTCTATGCGATCGATCAAAACTATAGAGTGGGTGGACGTTTTGACTATCTTTGTCAAAATGATGTAAAAGCTGGTGGAGATAAAGAGGATCTTCCAAATAACTTTTCAAGATACTCAGTGATGGCAGAATACCACACAAGCGAATTTGCACGTTTTCGTTTGCAGTATAATTATGACAAAGGCTTGATTGACCATGCACATAATGAAGAAAAAACAAATCTCCATACCATTATGCTTCAAGCAAATATCTCTATCGGAGCTCATGGGGCACATAGCTTCTAGCAAAACATACTTGGGATGTAGCATTTTGATCCTACATCCCAACCTATTATTCAAACAAGGTACACATCATGAAACTACTTCTCTTTTTTCTCCTCCCACTCTCACTCCTTGCACATCTCAATATCGCGGTGAGCTATCCCTATATCGGAGCACTTACAAAGAGTATTGGTGGGGAGCATATCAATACGGTAGTGCTTGCAAAAGGAAACTGGGATCCCCACTTTGTGATCCCGCGCCCCTCGCTTATCACAAAGGTACGCAATGCTGATGCGCTCATTATGAACGGCGGACAGCTTGAGATCGGCTGGCTTCCCCCACTTATCAATCGTGCAGGAAACCCTAAAACTTCCCCTCGTGCGTCGAGCTTTCTCAATCTCTCTCACCATGTAGAGCTGATCGATAAACCTGTGGATGTAGATAGAAAAGATGGGGATATTCATCCCGATGGCAATCCCCACTTTCACCTCAACCCAAACAATATTTTACTCCTCGCAGAGGTGATCAAGAGATTTTTGATCTCTTTGGATCAAGAACATCAAGAGGTGTATGAAAAAAACCATGCAAACTTTTTAAGCTCTTGGAGCCAAAAGATACAAGAGTGGGAACAAAAGATGGCGGCAAAAAAAGGGATGAAAGTGATACAGTTTCATGATAATCTTGCCTATTTCAACCAAGCCTATGGATTGCAAAATATCGGCACGATCGAGCCTCTTCCTGGGATTCCACCAAGTTCAAAACACACCTTTAAGATCATCGAACTTATCAAAGAGCAAAAACCTTGTTGTATCCTCCATGATGTGTACCACTCCACAAAAACAGCAGAGTATATTAGCTCCAAAACAGGGATCAAAATAGTGCTGATGCCACACGATATCAACTCACTTGAAAACATCGATGATCTTAGTTCTTTGTTTGATCATCTCACAGAGGCTGTGCAATGATAGATATTTTACTCACACCTATCATCCTTGTTATTGTGTTAGTTATGATGCACGCGTGGTTTGGGATGGGGATACTCAAACGTGGTATCATCTTTACCGATCTTGCTATCGCGCAGTTTGCGGCTCTTGGATCTGCTATTAGTTTGGGTTATTTTCATCAAGAATATTATTATCTTCTCACCCTTGCTTTTGCTCTTATCAGTGCTTTTTTGATCGCTTTTGCCTCCAATAGAAAACTCAACCTCGAAGCGTTTATAGGGCTCTTGTATGTTTTGGGTGCGAGTGGGATCATGATGGTACTCTCCCACTCTTCAGAGGGGATGGAGCATTTCAAATCACTCCTTGCAAGCGATATTCTCTTTACTTCAAGTGATGCCGTGATGCAAAGCACTCTTATCTATGTACTCATCGCTTTGGTGCTCTATTTTGTCTATCCGCGCCTGAGTGGTTTTATCAAAGAGCTAACATTTTTCTCTTTGCTCGCCCTGACTGTTACATCCTCAGTCTCCTTAGCGGGTGTGTTAGTGGTGTTTGTTTTACTTATCGCCCCTGCTCTAGTTGCTACATCCCTAGAACTAAAAAAGCCTCTTTTGGGAAGCTTTCTCTTTGGCTGGCTCTTTAGTATCGGCTCGATTATTCTCTCGTACTTCTATGATCTTCCAACAGGATATACCATCGTTTTCTTAGGAGCACTTTTAAGCTCTCTTATCGTTTTGCTAAGTTCAAAACAAAAAACAACTTCGATCTAATATCACTTTTTAAGTTTCTTTGCGACTAAGTTGCGTTAAAATTCCAAATGCAACTTAGTCGCAGGAGAAACAATACAAATGCACGCACTACCTTTTATCGTCCTTTTATTCACAACAGCGCTTTTCGCTGCCCAACCGATCCACTCGAGCCTCTCACTCTATACAGAAGATATGAGTTTTACTAACTCCAAACAAAAAACAGATGGTCGCGTCTATGGTCTTGGAGCCGATCTACACCACGATGCACATGAGTTTCGTTTTGCTACAGAGTATGCAAAGACAAATACGATCCGTCCACAGCTCAAAGAGGATCTTCAAACACATAAACTCTTTGCCTCTTATGGCTACGCCCTCACTCCTGCTTTAACACTCAAAGCCCACGCGCTTCACGTGCCAAAAGACAATATCGCTCCTACAGCCTATGGTACGAGCTATGGTGCAGGGATAGATTATAAATTTACAAAAAAAGCAGATATCTCGCTCAAGCAATTCTTTAGTGAGTATCGTGATTTTGATGTCGCACAAAGTGATATCACCCTCAACAAAAAGTTTGCTCTTGGAGCATTTCGCTTCAAGCTCAGCCTCCTCTCACACTACATCACGATGCACAGCTACAAAGACAACGCCTTTAGTAAAAATGCTCAAAACACCTATCTCTCTGGAGCCCTCAAACTCCACGCCCATTATGACAAATACCATTTTGGTGCCGCTGCATATACAGGAGAGCGTCTTTTTGCTGTGATGGCCGATGGCTTTAAGATACAGCACCACGCGATGGAGTTTGATAGAACCTACGCACTTGGAACGGGTATCAATATAGACAACTATGTGCTCAGACTTCAATATATCTACCAAAGAGCCGAAGAGATCCCTATGAAAAATGAGAATGTGAAAGTACAAAACATAAGAGTTGTTTTTAATTATAAACTCTAAAAAAATTTAATCTCCTCCTTACCTTTGTTTTATATAATTACCCAAAATAAAGGAGGGTGTGAATGAATTTTCCCGATGAATGGACTCAAAAAGAGTTTTTACAAAACAAACACAAACTCCAAAAAGAGGGGATCGATGTTGTCCTTGTCGATACTATCCTCGCTCCCATAGATAAAGCAAACACCATCACCTACAACCCCTATGAGCTCAAAAAATATCCCAAAGGGAGTGTTTTTGTCTTCTACTGCGATAGCGGCAAAGCAACACTCAATCGCCTTAGAGAATACAAAGAAAAATTTCCCGAGTACCACTGTATCTCGCTAAGAGGTGGGCGTGGGTATTGGAGAGTCAATATGCAGGTGAGTGAAGATGCAAAAGAGTAAGCATCAAACTCTTTTGGACGCTTACATCCAATGCCTCCACGAAGAGCGCTTCTACGATGCCCACGAAGCACTCGAAGAGATCTGGTTTCCTAGACGTTTTGAAGATGATAACGAGATGAAACTGCTCAAAGGTTTTATCAATGCGGCGGTAAGTTTTGAGCTTATCAAGCGAGGAAGAAAACAAGCAAGCATAAAAGCTTGGAACAACTATCTCAAATACAAACCTCTTTTAGCAACGCTTGACTCTTTTTTCACACCATCGTATTATAAAATTGCATCTGAGATAGAAAAAATTCATTTGCTCTATCTATAAAATACGTTAGAATAATCAAAAAAAAGGATGGACACAATGGATCTACAACACTACATAGAGTTAGTGACAAACTATCTCAGTCAATACTCTTTCAAGATTGTCGCTGCGGTACTTATCTTCATCATTGGAAAATGGCTTACCAAAAAGCTTACAGCTCTTGCCAAACGTCTTATGATCAAAGCAAAGGTAGATGATACTCTTATAGGTTTCGCTGGCAATATTATCTATTTTGTCCTGCTTTTGATGGTGATCTTTACCGCACTCAATGCTCTTGGAATCAACACCACCTCTTTTCTTGCTGTGTTTGGTGCTGCTTCTTTGGCGATCGGTCTGGCACTCAAAGACTCACTCTCTAACATCGGTGCTGCTGTTATCATCATCATCTTTCGCCCATTTAAGGTTGGGGAGTTTATCGAAGCGGCTGGAGCGAGTGGGACGGTCATTGACATCAACCTCTTTTCCACCCATATAGAAGCGATCGACAAAAGTATCACTATCGTACCAAACTCTTCGATGATCGGGGGCAATATTACCAACTTCTCACGCCGTGAGATGCGCCGCGTGGATCATGTATTTGGGATAGGTTACGATGATGATCTACGCCTTGCAAAAGAGGTGATGCTCGAAGTGATCGCAGCAGATGAGCGCGTGCTAGCTGAACCTGCACCCCTCGTTGCAGTAAGTGCTTTAGCAGATAGCTCTGTCAACTTCAACTTTCGTGTTTGGGTCAAAACAGATGAGTATTGGGATGTATACTACGATATGTTGGAGAAAGTAAAACTCGCCTTTGATGCAAAAGGGATCTCTATTCCCTATCCACAGATCGATATTCACACAGCTTCAAATAAATAAAGGATAAAAATGAAAAAAATAGTTCTAAGCACACTTGTTCTCTCAAGCCTTGCCTTTGGGCAGGAAGCTTTGGATGTAGAGCAGATCAAAACACAGATCGCTGAAAAAAAAGCACAAAAAAAAGAGATAGAAGCAAATATCGCTTCGCTCAAAGCTCAGCTTCCACAAGATCATGCATTTGTTACACACACTGAGTTAGGTTATATCAAAACAGATGGAAACACCAAGACAGAGACCTTCAACCTCGATGCAAATGCAAAGAAACAATGGGGTGCAAATAGTGTCGCTTTAATGATCGATGCACAGTATGCGACCAATGAGGGTGTAGAGACAAAGAACCGCTACACAGTTGAAGCCAACTACGCGTATGACTTTACTTCACGCTTCTCTTTTGATTATCTAGTGGGATACAAAGATGATAGGTTCTCAGGTTTTAATTACCGCTTCTACACCGGTCCGGGTGCGAAGTACAAAGTGATCGATGCAAGTGCACATAAGCTCTCTTTGCAAGGGAATATCCTTTATTCACGCGATAGCCAAGAGGATTCCCATTATGCAGCAGATGGCACGCAGATCCTTTATCCAAATCCAGATAACTTAGTGGTTGACCCAACAAAAACGATTCAAGGACTTACAGAGAGCTACTCCTCTTATAGAGCAAAGATTGTGTATGATTGGCAGATCTTAGACTCCCTCAAATTTGGACAAGATATCAGTTTACGCTCATCCTTTGAGGAGGGGAATAACTACTTTGTGATCTCAAAATCTGCGCTCACAAGCAAACTCACAGATATTCTCTCTGCGGGTATGAGCTATAAGGTTGACTATACAAACCTCCCTGCTGAGGGAAAAAAACACTCTGATGAGACATTTACCCTCAATCTCATCATAGACTACTAAGCATTATTTTACATCTTGGGTGCTACAATCGCACCCATGAAAAAACTGACACTTCTTCTTACCCCATTTCTATTCACACCCTCACTTTTTGCCCTTGTTACCATCGCTCCTGTAGAGATCGGTGCAAAACCAGGTTTGAGCGGAAAAGCCGCTGTGACTTTAGAAACAAAACGTGGGAATACCGATAAACAAAACTACAAGACCTCGCTTCGCCTCAACTATGATGACAACAGTTCTTCTGTCACATGGGCAGAGATATCGACTGAGTATGGCGAATCTAACGATCAAAAAGATACGGACAAAGCCTTTGCTCATCTACGCCATATCCGAACAACAGGAGTACAAGACCTCAGAGCAGAAGCGTTTACACAAGTACAAGATGATAAGTTCAAGCTTATTAAAAACCGCACCCTTTTTGGAGCAGGTCTGCGCTATAAGCTCTTTAGCCTCTTTGGCAAAGATAAGGGTTTTGTAGGTCTTGGGGCAATGAATGAGACCATCAATTATACATCCAATGATCCCCATGAGAATAACCAAAGGATGAACAGCTATATCGCATACTCCTCTGCATTTGGGCACAGATCGCGTGTGAGCTTAAGCTTTTATTATCAACCAAAGCTCAATGAGCTTCCTGATCATGTTACATCCACAGATTTTGAGCTCAAACTTTTTGTGATCGATAAGCTTTACTTACAATTCAAAGTCGCTTATGACACCGATTCCAATCCACCTATGGGTGTGCGCAAATACGATCTTACCCAAAACACCTCATTTATCTATGAGTTTTAATCAAACTCACTAAAGCGGATCTCTACGCCTAATTCACCCCAGTACTCTGTAGTGTGTGCATCGTGCACTCCGTGCAGTTCTGGCTGAATCCCAAAGAGCATCTTGTATTTGAGATTTTCATTATAGGTATAACTGAATCCATACTCTTGACTCAAAGAGGGAACGTCAATATCATATTGCGTGCCTGTATAGAAGTTTGTAAAAAGGTTGTACTCGTCGATCATATTTGCTTCTAAAAAAACACCCCAGTGAAAGCGGTTCACATCTTCATCTCCTTTTACATCTATATAACGATGTCCAAGATGTGCTTCAAGGGAAATGCGTTCGTCTAATAAGTGCATAGGGAACATAGCGATCGCCAAATAGGCTCTGTTTGGGGAACTCAAAAAGTTATGCCCCGTAGGCAGCACAGCTCCCGCCATCAGAGAAAATCCAGGTGTACCATCTTTCTTAGGATGTAAAAAAGTATATTTAGGATAAAGTGCAAGATCTTTTGCTGTGGACTTTTTCTCTCTGGTATGTTGTTCTATCTGCATTCCCGCAGCACTTGCAGTGACAAATGCTATCTTTTTTGTGAACTCAAACTCCATAATGAGCCCCTGCATCACTACATCAAACTCTGCACCATTGGAATATTCCGACCAAGTATCGACTGTTAGGCTCTGCATCGCTATGAGGTTTGGTGTGATAAAAAGCACACCTAAAGAGAGAGATAATTTTCGTAAAAAGTTTTTCATATTTTGCCTCTATAATTATTCTAAAGGCGCAATTCTAACAAATCTAGTCTAGCCCTTGCTTAAAGCAAAAACTCTATGATTTATGTGAGCGAGACCAAAGAAAAAGGAAAAAAGTAGCAAAAAGTGCAATAAAAGTTGCACTCAAAAAAAGCTCCCTTGGAAAAAGCTCATACATATATCCAGCATATAAAGCCCCTAAAAAAGCCCCCATTCCATAAGTGATCCCTGAAAAGAACTGTTGAGCAAGTGATTGATGCTTATAATAGGCAAAAAGATAACTAATAGCCGCGGAGTGAAAGAGCGCAAAGCTAAGAGCGTGAAGCGATTGAGAGAAAAAAAGAACAGGAAGATTTAGCGGAAAAAGATAAAGCAAAAGCCAACGTAAGGCTGTAGCAGCTGTTGTGATCTGCAAGATGAGAAGAAGATTATTGCGTAAAAATCTCCCTTGAAAATAAAGCATTACGATCTCAGCGAGCACTCCAAAACTCCACAAATAAATGGTCATATTCATGCTAATGCCAAAATCTGTCTCATAGATGGTAAAGAAGTTATAAAATGCCCCAAAACTGATCTGCATGAGCGTAAGCCCTATCCAAAGTTTATAATCACGCAGCAACGAAATATCATTGCTCACCTCTTCACTTTTATCTAAAACACGATTGGAATCTCTTGCAATAAAAAAAGCGATAAAAGCGGTAAAGAAGCTAAGAACAAGCAGATATAAAAGAGCTGTTTGCGCCCCTTGCAAAAACTCCACAAGCACCAAAGCCACAAGCACAAAGCCCACTGAACCAAAGAGCCTGATCTTGCCATAGTTCTCTTTACCGATGCGACTGAGTGAGATAAACTCGATATAGGGGAGAATAAGGCTCAGACCTATTCCAAGCCCGATATTGGAGAAGAGAAGCTTGTAAAAATCATCAAGAGAAAAATAAAAGGCTGTAGCACTCAGAAGCATTATCACAAGTGCACCATTAAAGCTATTTCGATTGAGTTTCAAACCCCTTACAAAGGCAAAAGGGACGATAAAACGCACCAAAGGTGCAGCTGCAAAGATGATACCAATCTCACTTGGGCTGTAGCCCGACATCGAGAGCACTTTGGGCAAAAAGATCACATAAACACCGATCACCCCAAAGTAAAAAAAATAAAACGTGGCAAGAAGGATCGACATCTCTACTAAGACTCAGTATATACGACAGCCGTGCCGCTGAGAAGATCATGTAAGGTGCGCTTGTCTTTTCTCAAAAACAGAAGGAAAAAACCTATGATGCTGATAAAGGAGATAAAATATCCCACAAATCGCATACAAAGCTTGAGGTACGATGCTCTTTGTAGAGTTTTTGCATCCACTACCCGTATCTGTGCAAATTTTTTGCCAGGAGTTTGTCCATCACGTCTCCAAAGCACAACATGAACCCCCATGATAAGCAATATCTGCGTGATAGAAGCCAAAGGGTTTGGCTTGTGCTGGAGTGCTGCTTCATCTTGAACGATCACATCCAAAGCCCCTGCACTCTTGGTTTCATCATAGCCAAAAGCGATCATGATCACCAAAGCCACAGGTAAGCCAATCATAAATATATCGGTTACAAAGGCCTTGAGGCGCACAAGAAATCCAGCATAAGCAATCTGTTTTATTGCATCTGCTTTTGGTGCTTTTGTCTGTTTTTTTAAGTCTCTAAATCTCATAAGTGTGATTATAACAAAAATTCGTTCGAAACCCTCCACAAAGCCACTATTGAACGACATTGCTTCGTTATACTTCGCGAAATCTTTCAAAGAACAGCAAGAAAAGGGGAAAAATGCTCAAAGAGATGAAAAAAAATGATTTCATCATTTCCAAAACAAATCTTAAAGGTCAGATCACCTATACCAATAAAATATTTATGGAGATGTCAGAGTACTCAGAAGCAGAGCTTCTTGATAAGCCCCATAGTCTCTTAAGACACCCTCAAATGCCAAAGGCTGTTTTTCAACATCTATGGAACCACATAACAAAACAGCAAGAGGTGTTTGCCTATGTCCTCAACAAAACAAAGCATAATAATGAATACTGGGTCTATGCGAACATAACCGCTTCACTTGATGAAAATGATAAACATACAGGTTACTACTCTGTCAGAAGAGCCCCAAACCCAAAAGCACTTGAGATCATCAAGCCTTTGTATGCAAAGATGCTTGAAATAGAAAAACGCTCTGGAGTCAATGCATCTATGAATGTGTTAGTCGAGTTACTCAAAGAGAAGGGGGTTTGCTATGATGAATTTATCATCTCTATTCAAGAATAAACAGACCATTTTTCTTTTGCTAACACTTCTGGGTGTGAGTCTTTATAGTTTGTTAGTAGAGGAGTTTATACTCGCAGGGCTTACTCTCTTTTTGATCTTTGTGAGTCTTCTCTTTTCAAGTCAAGAAGATGCAAGAGGGGGAGAACTCACCCACGCTATCCATAAGGTGCTCAAAGATGCTGCACAGGGAAAACTTGAATCACGTATCACACACATCCCTAATGATGACTCAGAGATCTCACGTTTTGCTTGGGATATCAATGATGTCCTCGATCAACTCGAAGCATTTATGCGTGATGCATCTGAGACCATCAAGCACGCTTCTGTTGGTAGGACATACAGACGTACCTACGCTGCTGGGCTCAATGGAGTATTCCAATCGACCGCTATCCACCTCAACGAATCGATCGCTTCTATTGCAACAGGTTATGAGAAAAGAATCATCGGTGAGCTCTCCCACGAGCTTAGTAAAGTGGGAGGAGGGATCAGTGCAGGACTTCATCTCATACAAGAAGATATTGATCGCTGCCAAGAGGACTCCCACTCTATTGTGAATGTCGCACAAAAAACAGCAGACGAATCACTCAAGAGCATGGATGGCGTCGTAGAGATCGGGGAGAAACTCTCCACTCTCATAAGACTTATCTCTACATCCCATGAAGCGATCATCAACCTTGAGACTCGCTCCCATGATATCTCTGAGGTTCTTAGTCTTATCAAAGATATAGCGGATCAAACGAACCTCTTAGCGCTCAATGCAGCCATAGAAGCTGCACGTGCTGGAGAACATGGGCGTGGATTCGCCGTCGTTGCAGATGAAGTACGCAAGCTTGCAGAGCGTACAGGCAAGGCAACCAATGAGATAGATATCACCATCAAAACACTCCAACAAGAAGCAAATGAGATGCGTAGTAACTCTGATACGATAAGCTCTATTGCCCAAGAATCCGAAGGTGTCATAAACAGCTTTGAAGAGACCTTTAAAGAGCTCAATGAGATGGCACTTCTCTCCTCAAAAGAAGCGGTCGCTATCCAAAACAGACTCTACACCACTTTGGTCAAAGTGGACCATATCATCTTTAAATCCAATGCCTATGCAGCGATCTTGGATCTCGATAAGGATGCAAAGTTTGTCGATCATAAACATTGTCGTATGGGTCAATGGTACCTTAGCGAGGGTGCAAAAAGATTTGGGCATACACCATCGTTTCAAGCACTCGATGCACCACATGAGCGCGTCCACAAGGCAGTGTTTAAAAACCTCGAATATGTTCACACACATTCGGTCACTCAACATGACAACCCAAAACGTATCGTAGAGAATTTTGAAAAGCTTGAAGAGGCTTCCAATGAACTCTATGCAAAACTTAACACGATGCTCGATGAATATACCCACGAAAAGGGTAAAGTGTTTACTTAGTATTTACTTATAATAAATATAATTTCTTTATCTCAATTATGTTTTTCCCCTTTCATAAGCGAGATTATATACTCCTATACACTATTATAGATAGGTCAAGCTCCCACCCCCTTAGCTTGACCTATTTTATGATAAAATCCCTTTTATGAAAATACTCCTTACAACCTTAAATGCTCGCTATGCACACTCAGCTATTGGTCTGCGTTATCTTTATGCGAATCTCAAAGAGTTTCAAGAAGATGCAAGTATTTTAGAGTTTAGCATCAACGATGCGATGCAAAGCGTTGCAGAGCAGATCTTAGATACCCAACCCGATCTCATAGGGATTGGTGTGTATATCTGGAACGCACTTGAGGTGGCAGAGCTTGTCCATCTTCTCAAAAAGATCTCTCCTCAAACCCTTCTTGTTTTAGGTGGTCCAGAGGTAAGCTACACCCCTTTTCGTATCCCTTTTACTGAGGCTGATTACATTATCCAAGGGGAGGGAGAGCTCTCGTTTTATGAGCTTTGCAAAGAACTTACATCCCAAGATCCAACTCATAAGAAAACGCAAACACCTCATATCATCCCCATCAAACTTCCAAAACTCAAAGAGCTTACCCTCCCCTATCAATACTACACAGATGAGGATATCAAAAATCGTTATATCTACGTAGAGATATCTCGTGGTTGCCCTTTTTTATGTGAATTTTGTCTGAGTTCTATGGATGAAAAGGTACGCACCTTTGATATTGACAAAGTGATAGAAGCGTTTGAGACACTTTGGCAGAGGGGTGCGCGTAACTTTAAATTTGTCGATCGTACTTTTAACATCAATATTCGTGTTGCCAATAAGATCCTAGACTTTTTTTTAGCCAAAGAGCCACCCTATTTTGCACATTTTGAGGTGATTCCCGATCATTTTCCTCAAGCGCTGCGTGAAAAGATCAAACTTTTCCCTCATGGTGCTTTACAGCTTGAGATCGGGATCCAAACACTCAACACACAAATCGCAGCGAATATCTCACGTGATATCAAACGTGACAAGATCGAGGAAAATATCGCTTTTTTAGAGAATGAAACACATGCTCACATCCACCTTGATCTTATCGTTGGGCTTCCTAGAGAAAGCTTGGAGAGCTTTGGTGCGAACCTTGATGCCCTTGTGAGGATGAGTAGCTGTGAGATACAAATCGGGATCCTTAAAAAACTCTCAGGTACGCATATCGATCGTCACGACATCCCTTATGAGATGGTCTACAGTGACATCCCACCCTATGATATTTTAAAAAACTCCCAGCTGAGTTTTAAAGAGATCCAGATCATGAAGCGTTTTGCACGCTTTTGGGACATCACTTATAATAGTGGAAATTTTAAAAGAACGATGCCACTCCTTTGGCAAGATGAGAGTGTCTTCGAGAACTTTTATAGCCTAGGTCTTTGGATCTATGAGCAAACACGATCAACCTATAAGATCTCTCTTGATCGTATGGGTGAACTTTTGTTCACATATCTCACTGAGATGAAAAAACTCCCACATCCCAAGGTAGCAGATGCTATGGCTCAAGATCTTCTTACCCTCAAAGGAAGAGCTCTTCCAAAGTATCTAAGCCCCTACATCCAAAACAAAGAGATCGCACAAAAGCAGGGAAGTTCAAGTTTTAATAAAAGACAAAACAAGCTATAATCATCGGATGAAAAAGTTTTTTGCATCCCTCTTTTTGTGCTTTATCATTGTCAATACGCTTTATGCAGACCTTGCCCTTGATCCAAAGCTTTTAGAAGATGCTGAGAAAAAGTATGGTCCTTTTGCAAAGAACAGATTCATAGATCTGCGTGATGAGGTTTTGGGTAAACTCCAAAATGCAGATGAGATAAAAAAGCTCAATGTAGTGAATACTTGGTTTAATTTTTTGAAATACAAAAGCGATCAAAAAAACTACAATGAGAGTGATTATTGGGCAAACCTCTATGAATTCATAGGGCGTGGAAGTGGTGATTGTGAAGACTATGTGATTGGGAAATACTACACCCTCAAAGCCCTTGGTGTAGATCCAAAGAAGCTTAAATTTGCTTATGTCATCTATCAAGACAGAGCGGGTAAAAGCATCTCTCATATGGTCCTAGCCTACCTCAAGGTTCCTAACCCTAAGACAAAAGATGACTACCTTATCTTAGACAACACAAACCGCAAACTTCTTCCAGCCTCAAAAAGAGCAGATATTACAAAGGTGATACGTATGATAAATGGTGATACTGGACCAAAGTCCAAAAAATGGCAGCAACTTGAACTTGATATGAAAAGGAAAAAACTATGAGTCTCTTTAAACAAATGGCGCTTGGTACTTCAATATTGATCGTGATACTTTTATCTTCTGTGATGGTGATGAACTTTCATACATCCAAAGAGGATATGCTTCGCAGTCTCTATCAAAGTACGGTGAACAATATCTCTTCACTGACCAACAAAGTCGCTCTTGCTTCTGAAGATGATGCTTTACTCGCGAGTACTATTGATGCAGAGTTTGATAGTGGTTATTTTAAAAAGATAGAATTTGTCTCTAACGATGGTTCCTTTCGCTACATCCAAGAGTATGATGAGATGATCAAGGGTGTCCCTCAGTGGTTTGTAGCCCTCGTTGGGCTTGAGGCTCCAAGTGTGCAAGCAGATGTATCCTCTGGCTGGAGCATGATCGGTCACTTGAGTGTCCAAGCAGATACATCCCTTGTTTATCAGAGTCTTTATACGATATTTCTCAAACTCCTCTCTATTTTTGCCATCTTCACCCTTGTCGCTCTTGTAATTTTACAGGTTATTATCCATATCATTCTCAGACCTCTCAAAGAGGTGCAAAAGCAAGCAGAAGCAGTGACACGTAATGAGTTTATTATCCAAGAGAAGATCCCAAGGACCAAAGAGTTTCAAGATGTTGTTTTAGGGATGAACAATATGGTCGCAAAAGTAAAAGCAATGTTTGATAAAGGGAATGAGGACTTTAAAAAACAAAAAGAGCTTGAGTACAAAGATAAGCTCACAGGGCTTAAAAACAGAAAATATCTTATCGATAAACTCCCTGAATATCTTAAGATCGATGCAAGCTCAAAAGGTGGAATCAATATCATGGTGGCTCTAAGTGGTGTGATTGAAGCCAATGAGAAGATCGGACACCAAAGCGTTGATGCACTTTTTGTCTCTATCGCAGAGATCTTTAAAGCACACGCGAGTAACTATGAAAATTCCATCGTTTCACGTATGAACGGTACAGAATTTTCCATTTTACTTCCTGAATGTACCCAAAAAGAGGGGATGGAGATCGCTTATAGTATTTTAGAATCAGCGAACAAAGTGATCCTTGAAAACAGTCTCAATATCAACCATACATTTATCTCTTTAGGTCTGTATGAGTATAATTACACCCAAACGATCGCAGAACTTTTATCACGTTCAGACCACGCACTCACTCAGGCCAAATTTAACGACAAACACATCTACATAGAAAAAGCTAAAGATGTCCCAGAGATCATGGGGAAAGAAGCATGGAGAGAAACGATCAAACAAGCACTTGCCTCCAATGGCTTTAGTTTTACCTCATGGAAAGTGCTTAATGCGAAAACGAAAAAAACGGTGCATAATGCGTTGAGCTTGACAATGAAAACACAAAATGCAAAGGTGTACCCTTACGGTCAATTTATGGCACCAGCAAACCAAGCGGGATTAAGTTCTGAGATCTATAGAAATATCATCCATATGATGTTTACATCCCCAGATCCACGACTCAAGGGCTCTGTATGTTCTTTACGTCTCTCTTATGACTACCTTGATACCATTGAGAGTTATCACGAGCTTTATTCTCTGTGTAAAGGGTATGCGAACAAACTCCCTTTTCAACTCATCATCGAGATGCCTGACAAACTTGTACGTAGCAACTCTGAACAGATCAAGCTGTATAAAAATCTCTTTGAGAGCTATAATATTGAGATGGGTATCTATGAGTTTATCGGTGAGGGAGATGATTATCACTACCTTCAAGAGCTTCGTCCTATCTATATCAAAGCAGAAGCGAACTTCTTTCTCTCAGAGAGTCAACAAGCCCTCTCTGCACTAAAACTTATTACTGATACTGTGGGGATAACGCTTATTGCTACAAGCGTGATGAATCTTGAAACACTCCATCAACTTGAGAAAAAAGATATTCATGTTATACAAGGTAAAGCAACGGAACTAGTGGTTTAACCTAGAATTAATTGTCTTTGAAATATACTCCCCCAACTAATAACAAAATTGAGGTAGTAAATGTTTTTTTCAAAGAGTACTTCGCTTGAAGCTGTGATCGCCCAAAAAGAGGCGCAGATAGAATCCTTAGAAAATGAGCTAGACGATGCGAATGCACGGATAGCCCATCTTGAGGAAACACTGGCAAAAGCACAGACAAACCAAATGCTCTCCAAGCTCAACCAAGAGCTCACAGTTGAACTCACACAAAGTTGTGATAAAGACCTCAAAGTGCTCCAAAAAGAGCTAAGTGAGAATCTTGACTCTCTTGAAGATATCGACAAACGAAACCATGATAACGGGATACTAACTGCTGAATCCTCCAATGATGTGGACAAGCTCTCTGAGACGATGTCTTCTCTACTCATGCATATCACAAGCACTTTTGATCAGGTCAATACACTCAACTCGAATGTCGAGAGTATCTCAGAGGTCATTACGCTCATAAAAGACATCTCCGATCAAACAAATCTCCTTGCACTCAACGCAGCGATAGAAGCAGCACGCGCAGGGGAACATGGACGTGGATTTGCCGTCGTTGCAGATGAGGTGCGCAAACTCGCCGAACGTACGAGCAAAGCAACAAGCGAGGTCGAGATCACTGTGCAGAGTCTCAAGCAAAATACCCAAGAGGTCCATGAGCACTCTAAGTCAATGGAAGATCTCTCTCAAGAGTCTAATGAGCAGATGGATCTTTTTAAAGAGAGGATCCATGAACTTGCCCATAACTCTTCGGTCATCTCCTGCGAAAACAAAGATGTCACTAATGATATCTTTATGATCCTTATCAAACTCGACCACCTTCTTTATAAAGCAAACGGCTATAAAGCGGTGCTCAATGGAAAAGTTCATATGCCATTCGCATCACACACAGAGTGTCGCCTTGGTAAGTGGTATACAGATGGTCTTGGTAAAGAAAGATTTGGAAAAAGTGCAAGCTTTGCAAAACTTGACAAGCCACACCAAGAGGTCCATGACAATATCAAAAAAGCGATCGCTCTAGTAGAAAATGAGAGCTACATCCAAGAACACAAAAATACTATCAACTATATGAAACAAGCCGAAGCTGCAAGTCAAAAAGTGATCGAAACACTTGATGCTATGCTCAATGAAGAGCGTGCATATAGACATAAAAAGACAAAGATCTAAACTCCTCTGGAGTTTAGACCCTTAGCAATTGCCTCATTGATATCTTTTTTATAACCCATATTCAGCTCTTCGAGCCTTCTATCAAACTCTAGAATAATCTCTTTATTTGTGTTGGGATGTCGACAAATAGTAAAGAGTACATCCATATAATAATCAAACTCAGGATGGGAACGTTCTCCTAGTTTTTTGTGAATGTGCCCATGATGCTTAAGTATCAGATCTAGCGCTTTTGTTAAGTCTTGCGCACTTGTTTTTTTATTTTTAAGTATTGCAAGCAAAGAGGCTTTGTCTGTTTTCATAGAACCATCATCCTCATGAGGCGACTCTTGTTTCATCAGCTTTGGCTTTGCTTTTTTAGATGGAATAAGCAAAAAATAGAGCAATATCGCAAGAAATACAATAAGACCGATGATCGATTTGATAAGTAATGTTATATCCACGTGACAACTTTTTTAGCCAATTATAGCAATTTATTATAAAACAAAATATAATTAATGTATAATGTTTGAAGTTTTGCAACTTTAGACAAAAGGGCGCCCAATGCAGATTTATATGAAAGAGGATGATTTTATTGTCTCAAAAACAGACCTCAAAGGTCGAATAACCTACGGGAATGAGATATTTATAAAGATGTCTGGTTACTCAGAACAAGAGCTTTTGGGAGCCCCTCATAATATTTTACGCCACGAAGATATGCCCGCCTTAGTTTTTAAGCTTCTTTGGGAGAGGATCCAAAACAAACAAGCGATCAATGCTTATGTCAAAAACAAGTGTAAAAATGGAGATTTTTATTGGGTTTTTGCCAATGTAACACCCTCTTATGATCAAAATTCTAAACCTATTGGTTACTACTCAGTACGACGTCGTCCAGAGCCAAAGGCACTCGAGGTGATAGAACCGATCTATAAAGCGCTTCTTGATGCACAAAAAAATGGTGGCATCACCGCGTCTGAAAAACTTTTACACGACACACTCAATAAAGAGGGGGTATCTTACGATGAATTCATTATCAATCTTCAAAAATAAACAGCTTCTCTATTTCTTAGCACTTGGGCTGGGTGTCTCAGTTTTTTTCCTCTTAAATGATCTTCTGCTCCCCGCACTTGTACTTTTTGTACTCACACTCCTTGGAGTTTTTATCCCTCAAGAGCGCAACAAAAAAAGTGACCTTTTACTTCAAAAGATGCAGCACGTTATCAAAAATGCAGGACATGGATATCTTGATGATCGTGTCACAAATATTCCACAGGATTCAAGCTATTTTGATATCGCATGGGGATATAATAATCTCGTAGACCAAGTAGAAGCTTTTATCCGCGATACCACCGCTGCCATTGATCGTGCAGCCAGAGGGGATAAGACGGCAATGATCTTTGAGGCGGGGCTTAAAGGGAGCTTTAAAGATGCCGTCAAACCACTTAATATAGCACTCAAAGGGATTGTTTCAGGGAAGATCCTCGAAGTGCAAGGAGATCTCAGCCGTGAGTTTGATCGCTTAGGTGGAGGAACAACGGGTGGAATGGAAGATATACGCAGAGATATCGAACGAGGAAGCTCTCTTATGGAACATATTGCCCATACATCCAACGAAACAGTTACAGCTTCAAGTAAAACAATCAAGTCTATCTCTACCGTACAAAATAATTTTGAGAACCTTAATGAGAGTATCTCTAAGACCACACATGGGGTCGAGAGCCTCTCCCACCAATCAGCGGAGATCTCTTCGGTTGCAAACCTCATCAAAGATATTGCAGAACAGACCAACCTTCTTGCACTCAACGCAGCGATAGAAGCAGCGCGTGCAGGGGAGCATGGGCGTGGTTTTGCCGTGGTAGCCGATGAGGTAAGAAAACTCGCAGAGCGAACAGCAAAAGCGACCCAAGAGATCTCTATCACCATCGCAACGCTCCAGCAAGAAACCGTCACGATTCAAGAGGAGTCTGAGACCATGTCTAAGCTCGCTTCTGAATCGGTCACCCTTATGGAGCAATTTTACGAAGCGATAAACTCCTTCAATAGTAATGCCCAACAATCTGCACAAGATGCAAATAAACTGAGTGATGTTTTCTTGATCTCTCTGGTCAAGATCGATCATTCTATTTTCAAATCTCACGCCTACTCTGCACTCATCCACTCTGATGAGAGCGTCAAGTTCTTAGATGAAACGGAGTGTCGCTTTGGTAAATGGTATAAGAACGAGGGAGCACAAAGATTCCAGCATAACAAAGTCTTTGAGTCACTTGAAGCGCCACATAAAATAGTACACCAAAGTGCAATGAACAATCTCAAATATGTGAAAGATGGAACGGTCTTTGAAGCAGAGAATACAAAAAATATTGTCGCTACATTCATACGAATGGAAGAGGCAAGTGAAAAGCTTTCTCACCTTCTTAACCAGATGATCGAGGAGATGTAACCCTTTTTCATATAGAATTCATATTGAGTTCACAAAACTAGGGTATGATTCTAAAAAATTATATTTGGAACAATATTCTATGCACTTTCTTAAAGAACTTTTTAAAACCTATCTTTTGCTCTTGGCAGTCCTCTTCTTAGGAAGAGTGCTTCTCTATCTCTTTTACTTCGATAGGCTCGAGGATATCTCCTTTTTTGAATCACTTTTAAGTTTTGTCTATGGGATGCGTATGGATACGATCGTTTTGTCCATCATCCTTGTGATCCCAGCACTCCTTCTCTCGATCTCACCAAAAAGATTCACACCCCTTGTCTCCAAGGGGCTCAAGCTCTACATCCTAGGGTGGCTTTTAATTCTCATATTTATTGAAAATGCGACATTTCCTTTTTTTGCCCAATATGATGTGCGCCCAAACTACCTCTTTATCGAGTATCTTGAATACCCAAAAGAGGTAGGCTCTTTAATGTTTAAAGAGTATAAACTAGAACTCCTTCTCTCTTTTGTGATGATGTTTTTTGCTGCACGCCTCTTTTTACGTTCCAAATTCATCGATTTTACAAGAGCATTTCAAACCCCTTATCATCGTAGAGCACTTTTGCTCCTCCCTCTTTTACTGCTCTTGTTTATCGGGATACGCTCCTCTTTTGGTCACCGTGGGGCAAATACATCTGATGCTCTTTACAGCTCGAATCGCATTATCAATGAGATCACAAAAGACTCTTTGCACTCTATTGGATATGCTTATTACAGCAGTAAGAAGCACGGATCCAAGGGTGTTAAAAGCTATGGAAAAATTGAGCTTCCAGAAGCGTATAAGAGAGCCTCTGAGATACTCGATATAAATTTCTCTGATCCGAGCAAACCTTTCTCAAGAGAGCTAAAGACAAACTTTGCGACTACAAAACCTAAAAACCTTGTGATCTTTATCCAAGAGAGTATGGGGGCACAGTTTGTCGAGTTTAGTGGTGGAGAAAAAGATCCTACCCCAAATATGAATCAGCTTGGCAAAGAGTATCTTGCTTTTTCTGAACTCTACTCCAATGGAACACGAAGCATCCGTGGACTTGCTGCGATGAGTGCAGGTTTTCTGCCTGTCCCTGGGGAGGGTGTGGTCAAACGTACCAAATCACAAAGTGATTTTTTTACTCTTGCCTCACTCTTGAAACCTTATGGATATAGATCAAGCTTTATCTATGGTGGGGAAGCACGCTTTGATAATATGAAAAGCTGGTATTTGGGCAATGGTTTTGATGAGGTGATCGAAGAGAGCGACTTTGAAGATATAACCTTTAGAAGTACCTGGGGTGTTTGTGATGAAGACCTCGTTGTTCAAGCGCACAAGAAATTTAAAGAGTATCACCAAAACAATGAAAAATTTGTTTCTGTAATGTTTAGTCAATCAAACCACAGCCCTTTTGAACTCCCAGAAAACAAAATAAAGTATGTCGATGGTGTAGAGAAGCAGAGTGTAAAAAATGCTATTCGGTATGCAGACTTCGCTATAGGAAGATTCTTTGAACTTGCAAAGCAAGAGGAATATTTTAAAGATACCGTATTTGTCGTGGTAGCGGATCATAATGTGCGAGTTTATGGTGATGATGCCGTACCTGTTTCTATGTTTCACATCCCAGCGGTGATCGTAGCAGATGGCTTAACTCCACAAACATATAACAAACTCACATCCCAACCCGATGTGTTAGCAACAGCGATTGACATGATAGGACTAGATCTACGACACCCCGTTCTTGGGCATAGCATTTTTTCAAAAGATAAAACAGAGACGGTTCTAATGCAATACAATGACACCTATGCCCTGCGACACAAAGATGATATTGCTGTAGTGGCTCCAGATGTAAGCCCAAAAACCTACCGCTATGTGGATAAAAGATTAGAACTTCAAGAGCATAACATCGCACTCGAACAAGCTGCCATCGCACTTATCACAGTATTGGAGGATATGTATGATAAAAAACTTTTTAAATAAATACCGAAATATTTCCGAACTCCGTCTTATCCTCTTGAGTGCTCTTTTTTTGGTACTCTTTGGGAATTTCTCTTTTTTTAAAAATGTATTAGAGATTTATACGCTGCGTTTAGATACATTTTTGCCACTTGCATCTTTAGTTATTTTTCTTTATATTGCACTCGTATTCATACTCTCCCTTTTTAGTTCAAAGTACACGATAAAAGCACTCCTTATGAGTATTTTTCTTATCTCTTCTTT
>JAVETX010000089.1:0-2758 GCA_034005845.1 Sulfurimonas sp. | reverse complement strand
AACAAAAGCGTTGGAGGACTGGAAATCGTAAGTTTTCATTGGTAGCCTGCGAAATACGCGGAATATTCACACATGTGTATGATGTTTGATGCCCAACGCTTGGTTCATGTGCGCCGTGGGCGTCACATGAAACCACTTGTTATATTCATATAAGACCTGCCAACTTAGATGAAATAACCCCAAGCAATAGCGTTAAAACACAACCCCCAAAAAACCTCAAAAACGTTGACTTATTCCTGTCAGAGAACTTGCTAATTAGTTTTTCATCGCCTTTATTAAGCTTAAGATAAGATATTTGTTGAATGCCATCGAGCGATTTTTCGATTAATCTTCCAGCGCTTGTTGAAATAGATACAACAAAATAGAAAGCGGCTCCAAAAACTATAAAAAAGCGGCCCCAGTCTCTCGGTGACGTATCAAAAGCAAAATCTTGATATGCGTTTAAACAAAAATATATTAGAACGCCAGCCATCGACAACTGCAAAAGTTTCGGAAGAAAATGAGAGTATTCTTGTGCAAAATCCAACGATTTGCTTTTCGGCTTTGAATTGCAGCCATCGATCCACTCGTCAAATGCTTCAAGAAAACTCCGAGCTACGACATAGTCTGCATACTCGACCGACACCTCAGCGGTATGCATAGTTGACAATGCTACTATTCTTCCCCTAATAAATGGCGGAATATCCTCTTCCATAGAATGTAGCATCGCTACTCGGGAAGTTAACCGGATGGTTACAACATACTCTTGAGGTTGTTTCCTGTCAGAAAGTAGAATCGAGAAGTTGTACCTTAAAACAACATTAACAGTTGGTTTGGTAGCGTTTGAATTATACGCTTTAAACCTTTCGAATGATGTAAACTGTTCCTTTCTCTCTTTTTCATGAAATACAGTTATCACCTCATTGCTAGCTACGACGGTATGAATATCGCATAGCTGCATTATTTTAAAGTGTAATTGTTCAATTTCTGAAAAATCCAGAAGAATGTTATTCGTATATCTTTGCCTTATTTGCTCAGTTCGACCAGTAATTTGGTGATAAATATCTTGGTAAATTTTTAGTGAGATAGGTGATTGCTCATTACCTATAGCTAACCTTTCACCCGAGCCATCCCCACTATCTCTGTGTTCGACTAATTCTGTCATGCGACTTCCTTATGATTTTTCGAATATAACGCCAAGCTAAGCGGCGCGCATAAGCGCGTCCTTGCTTGAGCGCCTTGTTAGCCGTTCACAAAAGCCGTCAGATTCATGGTCATGAGCGCACCTTTCTTGGGGAGGTCAGCTACACAGATTACCGTGCGAGCTGGAAGATAAGAGCCAAACTCCTCCGCGTACGCACGGTTCATTTCTTGAAAGTCTTCGACTCGGATCAGAAACACATGAACATGCATTACATCCCTGAGTGACGCTCCTACATCACCAAGCATTGAACTAAAATTCCGAACGATTTGCTTGGCTTGACTGTATGCATCCTCTCCTGCCATCTTCGATGTCACAGGATCTACACCAGGCGTTCCAGAAATAGTGATGAACGGACCAGCTTTGGTGAGGTGACTATATGGACCAATTGGCTCAAACATTTCTGATGGTGTAATGGCTTCAATTTTCATATGTTGAATAGCAACCTCTATTTGATGAATGACGGCTAACAGCTTATTAGTAGGCATGCTCGTTTTGTCACCCGTCGCTGCTTACCGTTAATTAACATAAGTATCTGTACTTAAAAGACTTTCTGTAAAATACAAGACACTCTCTTATTACAAATCGAGCATGCCGCCTATCCTGATTGCGCCATGCACACTATCTTGCCTACATAATTTATAGCTGCTTGATTTATATAGTATTAAATTAAAACTCTACAGGTAAATAAGCATCGCAAGACGTGAAAACAAGCACATTTACAAATACCAGCTAGAATAAGCTGTATAGGCAGACAGTTGCAAGACGAGGAGCGTTTCATGTCTAACAGTCCATTTATATGCAACGACTGTACGCGAACATGGATTGATCATGATGACAGTCCGTAGCTTACAGGCTATGAGCATTATTCGGCTAACTATGATGCGTTGACAGTACTCTTGTGAGCATTCATTTAGACTGCCCTCTTGTCCGTTTTTCCGCTTGGATTCGCTGGTAAATTTCCTCTCGGTGCACCTCGACATTCTGGGGTGCATCAATCCCTAAACGTACCTGGCCGCCATTGGTGCCTAGCACCGTAATCCGTATATCTTCACCAATACAAATCGTCTCGCCTTGGCTGCGCGTCAAAATCAGCATCCGTACTCTCCTTTTTATGAAATTGCATAGACACACTAAACAAGTGCTTAGGCAAACCTATCAAAATCTGCTGACTGAAACAAACCGAAAAAACCAGTATCGGATTAACAGCCCACAACACAGCCCACCAAGCAGATAATCCCTAGGATGCCTAAAAATCTGGGGCTAAGCCCAGTGAAAGCTTGATCGTTAATTCAAGGTATAACTCAATGAAAAAAACACATAACCCTCATATGCCTGACCAGGCAATCAAAGATTCAATCGACAGCACCGCTGATGCTCCTCTGCACTATTACTGCCTTTCTTTTATGTATGCTGAAAAAGACGCAAAAGGGTCAATATATGTCGGCCTGATGGAAGAAAAAGTTACCACCGCACCCATGTGATCACCAATGCAAAAAACAAAATGCTTAAACACTACAAAAATGCAGATCCAGATACAGCAGTCTTAATCTCTGCCTCATATCTTGGCTTCATGAA
>JAVETX010000017.1:0-45378 GCA_034005845.1 Sulfurimonas sp. | reverse complement strand
CCGACCAATACGGATGCAGGGATGGAAGGACGCCCTTGTTTGCCTTTGTTGGGTTTGTATATCCCTTTTTCGATTAATATTGCTTCGATAGCACCATAAGGAATCAACGACTTCATCTCACTCAAAAATTGAGTGCTGCGTCTACCTCCCTGATACTCCAGTGCGTAATCGAAAAAACTTAGCTGCATACTGACCTTTCTGCGTCTTTTATATCTCTTATTTTATCTAATCGGTGCTTATGGATATTTTTTTAGGTTTATTCAGAGGGTTCAATTATATTAATCTGTTTTTCTGCTCTAAAAGTATAAACTCTCCTAAAATACATTAAGTTTGCAATAATAATAGAAAAAAACATAGGTAGTTTATATTTATTATGAATATACATAATTTTTGAGTTTTTATATTTTGCTGATAAATTAATAATTTCTAAATTATTGTAGTTTGATAAATATTTTATAATTACATCGCTTGTCGTCCAAGTTAAAGTATCCAAGCCAATAGTTGGATTTCCTAATAGTTTTAAATATAGAAAAGCTAATTTCTTATTCATCTTAGGCAAAAATGGTAGCAAATAATGAGGCTCATAAAAACTATTATAATCAGGTGCTTGAATTTTCATCTTTCCCCCCACTTTTAATACACGAACTAATTCATTTAGACAAATTTCTAAATTTTGAACATGTTCAAGTGTCTGATATGTTCCAATATAATCAAAAGTTTCATTTTGAAAGGGTAACCTTTCTCCAATACCTTTTATTATCTTTTTTTTCCATTCTTGAGGATAGTTGTATTCATCTATTTTATTATTCATATATTGAAGTTTCCAATTTTCTGGTTCTATTCCATATACATCATACCCTTTGTGTAGTCCATAAAATAAAAATGTACCAACACCACATGCCATATCAAGGATTTTACCTTTATGGTCATCATATTTTTCTATTTCATTCCATCGTCCATTTAAATTTTGTTTATCATCATGCCAAATATCTGCTATTTCTATAGCTAGTTTTCTATTCTTATGTCCAAAATATTTTAACCCCTCTTGATATAAATTTTCTTCTAAAAATAATTTTGTTTTATTCATGACTAGCCTTAAAAAAGTTTTTTATATTTTGTAGAATTTTTTCTATATCTTCTTTTACTAGCCCGTAATACATCGGCAATCTCAATAATTTTTCACTTTCTTTAGTTGTATATCTATCTTCCCCATTAAATTGACCAAATTTCTCTCCAGCCACAGAAGAATGTAATGGCACATAATGAAAAACAGCATTTACTCCATTGTCTTTTAGATAATTTAAAAGCTTAGTTCTTGTTTGTAAATCTTTTACTTTTATGTAAAACATATGTGCATTATTAGTACATTCTTTTGGTATGTTAGGCAGTTCAACACATCGGTCTTTTTGTAAATTTTTCAATCCTTCAAAATAGATGTTCCAGCTGTTAAGTCTATCCTTTTGAATATCCTCTATTTTTTCAAGTTGTCCCCACAAATAAGCTGCACTCACATCATTCAAAAGATAGCTACTGCCTATGTCAACCCACGAATACTTATCTACTTCACCTCTAAAAAACTGTGTTCTATTTGTCCCTTTTTCTCTTATTATCTCAGCCCTTTTTACAAAGCGCACATCATTTATAATCAAAAGCCCTCCTTCGCCAGCGCTTGTAATATTTTTTGTTTCATGAAAACTAAATGCACCCAAGTGACCGATTGTGCCTAAGGCTTTACCTTTGTAAAAACTCATAATAGCTTGCGCAGCATCTTCTACTACATAGAGACCATATTTTTTTGCAAGAGCCATAATTGTATCCATCTCACATGCCACACCAGCATAGTGAACAGGTACGATTACCTTTGTTTTTTTTGTAATAGCTTTTGCTATTTTTGTTTCGTCGATATTCATCGTATCAGGGCGAATATCTACAAAAACTATTGTGGCTCCACGAAGCACAAAAGCATTGGCAGTTGAAACAAAAGTATACGAGGGCATAATAATTTCATCACCCTCTTTGATATCAAGTAAAATAGCTGCCATCTCAAGTGCATGGGTACAAGAAGGAGTCAAAAGGGCTTTTTTACATCCCAGCTTTTCTCTAAACCAATCCTCGCATTTTTGAGTAAAAAAGCCATTCCCAGATATTTGACTACTTCTAAGTGATTTTAAAATATATTTTTCTTCATTGTCTGTAAAAGGTGGTTTGTTAAATGGTATCATTCATTATTCCCTTATTTAAACCTGCTTCTAAAAAAACTATTTCCTTATTACAAAAGCTTGCTGAACCCCAAATCCGCCGCCTTTATAATTTCTTTGAATATCAGCAAAGATTTTATTAATTGGATTACTAAAACCTTCATAATTTTCATGATCAGTGACCAATTCACGCAATAATCTAGAGCCCAAATAATAAATTGATGAAAAGTCATTGATGTCGTAGTTGTAGCCTAATTCAGCAATGAATGCTTCTAATTTTGTTTTTTTAAGATATCTATTAAAATCATGTTCAACTAAAGGCTCTAGCCCACAGAGCAATCTAAATGAATTTAATAGTACCAACGGCTCCCAAAAACCTTCTGATAATATGACGAACCCATTTTTTTTCGTAACCCTTAAGCATTCACTTATTGCCTTTTGCTGTTCTTGCCATGTTGGCAAATTTATAATTACTCTAGTGGTATACACTACATCAAACGTTTCATCAGAAAAGTTAATTTGACGTACATCTCCTTGCTCAAATCTCATGTTATTTAGATTATGCTTTTTTAAATTTTCATTAGCCGTGGCAATCATATTCTCTGCAAAATCAACACCAACAATATTTTTTAAATTATGTCTTTCATATTGCTTGAATGTTGAATAACCATTTCCACAACCCATATCTAAAACACTGCATCCATCCTCTATATAGCTTGAAATATTTTCAATCTCTAAATCAATAATCCAATTATCACCCCAAGATGCCCAGTGTGAATCTTGATGTGTCTTCCCTTGATGTTCCCAATATTCTTTTATGAAATCTTTTTGCATGTTTTCTCTTAATATAAAATTTTTTCTACTGCCAAACAGAATGACGCAATAACAGACTTTTTAACTGTTGTAGATATTTTTCTTTTAAAAAATACTCTTTTATTTTTGTTTGATTCTCTTTTTTTGTTTTTTCATCTATCAAATCAAACTCTATATTTTGCACATCAAAAACCTTTACATCGATATCTTTAAAAAGTTGCCATGGCGTTATATCGCTTCGTATATATACCTTTTTTCCAAGCCCAAGAAGAGCGATAGTGTTCCCCATCGCTTGCTGTCTTTTGTGTGCAAATATTGCTATATCTATCTCATTCAAAAGCTCCAAATACTTCTCCAAAGGCATAAACTCTGTAAGTGGAATAAACTTCTCTCCAAAAAGCTCTCTGCCTTTTGCTATCACCGCTTCGGCATAAGCTACATCTCCATACGAAAGTGGTGCGAAGATTTGGATATTTTCATCTTTGTACTTTATTAGCTTTTGCAATATCTCCATATGATTGTTTGTCGGGTCTGCTGAATTACCAAGCTGTATGTTTATTGTGCGATGTTCTTTTGGTTTGATGTCATACTCTTTGTAAAGATTGCTAGGATACATAAAGCATTCATGATATTCACCTCTTGCACCGTACCACTTTTTAGCTAGTTCATAATCACCTTTGATGTAGGTGATGAAGTGACCCATATTCTTAATAATTTCATGTCGTATTTTACTTTTTGTCTCAGGAAAATAAAAATCTCCACCCCACATAATCCAGTAGCATTTTTTTAAAAGTTCTTGGTCTAAATAAAGCAAAATATCAACTTTATCTCTCCACAATCCATGAAGAATAATCTTTTTTGCCATCTTCATATATTTATGTAGAGTTATAAAGATATCATCATCAGTATGTAAAAACTCTACTTTATGTTCTGGGGCTAATCCATATTCATATTTCTCACTAGTAATAAAAACATAGTGGTGTTCAGCTCTACCAAAATGCTCATCTACAAAATCAATATAAGGTGCTAGAAACTTATCAAGAATCATTACATGTAAGATTTTATGTTCATTCATTGTTATAACTTTGCAAATTTTCTACCGAACTCTAAAGCATATCTGAAAAAATCATGTTTTGATAAGCCTAACTTTAGAGTCCAATATACATGAGCTTTTGATATAGTCTCATTCATATCAATCTCCATATCAACGCCATAGATATCACAAGCTTTTTTAAAGTAAGTTTCATGGAAAGTATTGCCATATTTTTCAATATCTTGTTGTAAAAATCCAAGATATTCAATATTTTCAAAAAACTTTTGAAAATAATTTTGATTATTTAATTCGTGAGTTTTGATAGCAATGTTTTTTTGATTAAGACTTAGCCCTATACAAAATACATCGAGAGAGTGCTTTCTAAGCCAAAGTAATATGTTAGTATCAAACTTGTTTCTGTCATTATTTGATAAATACACTTCTAAATTATTGAAAATATCTATTATATTACTTAACATAACAACTTCTAATGATTCTTGATTAAACTTTTCTTTTATATTAATTGTTGAATTTTGATTAAAAACTAAAGCTTTAAAGTGTGTTTTTGGAAAATCATTCATAATCTGATTTATGTACCCCACAAACTCCTCATCCTCCAAGTTCTCCTCAGTCGCCAAAAATCCTATGGCATTTGGGCAATACAGATCTCTGATCTTCTCCTCATCTATCGGCTCTTCTAGGCTCTTCATAAAACTCAGTTCATTATACTTTTCATCATCACGTCGAATCACATCCACAAAAGCTTGAGGTAATTCTTCACTTGTCTTAGCATCTTTAAAGCAAATAGCATCGATCTTCTCTTGATATGCATCTGGCACATCATAAAGTATTCCTCTCATATCCACATCAAAGACACGTCCTTGTTCAGCTTTCATATCGCTACATCCGAAGCTATCTATCTTTTCATCTTCACAATAAATATCAATAGTTTGTACTGAATCAATAAGGCGTCTTACTTTTGCATAGTCTATCGTTTTGATGATAGCATCCATGATCCCTGCAAAATGAAAGAGCCATGGCTTGTATCGCTCAAGCAAATGCCAAAGACGCTCTTTTTCATCCGCTTCATCTTTGGCGATATACACCTCAGCGGGTGCGAGTTCTATCTCTTTAGAGAGCATGGTCGATTGGGCTATATGCCACGCGACCTTATCGTATATCTCTTCATTATAGCGTGCCTTAATCGCCTGTGCTTGTACTACAATGTGTTGCAACTCTTCTACACTATAGACTGACATCTCTTGTTCTAAAGTCTTTGCTACATCCAAAAATACAGTTTTACTGAGCTCTAAAAGCTCTTCTACATAGGTGCGCATCCTTTCCACTTTTTGCCAAGTATTCTTTGCCACACGTTCTCGCTCAAATGCGGCTGCACGTTGCAAAATCAGTTGAGATTTTACAACTTTCGTATCTACATAACGCTCGATCGCCTCAGCAAATGAGACCTCCAAAGTACCATAAATACTCGCTCCACCCTCGGTCGCATTGATAGTGAGCATATTTACTTTGGTATCGCCGATATCTTTTTCAAACGATTTTCGAAACATATCCCAAGTATGATTGGTTCGCACCTGTGTTTTACCTTGCCACCCTTTGATCCAAACGTCTGTCTCTTTTGTTTTTACATTCTCTTGACCAAAGACATGTCCATCAGCATGGGATGTACCATCTTCACCATAAGCAAGATCTTGCCCGATCAAGATACAGTTTTTAAATTTTGCATGATAGATAAGCTCATACGCCATATTAGCAGCACTTTGCCCTATCCCTATATAGCCCCACTCATCAGGTCCTGTATACATCATAAAGCCTAAAGGACGCAAACTCATTTGCATCACTCCACCCTTGATACTTTGCACCACATCCTTATGTTGCACAGAGCTTAGGGCAAAGACAACATCATCAAAAGCCTGCTTTGGTGTTTCACTAAAAAAGCGAGCACTCTCTTTGACTCTCTCAATAGAGACCACCACATCTGGCTTGATCCCTGCTCTGTATAAAACAGGAAAACTCGCATCTACTGCTATAATCCTTACATACGGTGCTATTTTTTTTAATAGAGGCAACTGTTTAGTGAGTGAAGGTCCTGTAGAGACTAAGACTGCTGTATCGCAAGTGTGTACTTTTTGCATCAGCTCAAAAAGTGGTGGGGTCTCAAGAAGCTTTGCAAGATTACCTATATGGTGTTTTAACCCAATAAGTGCGTCCACCGTGTCATTTCCTGCAATATTAACAGAGTGATAGATCGCCTCTATAATCACTCGATTACTATGTTGCATATGCTCAAAATAAAGTTTTTCATAATAGTGTGTATTCATTTGAAGTTCATACGTTCTTGCATATTTATGCTCTTCATATTTTAAAAAATAGCCTATTAAACTCGGAAAATCAACACTTTGTGCATCAAAAAGCACCAAACGCCCATCTCTAAGCGCAGCAGAAAAATCGATCATATGCAACACAACATACAAAATCTCTAGCTCAGGCTCAATAACTATAATGCGTTTATGATTCTCGTTTTGTAGTAAATGCTTGAGAAGTACCCCGTTTGCAATGCCGTAAAAAAAGAGATAAGGGTATTTCGCAAACTTTTCATACTCTTGTATCTGTGTTTGAAGTGTCAGTGCAGGAGATCCATCATAAAGAGGGATAAAATGTTGTGTGTGGACAAAGTTGAGTGTGTTTATGTCTTCATTGTCCATAAAGATCTCAAAGTTTTTCACCTCGCTGATCTCCAAAAGTCTCTTTGCCAACTCTTTATTTTTATCTTGAAGTGCTTCCAAGTTTATCTGAAAAAACTGCATAAAAACCTTTGAAATATAATATCTCACAAGAACGAGACCCTGAATCGAGTTCAGGGTGACGAGTTATGAAAAAAATTTAAAAATTATTGTAATAATTTAAGTACATTCTGCTGTACAGCGTTTGCTTGACTCATCGCATAGCTTCCCGATTGCGCTAAGATATTTGCTTTTGAGAAGTTAGCACTCTCAGCAGCGAAGTCAACATCACGGATCTGTGATTCAGCCGCCTTAACATTTACCTGCGTTACAGAGATATTGTTTACTGTTACGATCATCTGATTTTGTACCGAACCGATATCAGAACGAACAGAGTCCAGTTTCTCTTGTGCTGATTGTGCTATTTTAATAAGTGCTTGTGCCCCAGCGTAGGTCGTAGCCCCAGCACCTAAAGGCTGATCTGCACCAATAGCGTTTGTGCTCGTAAACGCACCCATAGCCTTTGCTTGTGTATTATCAAGCTCTCCCATCATATCACGCAAAGAAAGACTCGCGGTAACTCTCTCTGCAACATCGTTCAGCTCAAAGAGATCATCTGCGGATGTATCTTCTATATTGATCCCTGCGGCTCCAGCTGATTTGAGAGTAAGATTACCAAGGTACATCCCATCATCAATACCATCACCTGCTGCAAGGTTATCTAAACCTGAAACAGCTACACCACGTCCATCAACAGATGTAAGCATAAGCTTTCCTTCTGCATCAACACTTGCACTCACCCCTGTAGTCTCTTTGTGTGTATTGATTGCATCTACAAGCACACCATTGCTGTCATTCGCTTCCACAAGCAAAGTTGCTGCAATTGTTACTCCATTAATCGTAACATCTGTATACGTTCCAGACGCAATAGAGTTCTCACCGGTTGCTGTAAGTGTCCAGCTTGCTGTCACACCTGTGAGGTCACTACTTTTATTGATCGTCTCAGCTAAAACACCGATACCTGTTCCAGAGCTTGAGCTAATAGTCACAGATTCGAGTTCAAGTTCTGATCCATTAGGGAGTGTAAACTGTATCTGAGATTTTCCACCTGTTGTTGCCGCATTAAACTGCATCTCAGTAGATTCAAAACGAGTATGTCCGATCTTATCAGAACTTGTCGCTCCAATGGAGACACTTACTGTTTGGTTAGAATATGCACCCACTTGAAAGTTTGCATTTGTAAAGGCACCTGAGAGTAAACTCTTACCATTATATGCTGTTTGAGAAGCGATATTATCAAGCTGTTCTGTAAGACGTTTGATGTCTGCTTGAAGCGCTTTACGAGACTGTGCATTCTGACCATCTTGTGCAGCTTGCGTTGCTTTGACTTTGATAGTATCAAGGATTTTTAATTGCTCATCCATCGCTTTATCAGCAATCTTTGCAATCGCAATCCCATCATTTGCATTGTTAATAGCTTGCCCTAAAGCAGAAGCTTGTGAACGAAGTGAATCTGCGATCGCCATACCAGAAGCATCATCTGCTGCTGAATTGATACGAAGACCAGAACTTAGCTTATCCAGAGAGTTAGCGATATTGCGGTTATTCATCACACCATTTGTGTGTGCCGTCATGGCAGCAACGTTAGTATTGATTCTAAAGCTCATTTGAAAATCCTTTTACACTCAAAAAGCAAATCTGCTCTTTTGATTTTATGATTAGTGAGCTAAAGCAAAAGGTGTTCCAAAGTTATTTTATATGAGGGAAGTAGAAAAGAAAGGAAAAGGGAAAAAGTGGTTCAGAGGTGCGACTGAAGTCGCACATCCGAAGAAGTAAGTCTAAGACTATTGTAAAAGTCTTAGTACGTTTTGCTGTACTGCATTTGCTTGACTCATTGCATAACTTCCTGATTGAGCGAGGATGTTTGCTTTTGCAAAGTTTGCAGACTCTGAAGCAAAGTCAACATCACGAATCTGAGATTCCGCAGCTTTAACATTTACTTGTGTTACAGAGATATTGTTCACTGTAACAGTCATTTGGTTTTGTACCGAACCGATATCAGCACGCACTCTATCGAGTTTCTCTTGTGCAGACTGCGCTATTTTCATAAGTGCTTGTGCACCTGCATAAGTTGTAGCACCTGCTGAGAGATCTTCATCTGCACCGATCACATTATCATTTGCAAACGCACCCATCGCTTTTGCATCCTCATTACTAATCTCACCCATCATATCACGAAGACTCAAACTTGCTGTATCTCTATTAGCGATATCAAAAAGATCATCACCTGTATCTTCTACTTCAATACCAGCTGCTCCAGATTTTGTAAGGGTAAGCTGCCCGTAGTATGCACCATCAGTAATATTTCCTTGTCCACTTAAGCCTTCAACATCAATACCACGACCATCTGTTGAAGTAAGCTCTAGAGCACCCTCAGAGTTGATGCTTGCAACAACACCTGTTGTCTCTTTATGTGTATTAATCGCATCTACAAGAACACCATTTTCATCGTTTGCCTCAATTTCAAGAGAAGTAGCAATAGTTACCCCGTTGATTTTAATAGCACCAGCGATAGTACCAGCTGCTACTGAAGCTGTACCTGTTTGTGTTAATGACCAGCTTGCAGATACCCCTGTAACATCACTCGATTTATTTACAGTAGCCGCTAAAACACCAATACCTGTTCCTGCACCTGTAGAAATCGTTACATCTTCAAGTGTAAAAGTTGAACCATTTGCCATAGTGAACGCTAAAGTAGAAGTACCACCCGTTGACGCAGCTGCAGTACCCATGTCACCCGCTGTTTCAAAACGAGTATGTCCAATTTTATCAGAACTTGTCGCATCAATCGACATACTTACTGTTTGGTTTGAGTATGCACCTACTTGAAAGTTTGCATTTGTAAATGCACCAGAGAGGAGGCTTTTACCATTGTAAGATGTTTGCCCTGCAATGTTATCGAGTTGCTCAGTAAGACGTTTAATGTCTGCTTGAAGCGCTTTACGTGAATTTGCATTTTGACCATCTTGTGCAGCTTGTGTTGCTTTGACTTTGATAGTGTCAAGAATTTTTAGTTGCTCATCCATCGCTTTATCAGCAATTTTAGTCATCGAGATACCATCATTTGCATTGTTGATAGCCTGTCCTAAAGCAGAAGCTTGTGAACGAAGTGAGTCTGCGATCGCCATACCAGAAGCATCATCTGCCGCTGAGTTGATACGTAGACCAGAACTAAGTTTTTCTAATGAAGAACTGATGTTTCTGTTGTTCGCCATAGCGTTTGTGTGTGCGTTCATTGCCGCAACGTTTGTATTAATTCTAAAGCTCATTGTAAATCCTTTTATGTAAAGAGTTTTCACTCTTTTTGAGTTTTTTGTATCTTTGGCATCCATGCCTCGATGCAAACTAAATCGTCACTGCTTGAAATAACTTTAATAAATATACAATTTTTTTTTGATACACTTTCGCAATCAAACAAAACTATACTATATATAGGGAAACTCATTGAACTTAATTATTGTCGAATCACCAGCAAAAGCACGAACGATCAAAAACTTTTTAGGTAAAGGGTATGAGGTTATTGCGTCCAAGGGGCACATCCGAGACCTGCCAAAATCACGTTTTGGGATCACCGTAGATGAAGAGCACCACACCCTCACACCAACCTACAGCGTCGCAAAAGAGAACGCGGCCACGGTCAAAGAGATCAAAGAGCTCGCCAAAAAATGTGACACCATCTATATCGCGACCGATGAGGACCGCGAGGGAGAAGCAATAGGCTGGCACATTGCTCATGCGATCAAAAAAGATCCAGAAGAGCTCCCACGTATCGTGTTTCACGAGATCACAAAAACAGCGATCGCGCACGCTCTTGAATCTGCACGCAAGATCGATATGGATATGGTCAATGCCCAACAAGCACGCCGCTTACTCGACCGTGTGGTGGGTTACAAACTCTCTCCACTTTTAAGTTCAAAGATCCAAAAAGGGCTCTCTGCTGGACGTGTACAATCCTCGACTCTTAAGATCGTAGTAGACCGCGAGCGCGAGATCAAAGCCTTTGTGCCAGAAGAATACTGGAGCATCGACACACTTTTTAAAAAAGATATCGAAGCAAACCTCACACTCCATAAAGAGGAGAAGATCTCGAAACTCTCTATCAAAAATAAAAAGGAAGCTGACGCAATCGTAGAGAGTGTCAAAAAAGATAGCTTTACCATCAAAGCGATCGAGACCAAACAAAGAAAGAGTGCAACACCTCCACCTTTTATGACTTCAACGCTCCAGCAAACCGCTTCAAGCAAACTAGGTTTTACTCCAAAGAAAACTATGATGGTCGCACAAGCACTCTATGAAGGGGTCAAAACACCTGATGGCACATCTGGGGTGATCACCTATATGAGAACAGACTCCCTGAATCTTGCAAAAGAAGCAGTGGAAGCGGCGCGTGATTTTATTGGCAACAAGTTTGGTGAAAAATATCTTCCAAAAGAGCCAAAGGTGTATACAAAAAAAGCCAAAGGAGCCCAAGAAGCCCACGAAGCGATCCGTCCAACGATGCTTCACTTCACACCAGAAATAGCGCAGAGCTTTTTAAAAGCAGATGAGATAAAACTTTACCGTCTTATCTATGAGCGTTTTGTAGCATGTCAGATGAACGATGCTCTTTTTGAACAACAAAGTATCACTTTTGAGGGGAGCGAAAACGAGTACAGAGCAAGCGGACGCAAGCTTCTCTTTGATGGTTTTTATGCACTCACAGGCACAGAAGACAAAGACAAACTTCTTCCAACACTCAAAGAGGGGGAAAAAATAGCGCTCCAATCGATCCAACCTGAGCAACATTTTACAGAGCCACCATCACGCTACTCTGAAGCTTCTTTGATCAAAAAGCTAGAGTCTGAGGGGATCGGTCGCCCATCTACTTACGCTCCAACTGTTGCGACACTCAGTAACCGTACCTACGTAACGATCGAGAAAAAACAGATCATCCCTACAGAGATGGCATTTACTGTAACAGATATTTTGGAGAAAAACTTCTCCAATATCGTCGATGCAAACTTCACAGCAAATATGGAAGAGCAACTCGATGAAGTAGCAGAGGGGCATACAGACTGGCAAAAGCTACTCAGTGATTTTTACTTCTCTTTTATGCAACAAGTAGAAGAGGGAAAAGAGAAGATCGTCTCTTTAAAACTTGCAAAACCTCTGGGTCGTCCATGTCCTAAATGTGGCGAAGAGCTTCTGCTGCGCTCTGGAAGATTTGGAAACTTTATCGCATGTAGCGGTTTTCCAAAATGTAAATATACAGAACAGATCGATGATGAGGGCAATACGGTCGAGGTCAAAGAGGAGATCAGTGATGAGAAATGTGACAAATGTGGCAAAGATATGGTTGTCAAAAGTGGTCGCAATGGAAAATTCCTCGCGTGTAGTGGATACCCTGATTGTAAAAATACAAAAAGTCTGGAGAGTGAGACGAAGACTTCGGATGTAGCGTGTCCAGATTGTGGTGGAAAACTCCTCTGGAAACAATCCCGCCGTGGAGCATTCTGGGGATGTGAGAATTATCCAAAATGTAAGTTTATCTCCAAGTTTGAACCAACGACCATCAAGTGTAAACAAGAGGCTTGTGATGGAGTGCTCGCTGAGCGTACCTATAGAAACAAAGAGGTGTATGAGTGTGTCAAATGTAAGACGCGTACACCAAGAGAAGAAGAGTAGCAAAGTATGAAAATAGGGATACTCTCAGATACCCATAAAAAGGTCAAAAAAGCACGTAGAGTACTTGATCTGCTTTTAGCAAATGGTGCTGAGTTTATTATCCATGCAGGGGATATCGTAGAGCTTGAGATCCTTGATATGCTCGAGAATTGTGGCGTTCGCTATGTTGCGGTCTATGGCAACAACGACGCCCATCTCGCGCACTATCACAAAGAGTATCAACTTGTGCAAGAACCTCACTATTTCAAGCTTGCCAACACCACGTTTAAACTGATGCATCTGCCTTATTATATGACGCCAGATACGGATGTAGTGCTCTTTGGGCATACCCATCTTTTTGAGGTAGAGTTTACCAATAACACCCTCTTTTTAAATCCAGGAGAGAGTTGTGCAAGAAACAAACCCATCAGCGAATGTGCGATGCTCGAGGTGAGTCCAGAGAGATTTGAGGTTACCTACTACGCAAAAGAGAAAAAGAGTAAAGAGTTTGAGATGCAATATTTCTCATTTGAGAGGAAAGTCTAAATGAAAGAGAAGATATTTTTGTGCTCCATCTGTAATATCAACAGTGGCACATGTAAAGAGGATTGTAAGTTTTGCTCCCAAAGTGTGCGCTACAAAGCTGACATCCCAAGATACAAACAAAAAGCGATCGAAGATATTATACAAGAAGCAAAGATCGCGCGTGATAACGGAGCGCTGGGATTTTGTCTTGTCACAGCGGATAAAGGGCTCAATGATAAGACCTTGGAGTTTGTTTGCAATACTGCCAAAGCGGTGAACCAGGAGGTCCCGGAACTACGTCTCATTGCGTGCAATGGTACAGCGACACTCGAACAACTTCACACACTCAAAGAAGCGGGTGTCAAAGCTTACAACCACAACCTTGAAACATCCAAAGAGTTCTATCCGCAAATATGTACGACCCATTCGTGGGAAGAGCGCTATGAGACCTGTCAAAACGTCAACAAAGCAGGACTCATCCTTATTAGCGGTGGAATCTTTGGGCTTGGTGAATCCAAAGAGGATAGAGTCTCGATGCTGAGATCTTTAGAGTCTCTCTCTCCTACATCCGTACCTATTAATTTTTACCACCACAACGAGGCGCTCGAACTCTCTCCAAACCCTTTGGATGTAGAAGAAGCGCTCGATCTTATCTCTTTGACCAGAGAGATGATCCCAAATGCGGAGCGTATCATGGTCGCAGGTGGGCGTGAGCTGATGTTTGGAGCGCGCCAAGAGGAGATCTTTTCTCGCGGTGCAAACTCGATCGTGATAGGAAACTATCTCACAACCAATGGTCGAGCGATGAGTCAAGATTTGCAGATGCTAGCCGCGCTTGATCTTGATGTTGCAAAAAAAGTAAATTAATATGAGTCAAAGCGTTGTTTTAATCACCACGATTTCGCTTATCATCATCTTTTCACCCTTTTTTGCAAAACTTTTAAAACTCCCTACCACACCTATTGAGATCATTCTTGGCTCTATCTTTGGCTATCTAGGTTTTTTGCACGCAGAACATCTCTTTGAGATCGTCGCGGAGCTTGGTTTTTTATATCTGATGTTTATCGCTGGAACCGAAATTGATCTCAAAAAAGTGCTCAAAACACCTCGGGATGTAATGCGTCGTGTAATTCTCTATACTATTATTCTCTACGCTTTTTCTATCTCTTTTTCTCTGTATTTTGATCTTGGAAAGATTTTTATGGTGCTTCTGCCTCTTATCTCTGTAGGGCTTGTAGCATCTCTTTCTAAAGAGTATGGAAAAACCCCTTGGCTCACTCTCTCTATGACAGCAGGTGGGATTGGTGAGGTTGTGAGTATCGCCCTACTCACCCTTACATCCGCAGCCTTGCATTCAGGTTTTGGAGCAGGTCTGTTTCATACCATCTTAGCCCTTATCCTCTTTTTGGTTTTTATGTTTATCCTCTTTCGTGCGATACAGCTTCTTTTTTGGTGGTTTCCACAAGTCTCTGTTGCCCTTATGCCACACAAAGATAATAAAGAGCAAGATATCCGCCTCTCTATGGGGATCTTCTTTTTGCTCGTTGGAGCAATGCTCTATCTTGATCTTGAACTCGCTTTTGGAGCATTTCTTGCAGGAATCTTTATCCCAACTTTTTTTGAGCACAAACATGAGCTTCCAGAAAAACTCGCATCGTATGGTTTTGGATTTTTGATCCCTATCTTTTTTATCTATATTGGAAGCTCTTTTAACCTTGAAGCGCTTGTGATACAAGGGCTGATCTCTAAAGCGATCTTCATTGCACTGGCGATGGTGATGATGCGCGTTGTCGCTTCTTTGGTCTTTGTCAAGCAACTCGGTTGGATCGATTCTATCTTGATGGGCTTGAGTCATTCGATGCCACTTACACTTCTCATCGCGATGGCAACACTTGCCTTTCATGCCAACAGTATCGATCAACTTCACTATTATGCATTTATCCTCGCGGCTTTATTTCAAGTTATTAGTGTTATGATAGTGATCAAATTAATCAATAATTACAAAGTAAAAAAAGGTTTGAGCCAAAACTAAAGGGAGGTGGATATGTCTCGTTCTGTGTTACTGCAACTCGCTCGCGATTCTATACAAGAGGTCTTAGAAGCCAAAAGAACTATCGCAAAAGAGCAACTCTTAAGCGAACATCCCCTCTTGGGAGAAAAGATCACAAGCACGCTCAATCTCTACCTTGATAATGAACTTCGTGGCTCTTGTAGCTCTCAAAGTGCCCAAAAGAGTTTGCTCGAAGATATTATTTGCAATGCTAAAAAAGCAGCTTTTGAAGATCCAAACTTCTCCCCTATCACTACATCCGAATACCTCGCTTGCGAGCTAGAGCTACTCCTTGATACTCCTGATGGCGTGATAAGCCAAAGAGACCCAGCCATATTACAAACCACAAAGTTTAAAATAGAGCACTATGCGAATGAGGCCTAATGTATTACGTAATCAAAAAACAAAGCACCACCCCACTCTCAACCTTTATAGGCTTTAAAGTACCAAAATATATCTCTTCTAAAAAAAGTGACACGGTGATCTTTGAGTTTATCCACAACGATAAACCTGTACGAAAATGGGTAAAAAAAGAGGAGATCATCCTTCTTACAAAGGATAAAGAGTATTTTTTGAAGATATACAAAGAGCTCGAAGATGTACAAAAACAGCAACAAGCTCTTGTAGATGAAGCCCAAGCCAATCTCGAAAAAACGCTTGAGACCTTTAGCGAAACGATGCAAGATGAGATCGAGAAATACGCACAACTCCAAGATGATGTGGATATTCCTCTTCATCTTCCTTAAGCGAGTTTGTCAGCAAAAGTGAGCATAAATTTTTGAAGCTTAGGTTTGATCACCACCTGACAATATCCCTGCATAGGATTTTGTCGGTAATAGTTTTGATGATACGCTTCTGCTGGGTAAACCTCAGGAAGCGGGCTCACCTCTGTTACAATAGGATCATCATAAGCTTGTTGCGCTTTGGCGATCACTTTTTCTATAAGCTCTTTCTCCTCTTGTGTTTCATAGTAGATGACAGAGCGATACTGCGTTCCTTTGTCTGCTCCTTGCTGGTTGAGTGTTGTAGGATTATGAATCACAAAAAAGATCTCTAAGAGCTCCTCTCTACTTATGATCTCGGCATCATAGCTAATGTCAACGATCTCTGCATGCCCAGTCGCTCCTGTACATACATTCTCATACGAGGGATTTTTTCTAGCACCCCCTGCATAACCGCTGATAGCTTGAAGCACACCTTTTACATTACTATACACCGCTTCAACACACCAAAAACATCCTCCACCTAAGACCAAACGCTCTTTTTTCATCTTTGTCTCCCTCTTTTTTGGGTGATTATCGCTTAAAATTCTTGTACTTTCATGGGGCTTAGTTGTTTAAAAAGAGAATTTAAACATAAATTTACATTCCAAATTGTTACATATCTACAATTCTTTTTATTTTATTATTATAAGCTGTGCTAATTAAATTAATATTTTTTAAAAAGCTAGCTCAAAATTTAATACACAATATTTACCATAATAACGCTGATGTGATTTTATTATCACACTTGTGTGATATAGATCATAGATACTAATATAATCAATACTTATTATGTATCACATTTTAAGTATTACTTTTTGTTTTAAATTGAATGTGATTTTATTTTCATTTAATATAAGGAGTTGTAATATTTTTGCAGTCTGAAAATCAATAATGATTTTTAAACAACTTTAATTTCTTGAAGGGGAAAAAATGAAAATGAATCGTCGTGACGCTATAAAGTTAGGTGCAACAAGTGTAATCGCTGCAGCTGCAGCTACAACTATGTCTGGATGTAACAAAGGTGAAGCAAAACCAGCAGCACAAGCAAAAGTATGTGCAAGTGGTGCAAAAAATATTCTTGGAAAACACCAAGTAGTTGTAATTGGTGGTGGATTTGGTGGTCTTACAGTTGCAAGTGAACTCAAAAAACATAATAAAGATATTGATGTAGTAGTGATTGAGAAAAATGACACATTTATGTCTTGCCCTGTATCAAATACATATCTAGGAAAACTAGAGGGGATGACTCTTGGAAAATTTATTTTTGACTATGCAAAACCTGTAGAAAAATATGGCTATAGTATGCTCAAAGCAGAGGTCGTTGATATTGACCGTGAAGCAAAAGAGGTGCATACATCCCAAGGTATCGTTCAATACGATATGCTCGTGCTCTCTCCTGGTATCGCGTATGACTATGAAAACCAATTTCCTACATGGGACAAAAACAAGATAGCTCACATCAGCCGTGTTGCACCTGGTGCACTTATCCCAGGAAGTGAGCATATCGCACTCGAGAGACTCTTAGCAGATATGGATGATGGAAACGTGATCATCACAGTTCCATCAGGAAAATTCCGTTGTCCTCCAGCTCCATTTGAGAGAGCATGTATGATCGCTGCATATATGAAAAAAGAGGATATCCGCGGAAAAGTGATCATGCTTAATCCTTCAAACGCTATTGCAAAAGGTGCAGCATTTAAAGAAGCTTGGAGTGAGCTTTATGGAGATATGATCGAACATATTGACTTTGCAACGATCAAAGATGTTGATACAGATTCAAAGACAGTAACCTACATCCATAAAGTACCAACAGGGGAAAAAGATAAAGACACAGGTGATGCTATCTTAAAACCAGTAGAGAAAAAAGTCTCTTATGAGGTGCTTAACCTTATTCCAAACAACAAAGCAAACCCTGTTGTGATGATGGCTGACTTAGAAGTTACAAATGACTCTTTCCATAAAGTACTTATGAACGGATGCTCTTTCCAAACAAAAACAGACGTGAATGTCTATGCAGTAGGTGATGTCGTGGCGCATGGTATTCCACCAAGTGGTCAAACTGCAAACTGGGCTGGAAAACAGTGTGCTGCAGAGATCGCACATAGAATCGCAGGAAAAAGATATACACTTCCAGTAGAAAAAGCAAATGTAAATGCAGGAAATGTATGCTACTCAATGGTTGGTGACAATCCAGAAGAGGGAATTATGGTAACACACGATTTTATTTGGACAGGAAAAGCTATGACAAGTAAAGGAAATGTTCCTAAAGATCCTAGATCTGGAAAATTCCGCTCCAGCGGTACTGCAAAAGCTCTTCACGACTGGTACCGTGGAATCACAAGCGATCTTTTTAGCTAAAGATCACTTCACTACAAAGGGGTGTAAGCCCCTTTTTTTGCTACAATAAATAGAGAATTTACAATAAAAAGGGAAATTTGTGGATAGAAGAAACTTTTTGAAAGTTGCTGGTGCAACTGGAGCGCTTATAGCGGTATCCCCATCAACTATTAGTGGAAGACTTTATGCGAGTGACGGTACTTTGTACTCTGCATATGAAAAAGTGCAACTTGTGGATGCAAATGGAGCTCCAATCAAGGCAAGTGCTCTCAAAAAAGAGACGAACTATGTGTTTAACTACCCATATATCTCAACTCCAGCTCTCTTACTTGACCTAGAAGATGCAACCGAAAAAGAGATAAAACTTCAGGCTGAAGATGGGCAAGAGTATGTGTGGAAAAGTGGTGTAGGTGCGAAAAAAACGATCGTAGCGTATAGCGCGATCTGTTCACATCAGCTTGCACATCCAACACCAAATGATAGCTTCTTACAGTATGTCCAAAAAGATAAAAAAACAATGGCATACGAAAAAGGTGGTGTGATCGTTTGTTCTTCTCACCTCTCAGCATTTGATGCAAAAAAAGGTGCGAAACGTCTCTCAGGTCCTGCTGCACAGCCACTCGCTTCTATAGTATTAGAGGTCGCTGCTGATGATACTATTTGGGCTGTTGGAGTGCTTGGTCCTGACAAATTTCACGATTATTTTAATGCTTTTAAGCCAGAGTTTAAAATGTTCTATGGTGGAAAAAGAAAAGCAAAAAAACTTGTAAAGATTAGTGCGCCTACAGTGACGCTTAATGAGTATACAAAAGAAATCATTCAATACTAAAAGAGGTCCTATGAAACTATTCAAAACAACAGCACTCTCACTCTTGCTTGCTACATCTATTTTTGCAGACTCAAAAGCAGAGATGGCACAAGATATGAGAACAATGCTCAGCGCGATGGAAGAGATACAAACTGCTGGGTTTTATAATAACAAAGAGGGGATGCATTCAGGAGTGAAAAAACTCAAATCTGGTCTAAAAACACTCCTCTCTACAGATGCAAAAGAGTATCTTCCAGATGAGCAAGCATACGCAAATAAGTTTGCAAAAAAGAATGCAACCATGATCACCATGTATGCAGACGACTTGATCGACTCTCTCAATCACAATAAAATGGATGATGCGCTAGAGAACTATGCACTGATCTTAAAACAGTGTACATCGTGCCACATCCGTATCCGCTCTTACTAATATTGCGCTGATACTGAGATTGCGGATCAAGTCCGCAATGACGAAGCTCGTCATTCTTAGATTGCAGATCAAGTCCGCAATGACGCAACTGCTTATGACAAAACCCGTCATCCTGAGCTTGACTCAGGATCTAAAAAGAGATTTCTGTGCTACAATTTTGTATTCAAAGGATACAGATTGATTCATAAAGCAAAAAAGTACGCTACAACCAATACCCTCGTTTTATTCGCACTTTTTTTGGGTGTCTTCTTTGGTATCTATTTTCCAGAACTTGCTCTAGAGCAAAAAGTGATCGGTTCTGCTTTTATCTCTTTTTTACAGATGCTTGTGGCTCCTCTTGTTTTTTCAAGTATCATCGTCGCTATTATTGGGCTTGGCTCACTAGAGCACCTTCGTTCTATGGGTTTGAGAACCATTTTTCTTTATATTCTCACTACATCCCTTGCTACACTTCTAGCAATAGCGAGTATGAATATTTTCTCTATAGGCGCTGTATCAAGTGAACAAGATTTGGTATTTACAGGAGTTGACACACTCTCAACATTCTCTTTTGAAGCGATGCTTCTAAGCTTTATTCCCAAAAATATCTTTGCCTCTTTAAGCAATGGTTCTATGATGCAGATCATTGTTTTTGCCATCCTTTTTGGTGTTGCAGCACTCTCTCTTGGCTCTTCTCAAAAAGAGTCTCTTGAGGGCTTTTTCACAGCGGTATCAAACGTCATGCTCAAAATGGCAGAGTGGGTGATCCTGCTCACTCCTGTGGGTGTTTTTAGTCTTATCTCTTATGTGATCGCCGATCAAGGGATCGATGTTGTCTTAGGGCTTTGGCAGTATCTCTTGCTCGTTGTTGGGGTGATTCTCTTTCACGGGCTTGTTGTGCTTCCAGCGCTCTATTTTTACTTGACAAAACAAAACCCTTATCGCTACCTTTTGGATGTACGAGAGTCTCCTATTATGGCATTTTCTACAGCAAGCTCTGCGGGGACACTTCCTGTTTCGATGCGCGTATGTGAAGAGATGGGGGATGTAGACAAAAAAACCGCTTCTTTTGTACTCCCTCTGGGTGCGACCATCTCAATGGATGGAACAGCAGCCTATCTGAGCATCGCTGTGCTCTATATCGCAACACTCGCAGGGGTCAACCTCGCTCTAGCAGATCAGCTTCTTATAGGAGTCACTGTCATAGCTCTGAGCATTGGAGTTGCGGCATTACCGAGTGCCTCGCTTGTGATGATGGTGGTTATACTCAATCAGGTGGGCTTACCCGTAGAGTACATCGCTCTCATCGTAGCAGTTGATCGCATACTCGATATGTGTCGCACTTCTCTCAATGTTACATCCGATCTCTTTGTGGCAAAAATCGTTGATATCTTTGAAAAAAAATAAGTACCAATACGCTTTGGTGCTTGCCATGCTTTTGTGGGGTGGTGGTTGGAGTGCGCTCAAAGTTCTCACACCCCACGTAAGTATGGAAGTGCTTGTGTTTTGGAGATTTTTTTTGATGAGTCTCTCTTTTTTACCTATACTTTACTTTCTTAAAAAACCTCTTATTCTCAACAAAACAAGCTTAGGTTTTATCTTTGCAAGTTCTGTTTTAAATATTGCCTTTATGATCTTTTCGTATCTTGGAGTCAAGCATGGATTCGCAGGTGCAGCAGGTGTTATCATCACTACACTAAGTCCTATTATGACCTTTTTACTTATCGCCCTTTTATTTCGTAAAAAAGCTCCGAGTATTCAGTATTTTGGTCTTTTTGTGGGGGTGATAGGTGGCGTAATTATGCTTGAACTCAGCTCCTTTGAGCTCTTTATGAGTGGAGCAAATATCTACTTTTTACTTTGTGCGATCATCTGGGCTGGCGTGACACTCTTGGCGCAATATTCCCATACGCATCTTCATCCCATCCATTACTCTTTTTTCATCTCAGTCATCGCTACGATACTCTCATTTTTTTATGGATATGGTGAGGGGCTTTTGGATGTATTTGAACAAAGTGTAAGTTTTTGGATCGCCCTTTTGTATCTAGCGATTTTGGGGCAAAGTGTCGCGACTACTATCTTCTTTCTCGCATCAGGAAAACTAGGAAGCCAGATCACAAGCTCCTATATGTTTTTAGTTCCTTTATTTGCGCTTTTGATCGCCTATTTGCTTCTAGATGAAGCGACAGAGAGTCATGTGCTCATCGGAGGATCGCTCAGCCTTTTAGCACTCTATTTTATCAACAAAAAACCCCTTAAGAGCGATTAAGGTTCTCTTTTTGTTTTCTTCTAAGCTTCATTCGCATCTTTGCAAGCGCGCGCATATCCTCAGTGGTATCACTCTCATCCATGATCTCCATCCCCAAGATCGTCTCTACACAATCTTCTAGGGTAAGTATCCCCTCTGTTTGATCGTAACTATCAATGACCAAGAACATATGATCTTTTTTGGAGATGAAAAGATCTAGTGCTTTGGCAACTGGAACTTTCTCATGGATCTGAAAGATCTCTTTTTTGATAGAACCTACTGTAACCGTATCATCAGTAAGCGCTTGTTCAAAGATTTTTTTGGTGAGTACCAAGCCTGTCACATCCTCGATACTTTTATTATACACAGGGATTCTTGAAAATTTAAAGATAGAGGGCTGTGTTGCGATCACCTCAGAGATCTTCATATTTTCATTGAGTGCAAAAACGACACTCCGAGGAGTAAGGATCTCTGCTACTTTGATCTTGTCAAGTTTTAAAATATTTTCAATAATATCTGATTCTTTCTCATCGATCACCCCATCATCTTCGCTTAAAAGCATACTCTCTAAGAGCTCCTCTTTACTGAGTGAGTGTGAATCCGCTTGCCCGCGAGAGATCTTGTTTGTAATAAAGAGTGTGCTTAAAATGATAGGGTATGTGATCCAGATAAAGACACGAATAAAATGTGCTGACATTGGTGCGAGCTGTTTCCAATACACCGCACCAATAGTTTTTGGAATGATCTCAGAGAGAAATAAAATGGCAAACGTCATCACAATAGAGATAATGACCACAGCATCATTACCAAACAAAATAGATGCTTGCGCACCTACAGCAGCCGCACCGATAGTGTGTGCGATAGTATTTAAGATCAAAATAGAAGCAATTGATTTGTGAATATTTTCTTTATGCAAACGTAGTAGAGTTCCTGCTACAGAGTTTTCTTTTTCTAAAACAGCGATATAAGACATATTGGTCGAGAGTAAGACTGCCTCGAGTATTGAACACAAAAATGAGATAGCAACTGCAAGTGTAAAATACAGTATTAATAGATCCATTGAATAAAATTCCTTATAATAATATGAGGGTCGCTAGACCCAAAAAGCTAAAAAAGCCCACTACATCCGTAACTGTTGTGAGTATGACTGTACTCCCAATAGCTGGGTCTACATTAAATTTTTTAAGCATAAGAGGCACTATGGAGCCAAAAAAGCCCGCCATCAAGAGGTTGATGACCATTGAGAGTGCTATAACAACTCCAAGCATCCAAAGTCCAAACCATACATAAGCAACAAGCCCCATCAAAAGGGCAAAGACAAAACCATTGCCCAGGGCTATGGCAATCTCTTTTTTCACAATCCGCACAGCGTCATTTTTAGAGATATCCCCTAGGGCGAGCTGGCGTACGACCACGGTCAAACTTTGTGTCCCTGCGTTACCACCCATAGAAGCGACAATGGGCATCAAGATAGCCAAAGCGACCATACTATCAAGCGTGTCTGAAAATAGACCAATAACAAGAGATGCTCCTATAGCTGTCATGAGGTTTATGACAAGCCATGAGGCGCGCTTTTTCCCAGCTTTGAAAATCTCATCGTCCTCTTCGGCATCATCATCAAGTCCAGCCAAATTATACATCTGTTCTGTTGCCTGTTCGTTAATGATGTCATAGATATCATCGGATGTAATACGCCCAAGAAGCACTCCATCTTCATTGACAATAGGCATCGTTGAGAGGTCATACTCTTCAAAATAGTGAACAACATCTTTGATATTTTCTCTATCATACGCCACTTTTGGCTCAAAGCTTTTTTGACTCAGTATGATATTTTCATGCAAGGTTTTGGAAAAATCAAAGACCAAAAGATGATCAAGCCCCACCGCAAACTTTAACTTTGCATCACTTCCTGTAATAAAGAGGTTTTGCACATTTTCAAGCTCATTGGCTTGTCTAAGTTTGGCAAAGCGACGGATCACATCATGAACAATCTCATCTTTATCAGCGGTAAAGACCTCCAGCTGCATATAAGAACCAGCTTCATTCTGGGCATACTCAGAGAGCTTTGTGATCTCCTCTTGATCATCACGGCTGAGTGAGTCAAAAACCTCTGAAGCAACGTGCTCATCGACCTCTTCGAGTTCATGCATAAACTCCGCTTGGTCATCACTCTCTAGCTCAGCAACTGCTAAAGAAAGCTCATCAACACTGAGCAGTTCGACAATATCATCAAAATATCTATCAGGCAAAGCAAGTGCTACATCCCCAATGATATCTTTAGGAATAAGGTGTATCGCATCAGCAAATTCACTCGCAGTGAGTTCTTTGAGTATCTTGGCAATTTCTGATGGGTGGATCTCACTAGGCTCGTGAGAAGCGAGATAGTGTTTTAGTGTTTGCATTGCATTTTATGATCAGTAAACCTCAAACAGGTACCCATCCTTTATCTTTGTAGATTTGTATTTATATGTTCCATCGAGTTCTAAAACCACTCGGTAATATCCAGAGTGATTTCCCACTCGTACTTTTTCAAAACATGTCTTTGTATTGGCTATAGAGAATGTCTTAAGACTCGCATCACGCTTAAAATCAACTACTATTTTATGTGGATCTGCAAGCAAGAAGTCTCTTATCTTAGCATCTTTTGTTACTATCTTAAAACTTCTCATTGTTGCGTAAAATTTTGCGAACTTAATCTCACCCAAGTATTGAAATTTCTCCTCTTTTGGCTTGATAGTTTGCTGCTCTTTTGCATAACTTTGAGATATAAAAAGTGGGAGATGCCAGTCAACCGCGTGGTTGAGATCGATACTTTTACTCTCAATAGAGCCATCAAGATTTTTAAAGCTCACCGTCACATTTTGTAGTACCCTTGCTTGGGCTGGAAGTGTAATCGTTGCACGTTTGAGTGGCTCTAGCTCTTTTGTAAGATTTGTTGTAAAAGGGATATCTTGTTCACCTGAAGCTGGGAAAAAAGGGTTTTCGCGTGCATGCAAAAGCGCCATAGAGAGCAAAAAAAGAACAAAAAATGTTTTTATCAAAATAAAATCCTAACAAATATTTCACACATTATAGCAATTTATTTGGCAGATATCTCTTTTAACTCAAAATATTCTTTTTGCAAAGAAGCATTTTCTGTCTTGAGTCGACTGATCTCACTTTGTAAAAAATTCTCATAATCTTGGAGACCCAAGAGGATCTCCACCGAGTTTGTCCCATAAAGAAGTATCCCAAGATAGATACCAAGTGATAAAACGATCGAGACAAGGATCAAAAACTTGCCAAGAGGAAGCCCGAGATATTTTTGCGTCAGACTCTGGGATGTGTCTATCTCTTCGTAAAGTTCCTCTTGATCCATCAATAAGCCCTATTGAAAAAGTGTTTTTCCTAAATACTCACCATACGCCACTTCATTTTCTATCTCTAAGAGACGGTTATATTTTGCAGTTCTCTCTCCACGAGCTGTAGAACCTGTTTTGATCTCACCACAGTTAAGTGCTACAGCAAAATCAGCGATAAATGCATCTTCGCTCTCACCTGAACGGTGAGACATTACACATTTATAACCATTTCTTTGTGCAAGACGTACTGTAAGCATAGTCTCAGAAACTGAACCAATCTGATTTGGCTTGATAAGAATAGAGTTTGCGATCCCTTTGTTGATCCCCTCATTGAGGATATTAGCATTCGTTACAAAAAGATCATCTCCCACAAGTTGTACTTTATCGGCTAGTTTTTCTGTCAGGACCTTCCAACCATCCCAATCATCTTCACTCAGACCATCTTCGATAGAAACGATAGGGTATTTAGCACAAAGATCTTCGTAGTATGCAACAAGCTCTGCTGAACTTACTGTACGCCCTTCACTCTCAAGTCTATATCCACCATCTACAACAAGCTCAGATGCTGCTACATCCAAAGCAATTGCCATCTGCTCTCCTGCTTTGTATCCAGCTTTCTCGATCGCTTCCATGATCACTTGAATAGGCTCTTCATTCGAACCAAGATCTGGTGCAAAACCACCCTCATCACCAAGTGCTGTGTTGTGTTTTTTCGCTTTTAAGATCGCTTTGAGGTTGTGATATACCTCTGCACTCGCTTGAAGTGCTGATGCAAAATCTTCAAAACCTACAGGCATGATCATATATTCTTGAAAGTCCACAGAGTTATCTGCATGGCTTCCACCGTTGATAATGTTTAACATTGGTGTTGGCATAACCATAGCATTTGCCCCACCTAGATAACGATAAAGTGGCATACCTAAGCTTTTTGCAGCCGCACGAGCCACAGCCATAGAAACACCAAGAACTGCATTTGCACCAAGGTTTCCATAGTTTTGTGTTCCATCAAGCTCTTTCATCGTCGCATCAATAATCGCTTGGTTAAACGGAGAGAGACCAATAAGAGCGTCAGCAATTTGTGAATTTACATTCTCAACAGCTTGGAGCACACCTTTGCCCATATATCTGTCTCCACCATCACGAAGTTCTAATGCTTCACGTTTTCCTGTACTTGCACCACTTGGTACGATCGCACTCTCAATTGTTCCATCACTTAACTCTACTGTTGCTTTTACTGTTGGATTTCCACGGCTATCCATCACTTCGATTGCACTTACGTTATCTATAAACATTTTTTACCTTTTCATTTAATATAAAAGAAGCCTTATTCTTCGTCTGAGGCTTCTATTTCGGATGTATCCATGGTCATGAGATTGCTCATCCCCATAGCTACTTTTATTTTTTCTTCTATTTCGTTTGCAAGTTCTGGCTCTTCTTTGAACTTCGCTTTGACATTTTCACGCCCTTGTCCAAGCTTGGTATCCTCATAAGAGAACCACGCCCCACTTTTATCAATGATGTCAAGTTTCACACCATAATCGACAAGCTCACCCTCTTTAGAGATCCCCTCTCCAAACATTATATCAAACTCTGCTTGACGAAATGGTGGTGCTACCTTGTTTTTGATCACTTTTGCTTTGACACGGTTACCAATCTGACTTTCCCCTTGCTTAAGCGAAGCAATACGACGTACATCGATACGCACAGAAGCATAAAACTTCAGAGCATTTCCACCTGTCGTTGTCTCAGGAGAACCGTACCCCATCATCCCGATCTTCATACGGATCTGGTTGATAAAGATCACCGTACAGTTCATTTTATGCAAAATACCCGTGAGTTTTCTGAGAGCCTTAGACATAAGTCTTGCTTGAACACCCACGTTTTGATCCGACATCTCACCCTCGATCTCAGACTTTGGTGTAAGAGCTGCTACAGAATCTATAACGATAAGATTGACTGCGCCACTTCGTGCGACCGTCTCAACAATGTCAAGCGCTTGCTCGCCGTAGTCTGGTTGTGACACAAGAAGATTGTCTACATCCACACCAAGGTTTTTTGCATAGGCTACATCCAAAGCGTGTTCTGCATCGATAAATGCACAAACACCCCCTTTTTTTTGACATTCGGCTGTTATTTGGAGTGCAAGAGTCGTTTTTCCTGAGCTTTCAGGTCCGTATATCTCGATCACTCTTCCTTGTGGTACACCACCTATACCAAGCGCTAAGTCTAATCCAAGTGAGCCTGTACTAATCGACTCGATCGGGACAATCTCCTTATCGCCTAGTCTCATTAAAGCACCCTTACCAAATGCTTTGTCTATCTGTTTCATTGCTAAGTCTAATGATTTTTGTTTGTTTGCGTCCATTGTTGGCTCACTTATTTTGGAATTTAGACTTATTGTATGACATATTTGCATACAGTTTTAAAAATATTTCATTTTGTCATATTTTTTCTTTTTTTATTTGAAGGGCTCCAAATAAATAGGGTGAAATTTTATCCTTATTTGGTTAAAATCAACTTTAGACTTTATAAGGGAAGAGAAACTTGAAGAAAACACTTATTGCTCATTCACCCGATGCGGATGATATTTTTATGTACTATGCTATCAAATTTGGTTGGGTTGATATGAAAAACACCCATTTTGATAATATTGCAAAAGATATACAAACACTCAACGAAGATGCACTCAATGGTGTTTATGACATAGTAGCAATTAGCTTTGCTCTTTACCCACATATCAAAGAAGAATACGCACCCCTTAGAACTGCAGTGAGCTTTGGCGAGGGCTATGGACCAAAAGTGATCAAAAAAAAGGGTGCCACACTCAAGCGTAACTTTAAAGTAGCTCTGAGTGGCAAACACACCACAAATGCGATGCTCTTTCGCATAGCCTATCCTGATGCGCGAATCACTTATATGAACTTTTTAGAGATCGAACAGGCCGTGCTTGATGGAGTTGTCGATGCGGGTGTTTTGATTCACGAATCTATTCTCACCTACAACGATGCTCTTGAAGTGGAGCGTGAGATGTGGGATATTTGGCAAGAGCTCGCAGGCAAAGATCTTCCACTTCCTCTAGGTGGTATGGCGATTCGCCGCTCAATCCCCCTAACAAAAGCGATAGAGTATGAAGCAACTCTCACCAAAGCAGTGCATATTGCACGGGAGCATAAAGAGAGACTCTCCAAGATGCTCTTAGAGCGCGATCTTGTTCGTATTGATGCGGGTACGCTAGATAAATATCTCGAGCTCTATGCAAATGATGAGTCCATTACCCTTAGCCCATTGCAATACAAGGCTATAGATAAACTCTTTGAGATAGGGTATAATCATGGCTTTTATGACACGCTTGTCAAGATAGAAGATTATCTTATACCGACTGAGTATCAAGAACTTCGTTATTCATAGGAACTACAGATGGAAGCAAAACTGATCGCTCTTGGTGTTGAAACTTTTAAAATTGCGCTTTTACTCGCTCTTCCTGGACTGTTAACAGGGATGCTCTTAGGGCTCGCGGTAAGTATCTTTCAAGCAACAACACAGATCAATGAGATGACGCTGAGTTTTATCCCAAAAATCATAGGTGTGGTGATCGTAATTATCCTTACAATGCCGTGGATGCTTAACTCCATGATCGATTTTTCAACCAACACACTCAACATGATCCCCTCTTTTATTGAGTAATGCAGTACAAAACGATCAATTTTTCGAAATACTCCTCTATCAAGATAGGTCCCTCTTTGGATGTAGCTCTCTTAGAGGAGTGCTCTGACTATGACCCCTCTTTTACCCTCTTAGGTGCAGCAAATAACACGCTTATTGGGGATAATCCCCCTCCACTTATGATTCTTAGTAAAAAATATGATTTTATCAAGATAGAAGATAGTGCACTCATTATAGGAGCCGCAACCCCATCAGGCAAAATAGCCTCTTTTTGTAAAAACCACAATATCGCCCACTTTGAATTTGTCTCTCATCTTCCAGGAACTCTTGGAGGCTTACTCAAGATGAATGCTGGTCTTAAAGAGTATGAGATCTTTGAGCATCTTATCGAGATCACTACATGTGCGGGTGTTTATAAAAAAGAGGAGCTCGAGTACGGATATCGTTTTACCAATATCAGCTCCCCTGTCTTAGAAGCAAGATTTTCTCTCGAGTATGGCTTTGATCCAAAAAAAGTAGAGATGTTTCACGCTATGCGCTCCAACCAACCAAACATCCCAAGTGCAGGAAGCTGTTTTAAAAACCCTCCAGGTGATTATGCAGGGCGTCTCATAGAAGCAGTAGGGCTTAAGGGCAAAAGAGTTGGAGCAATGGAGTTTAGCTCTGTGCATGCAAATTTTTTGGTTAACCACGGTGGGGGAAGTTTTGAGGATGCTCTCTATTTAATAAATGAGGCGAAAAAAAGGGTTTTTGAAGAGTTCGCACTCCAATTAGAGTGCGAAATAATTGTACTCAATTTATAGTTTAGTCACATACTACTGATTGATTTTGATTCATTGTCTCTGATGTTCCATCTTCAAAAGTTACCGTTGCTGTTCCACCACTATGGTATTCTATTACAACTCCATTAACCTTCATTTTTCCACTTTCATAACCACCATAAGCGCTTTGCAAAGGTGTCAACGTTTCAATATTATATACTCCATTTGCGCATGTGTTGATGCTTGATTGAATGCTTGTCTTACCATTTATCTTATATTGATAAGATTGATAAGAGTAGCTAATTCTTTCCATATATAATTCAAAGTTTTCATATCCAATCTGTAGATTTTCAGAACCCATCTCTACATCCACAGTTCCATTAGTAGTCGTTTTCATTGGATTATAATCAATATTTGTTTCTATAGCTTGTGTCATATTTATATTTATGCTTAGGTTTTCGCTGCTTGTTTTAAAATTATTAAAACTTCCAGTAAGAGATATATTTTCCCCATCATTACTTCCACGAACAGAATAAGAGCCATTCATAAGAGTTCCATAATTATTGCATTGATTAAAACTATACACGATATTTGCACTTGTATCATTTGCTACACCGTCGTATGACATTGTCCCGCCACTTGAGCAATCCATTGTTTCTCTAGGTTGAGCCCTTAGATTACGTAGTATTGAATCCTCTTGTTTCTCTACAAATCCACTTGCAGGCATTACAGTAGAAACTGAATCTGATGAATAGCTGTTAATGCTGCTAAGTGAAGCTACTGCATTCTGTGCATCTTCAACTGTCGCTATCTCAACAACCTCTCCAGTAACTCCAGATTTTGGAGCAGCACCAGTATCATCTCCGTCACTCCCACAGCCTACTAAAGTAAGTATCGCTAAAGCACTTAAACTTAAGTTAATATATTTTTTCATGGTTTCCCTTTTCTATTAAATGTGATAATCTTAATATAATTAAGCATAAAAAGTTTTTATGAAATTTTATTTTATTCAATTTAATTAATATTGAGTGAAAAAGTAATAAATTGTTAAGTTTTGTGAATTTGTTCATCATAATAAATTTTATATTTTTAAGGTTGTGAATTTGTTTACATGCAAAAAAATTTGCATGTAAAATAGATGAATTATAAAGGAAGATCTCCACAAAGAATCGAGTTTTTTTGATGTATCTGTTGACTAGTTCCATTAGCATACGTAACAGTAGCAGCCCCTCCGCTTGCAAATTCTATTGTCACACCATTGACTTCAACTATTCCGCTTGAAAAACCATCAAGAGTTGTATCTCGTATCATAGTTTCCGTAGTGCTCACCGTATAGGTACCATTTGCACATGAAAAATCTGAGTCTTCTGAGATGAAGCTCGTTTTTCCATTGATCTCATACTCATTAAAATCTTCAAGTGTATCATTATAATTTGCAACACTCATAATGAAGTTTTCATAACCGTATGTTTTTTGCCCTATCTTTGACTCTCCCCTTAACGTAAGCGATAATGGGTCAAAGGTATCAAGATTCGTTTGCATATTCATTGTTAAGTTTATGCGATCACTTGAATCCATAGACACAATCGTTATATTGCTAAAAGTAGTTGTGAGATCAATATTATGCTCATTATCCATTGTTCCAACAAGCCCCAATGTGCCATTGATCGTTTCACCATCTTCTATACATGCATTAAAAGCCACTTGCCCATTTATCGATGTCTCAGTTTCTGAGCCACTTAGAGTGTATGAACCCCCACCTGAACATTCAAGAGTCTCTCTTGGGGTTGCAACACTTCGTAAGTAAGAAGGTGATCCACTCCCACCTTCAGCAAGAATTACATTATTAAACTCACTCATACCATCAGCTGCAAGCCCCATAGATTTTAAAGTTGCAACCGCATTTTCTGCAGATCGCTTATCATTAATATCTGCCGCTTCACCACTTACTGTATATGGGGCACTTCCACCATCAGAATCACTACTACATCCCATCACTAGCATTGAAGCCACTAAGCTTAAGCTCAGTACAAACCACTTTTTCATTGTTAACTCCTTTGTCAAGCTAACAACAAGGCTATCATAGAAAAACTTTATTAAATATTAACAGCAATTTTTATTTATTAATTAAAAACGAAGCATAACACCTGCATACACGCCTGAATACTCTAAATCAAGTGCAATATCTTTTGTCTCATCTGTTTGGTATTTTTGCATTCTGTATCCAATTTCAACAGCTGGCTGAATCACTGGAGAGATATCAAAAGTATAGTCAACTTTTGCACGTACATCATAAACAATATTACTGTCGTACTCAATATACTTTACATCTGCTTCTACACCAAAACCTGTTGTTGGAACTTGAACGCGACCGCGCACATATCCAAGTGGTAAGGCGAGTGTTTCAGAAGTTGTATAACCATCTGAACCTGCTACTTTGTCTACACTATAGCTCACATCGATCATTTTAATATCAAGCCCTACATCCAGAGTGATCCAAAATGTATTGTCTAAAATATTATAGTAAGGGATTAGATCAACTTGTGTCATATCGATTTGAGTGTTTCCAACTTCATTAGTATTACTTCCATTTAATATAAAATTACCTGATGTTTTCCCCTCACTTGTAATATCCACATACTCGACACGCAAGTTTGGTACAACTGGCACAAAGTGTTTGACTAAAGCCCAAGCATACACATTCGTTTGCGCATCTTCTTGTGCCGTATCTGTACCACTAAAACCTGTAGTTGTCCCTAAAATCTGCCCTTTTGGCGTAGCACTCCACGCACCCACACCCATCTCAGCACGTAAAAAGTCAGCATTTGCAAGTGTACTTAAACTAGCTACACATGCTAAACTTGTTAGTATCTTTTTCATTCTCGCTCCAATTATAGTTATATACGTAATTGTAGCTTAGGCTTGCAATAAAAAACTTAAAAAAATAAATTTGGGAAGTTATTAGGGCAAAACCCTAATAAAAAGAAGGAGAGAAAAACTACAAGTTTTCTCAAACTTGTAGTTGGTTTTACTTACTTCGTTGCAGCAGCGATTGCTTCGTCGTATTTAGGCTCTTCTGTGATCTCTGGAACGATCTCTTTGTATGTAACAACACCGTTTTCATCGATTACGAAGATAGCACGACAAGTTACACCAGCTAATACTGATCCACCAAGAAGTACACCATAAGCATTTGCGAAATCTTTGTTTCTGAAGTCAGAAGCAACAGTTAATTTATCAATTCCCTCAGCTGAACAGAAACGTCCTGCAGCAAATGGTAAATCCATAGATACAACAGTAGTTTTAACACCCTCTAAAGAAGCAGCTTTTGCGTTGAAGTTACGAGTTTCAGTAGCACATACACCAGTATCTAATGAAGGAACAACGATCACTAGTTGTTTTACACCTTGTGCTCCACCTACTACTACATCACCTAAACCATCTGAATTAACAACAGTTACTTCTGGTGCTTTGTCACCAACATTTACTTGATTTCCTACTAACTCTACGTCTGTACCTTTGAACTTTGTAGTTGCCATTTTGACCCCTTATTTGTTTTTATTTTTGTTTGTGGAAGAAGTATATTTGAAATCGGATAATTTTACTCTTAATTAGAAAAAGTGTGTATCCGAACAAGTTTTTTTTAAGATTATAAAGCGCTTCTTGGCGTGATATCCAAGTCTGCTAAAGAGCTCAACATCCCAAGCTTATACATCTCTAGTCCCACTCTTCCAATCATCGCTGCATTATCAGAACAATACTTCAACTCACTGAGCAATATTGTAGCATCAAAAGGTTTCAAAAGCATCTCTATCTCTTGGCGCAAATAAAGATTTGCACTCGCTCCCCCTACGATAGCAAAGGTAGTCGGCGGATGCTCTTTAAAATACTTTTTTAGTTTTTGAATCAAATGTGCTACTGCTATATGTTCAAAAGAGGCGGCAATATCTTTGTACTCCTCTTTATCTGCTTTTTCTACTGCTAAGCGCACAGCATTTTTAAGGCCTGAGTACGAAAAGGCTATCTCTTTAGATTGCGAGAGAGGAATTGTAAAATTATACTTGGTTCTATCACCATCTTTTGCCAGCTCTTGAATCAGTGGTCCACCAGGATATCCTAGCCCCATCATCTTTGCCACCTTATCAAAGCTCTCTCCAAAACTATCATCCATACTCTTGGCAATCGTTTTGATCTCTTGGAGTGAACTTACTTCCATCACCTGTGTGTGCCCCCCTGAGACTAAGAGAACTGTGAGTGGAAACTGCGCTTCTTTTTCAATAAAGAGCGAATAGATATGTCCGATGAGATGATTGACCCCAATGAGTGGTACATCCAAAGCAAGGGCAACAGCTTTTGCCATCGTCACACCCTCGATGAGAGTTACTGCAAGCCCAGGTGTAGATGTCACAGCCACAGCCTTGATAGAATCAAAATATGGCTCACACTCTTGTAGTATCTTTGGAAGCGCTTCTGCGTGCAGACGAGCTGCGAGCTCTGGCACAACACCACCATAGACACTATGCTCTAACTCTTGAGAGATTTTTTTATGAAAGACTAGTTTTTTTGTAGCGATCTCAGTGAGTGCCAAAGCACTATCATCACAACTACTCTCTATCGATAATATCAACTCCATTATTTCTCTTCCTTACGTACACAGTTTTTTGAATAGGGAAGCTTGATATAAAAACAGGTACTCATCCCTTGGAGCTTTTGTCTATTTTTTGGATTAACCTCGATCTCTCCACCAAACACTTTTTGTATTATCTGGCGTGACATATAGAGCCCTATTCCTGTCCCTTGTGTTTTCGACTTCGTCGTAAAGTAAGGATCAAATATCCTCTCTTTTATCTCAGGTGGCACTCCTGCACCATTGTCGCAGCAGATGATCTCTATAGAGCTATCATTGACCACAAACTTAAGCTCTATCTTTTTGTCTCGTGCATCTTCTGCAAAAGCGTCTTTGGAGTTATTGAGAAGATTCAAGATCACCTGAGAGATCGATGAGGCGATATGAATATCCCCTTGTTTATACTCTCTTTGTATATCACACAAGATCTTATTATTTTTGATATGCACACCTATAATACTTTGCACTTCACGTATAATATCCTCTAAAGGGCGAATCTCAGAATAGATCTTTTTGTCAAAGAAAGACATAAAGTCATCGATGGTATTAGCTAAGTAATTGACATTATCTTCCATAATATCAAAATAGCGCTCCATCGTAGGGCTAATCTCCATAGAGGTCTTTGAGGAGATAATAGCGAGATTGATCGTGTTGAGTGGCTGCTTCCATTGATGAGAGATATTTGCAAGCATCTCTCCCATTAAAGCAAAACGCGCTTGTTCAAAGAGTATAAGATCTTTTTCTCTACACGACTCAACCTCTTTATTGAGATGCTCTTTGTAGTATTTGAGATACTTTGTACTTCGTAGCAACAAAGAGACGATCAAAGGAGTGAGCATAAGAGGTAAAATACAAGAGAGTGCAAAGACAAAACCACTGTACTCCTCCCCAAATACAAGGGTTAAAAGATAAACACTCACAATAGAGAGCAACAAAACAACGAGCGTCACAATAACTGTAAGAGTTCTTGGAGAATAGTAAGATATGATAGAGACTAAACGGTCGATCATTTGATTATAAAAATTCTCTGCTACCATCTTTGTTCTCGCAAATAGCTTCTAATCTCTGTATCAAGAGCAAAAACATCCTCGACGTTCTTTGGCTCACGCTGAAATCTCTCATAAGCCCCAAGGATCATTTTTGCTATATCCATAAAACCGATCTCTTTGGCGATAAACTTCTCGATCGCGACCTCATTGGCAGCATTAATGATCACACCACGAGCAGGATGTGCTAGCAACTCTTTTTTAAGCTCCCAGATAGGATAGCGCTCTTTAGAGATCTCTCGAAATTCAAGAGAGCCAACCTCAAGCAGATTTACATGAGAGAGGATATTTGCATCGACTTTTTTGTTGAGTGCATATGCGATGGGGAGCTGCATACTTGCATTGGCAAAGTGAGCCGTTGTTGAGCCATCTTTAAAGTCAATGAGTGCATGGATGAGAGATTGCGTCTCGATGATCGCATCGTATTCCCCCTCACCAAAAAGCCAGCGCGCTTCTAAAAGTTCAAACATCTTATTGACCATCGTTGCAGAATCGATCGTAATCTTTTGCCCCATCGACCAGTTGGGATGTTTTTGGGTATCTTCAAGTGTTGCATATGCAAGGTCTTTTACATCCCAATCACGAAAAGCCCCACCACTCGCTGTGATAGTCATCTTTGAGACCTCTCTCTCTTGCATTAGATACCACAAACCAAAATGTTCACTGTCAATGGGCTGAATCATCGAAGTATCGATAAAGCTTCCACACGCAACAAGAGACTCTTTATTTGCAAGAGCAACCCTCTTGCCACTCTCTAAGGCAACTAAAGTTGGTCTCAGCCCCAAAAACCCCACAAGAGCATTGACCACAAGGGTGCTTTGAGAATCGCGTAAAGTTTGCAAGATCGCATCCATTCCAGCATAAACGCGGCTGTGATTGACACGAGGGATATCCTCTTTATTCCCCACGATCACTATGCTTGGGTGATGTTCTTGGATCTGTTTGTTGAGGAGGTCTATATTATTGCCACACACAAGTATCTCAACATTGATAGCAAAACGCTTTGCCACCTCAAGTGTATTGACCCCGATAGAGCCAGTCGAACCTAAAAGAATCAAACTATACTAAGCCTCGCAAGAGTACGAGCATCACGATCGCACCAAAGAGATAGCCATCGATTCTATCTAAGATGCCCCCATGACCTGGAAGGATGTTCCCGCTATCTTTTACACCCGCTTGGCGCTTGAGACTACTCTCAAAGAGATCTCCAAAGATAGCACTTGTCGCCACAACGAGTGAGATGATAAAGGCTGTCCACAGATCTACATACACAAGCCCTAGAAACATTCCAGAGAGTGTAGCAACCGCAATACCGCCCATCACCCCTTCGAGTGTTTTGTTCGGGCTTGTTTGACAAAACTGAGTCTTGCCGATACTCTTACCAACAGCATACGCACCAACATCCGTCATAGCAACGACCACAAGGAGCCATAAAAGCGAGAGCACCCCATACTCTTGATACATTGTCAGCACAAACAACATCCCAGCCGTCGGATAGATAAATGGGAGAAAGTCTTTCCATTCAAGCTCTTTATTGTACGCAACTGCACCCGCATAAAAAACACCCGCAAGCACAAATAGGTCATCCCCATAAGGGTAGATCGCAGCTAAGAGCCACACGATCCCAGCATAAACAAAGATCGAGTCGTGTTTGTTTCCAAAGAGCTGAACTGCTTCTTTAAAAGCAAGCATATAAATAGCTCCAAGAACAAGCCACATTAAAAAAAAGTTATCGATAAAACCAACAAGTAAAACAAAGGCAATAAGCCCAAGTCCAGTTAAAATTCTCTCTTTATGATTTGTAAAAACATCCATACATCTTCCTTTTTATTCATCAAGGAGTATACCCAATCAGACTTTAATATCTAATATATGTAAAGGAGAGCTCTCTTGTTCCTCCTCCTCTTGTTCTTTATGCTTTGGATTGCGTTTGTTCTCTTGGTCTGCTTCGTTTTTTTGGTGCTCTCTATCTTCGTCCACTTCGTAGTTTTCCTCAGTTGGACGCACCTCCATCACCTTTTCATCTTTTTCATTTGCAGCGGCTTGTGCCATCACGTTTTGGAGATCAAAGCGATTGTTTTGATTACCTTGGAGGGAAGCTACAGTCGCTGTTTGCTGGTTTACAAAAATCGCATTACCTATTGGACCTACTGCCACAGTGTACCTCCTTAATTTTATTTCATAAAATGAAGGGACCTTCCATCTATTTATCCCGTAAAGGAACTCGTCCCTTTACTCCGCTTGCGCCACTGAGGCGACTAAAGAGTTTTCATTTTATCGTGTATCTATCTCTATTGTTTTATATTTATTGTAAAGCACATTCGCACCCTCTTGGATGTTCACTTCACGTCTTGGAGTATAATCGACCAAAAAGCGATCTTTTGCACTTGTGGTAAATTCTACACATAAACGTGCGGCACTCTCTAAGACACTTTGAGGGAGATTTTGCTTGTCTGTGGTCACGATCACATGGGTTGAGGGTCTGTCTTTGAGGTGTAGCCAAATATCTTTGGCTTTGGCACTTCGTAAAAGTTCGATGTTTCCTTTTTCACTTTTGCCAAGCTGTACTTTATACCCCTCGATCCAAAAGGTCTCGATCGATTCGTTTTGTTTGAGCTTTTTGTTTTGTTGCTGTTTTGGAAAAAGAAGATTGATCTTTGCTACATCCGAAGCCTCTGCAACAATATTAATAAAACGTTTGATATGCTCTATCTTTGCGGTGAGTGATTCACGCTCTATATGCATATGAAGTGCTTTTTGTTTTGCTTTTTTACTGCGGGTAAAAAGAGAGTTTGACATCATCGCCACTGATGGAAAAGCTCGCAAAAGCTCTATCTCCACACTCTGCCCATCATAATCATCCACACAAACACTGCTACTATAAGGTTTGATATGGTGCATATTTGAGAGCACCAAATTCCCCCAATGTTGCAATTTTTGCGCCTCTTCATAAAGAGAGGTCTCATCTTCAAGTGCATCAATGAGCTTTTGAAGTTTTTTGAGCTTTTTTTCGAGATAACTGATCTTTTGTTTTTTGAGTGAGCCTAACTTTTGCGCCTGCTCTTTTTCATAGTTTGCATACAAAAACGTCTCGATATCCTCGATAGGATACTCTTTTGCTACAAATGGAGCAGGTGGGATGTTAAGCAGCTTTTGCCCCACACGCACTTCACGAAAGGAGGAGTACAGATCGACATGACGCAGTGCTTCAAGCACCACCTCATCCTCATCCAAGACGATCACATTGGTATATTTTCCCGTAAATTCAAACTGTAAATAAGTGATCTCTTGTTTGTACGCCGAGGCTACGGATGTTTTAAAACGGATAATCTTATCTTCGTTGACAAGCTCGCAAGAGAGGATATTTGAGCGGTTAAAACGTTTGGCTAACACAACATCAAACGGCGCGTTATACACTTTAGAACGCTCATAAGAAGAGGCTTTAAAAAGAGTAGAGTTAGAGCGCTGCATCTCAAAATACAAAGTCTCATCCCGATCAAAGACCACTTTGATAAGGGTATCTGAGACTCTATAAATGGCAGCAATTTTTTTAAATTGTTGTAAATAATCTGTAATTTGTTTGAGGTGTGATAGTTTCATAAAAAGATTTTAGCATAGATTGCCCCTCTTTTTATTCTATCCGTTTGCCTCAAGTAAAGCCATATGCTTTTGCTCAGGTCGTACAAGTTCCCAATAGATCTTCTCTACGCTCAAGATAGAGAGTACATCCGAAGAGTTTTTAGAACTCTGCGGAAAAACCATGCTCTGCACCAAGGTTTTATCCCCCACGATATACTCTTGCAAGGAGCGAATCTGATTGGCATGAACACTTGGTATCTCACCAAGCGCACCGACCAAGATTCCAATATAGTCACGATTTGTTTTGCTTTTGAGGATCACGATATTGTTATAGTCTGCTTTTTTATTTTGTGCGATAAATTGTCCAAGGTCGATCACTGAGACAATGTTGTCCCCATAGAGTACTGTCCCTTTAAAATAGTGCTCTTTATCCACTTTTGCGATCGGCTTCATCTCTGCGATCTCTCGTGCTTCGATCACATAGCTCGACTCCACTCCATAGTGAAAATCTCCAATCATAAAGGTTGCAATATCGATCGAATCTGCATCAAGGCTGAGAGGAATATCTTGTTTAAGAGCATATTCTTCTTCCCCTTCAAGGCGTGTTTCTTCTACATTGCTAATAAGAGAGAAGAAAAAAGAATAGACACGGTTTTGATACGCATCCTCTTTGGATTTAAACTCCCTATAGCCGCTAGAGCATTTCACACCAAGCGCATAATAATCCCCTTGATACTCAATGATCTCACTCAAAGATTCCCACTCATTAAGGGCAAAGAACTTTGAAGGAAGTTCAAGGGTATCCCCTGTTCTATGTTTTGCATCACTCGAAGAGATGATCATTTTCTCACTTGTTGCCAAAAGAGCAAACACTCCACTCTTCTCACTTTTTTGAGGAAGAGACTCTTGGATCATACTCTCAAACTGAAGCTGCGAATCAAAGACGATACCAATTCCACCGAGCACCTTTTTCTCATCCTCTAAAGAACGTATCGATGCATTGTAGATATAGCTGTGTTTCTCCCCATAAAGATATGTTTTCTCAAAATCACTCACGCAATACTCAGAGGAGTTTTGCAAAGCAAGGGTACTCGCAACCCATTTTTGAGAGAGTCTGCGCCCTATCAAATAAGACTCCTCTTCATTTGAGACTGCGACCACAACCCCATCTCTATCATACACAAAGAGATTTGTATACACGGTATAGAGATCATTGATATACTTTAAGATCTCACACATCATCTGCGTATCTTGGGATGTAAGCTGTTTGTTCTCTAACACCCTTCGAAAATCAGGTGTAAGTGCCCACCAGCGACAATCATTTGCTCTCTCATAAAGGTTTCTATCCATGATATCTACAATCAGTGATGCCAAAAAGACACTATCACCAAGTACCATCGTCTTTGTCAAACTTGCGATAGAGGCGCCTATGATCCCTTTTGTATTTTCCCCTGTACTGCGAATCTCTTGAAGAAGCGCACGTGAGAATTGTTTGTTTTGACTTGAAGAACTCTGCTTCACATTACCATTCCAGATCGCGATATTGAGATTATTTTGAATACTTGATGCTTCAAGCGGGATACTTTTTATCACCTCTGGAAATTGCTTGCCGTGTTGCAAGATCGCCAGCAGAAGCTCTTTAGAGACCTCATAATCATTTTGTCGCTTCTCTTTAAATGCATACTCAAGTGGGATCATAATATGCCCATGCCAACCAAGCCCAAAAAATCCCTGATAGCCATTTGTCGCACACGTTTTCGCTAAATATTCACGCCCGCCAAAAGTGATGATCTTGTATTTTTCATCCAAAATCTTCTCAAAACGTGCTCCAAGTGGAATATGGTAGGCATCACTACTCGCGATCACATAACCCTGTGCATCTAAAAGTGTGAGACACTCTTTTGTTTGGGGATTGACAAGTTTTTCAAAGATCCCCTCCATCTCATCTTCAAACCGAAAACAAAGAGCTAACACACCAAGCACCTCTGAGTTTGCATCATTTGTTTGTGTTACTTTATACGAATAGACAAGAGACTTCTCATGGTTGGGTAAAAAGTCGTGGTACCCATAGCTCTCTACATACTCCTCTTGAGTATGTATCACTTTTTGAAGCAATGGGTCTTTGGACTTTGAGCTTTTGTTTTTTGGGTCAATGTTTGCCAGAATATCCCCGTTGGTATTCATCAGTACAATATCACTATAGACACTATATTTTTCGATGTATTCTATAAAGCGTTTTTGTATAAGGGTGATATTCTCTTCATAGCCCTCGGAGTATTTGGTATGGTTGCTCACTAAGAGTTTGCGTATCTCACTATCAGTAGATAAAAACCCTATATCAGCCGTTCGTTCAAAAAGATTTCGTATCACTATATCGACAGCGACTTGTGCTTTGGAGTGCATCTCACTCACGCTTTTTTTGAGTGTTTCGCTTGAGAGGTGGTTGATGAGCTTGGAGGAGAGCTTGGTAAAGTTGTGTTTGATCTCGCTCATATTCACACCCGCTTCACCAAGTTGGCTTAAAAGCGAGAGAGAATCCCAGTTTCTGCTCAGATCACTCAGTTTTTCTCGTATCTCTTCAACGCTCTGCATATGTTTGATCACATCTAAAAGCTGGGCATCTATTTGAAAATTTTTATATTCTACACTATTGCCTTGCACAAAATATCCTTTGGTCATTTATTCTGCAAAAGTATAATTCATACTGTCTAATTTTTAGTACTCCATATGATTAAATAATAATCACATTTGATTCATTTCAAACTTTTAGAAATCTCGTTATAATTTCAAAAAAAGAAAAGGGCTTGTATTGCGTCTACCAAAAGGTTTTGGAAAAAACTACTTTACGCTTCGTGCGATCACTGCAACTGTCAATCAGATCTCGCTTGATGCTACGAGTGTGCGCTCCAAAGAGTTTCACCTTTTACGCCATACATCCCAAGAGCTCGATGCCCTAGAAGAAGAGGAAGAACTCGCCGCCACCCTTTGTGCGCCCCTTCTCTCTATTAAACCATGCCATTGTAATTGCTACTTTTTACGCATCACAAAAAAGATCCTCACCCTCTGCCCTAATCAAAAACATTTTTACAACTACTTTAAAACGCTCAATAGCGCGATCTCGCCACCTCTATTCACACCTCTTTTCAATATACAAAAAAAATAAAAACCTTAGGAAAATAATAGATGAAAAAAACATTACAACTCTCTTTTCTTGCAGCTTCACTTACAAGCTCAATTTATGGAGCAGATACAATCACCCTTGATACCATTAGCGTTTCTACATCCCAAGGAACAGAATTAAAGAAAAAAGATACGACCGATAGTATGGTGATTATCACTAAAGAACAAATCAATGCACTTCGCCTAACAAATCTCGCTGATGCTCTTAGTAAACTAGGAAATATTTCTAGCACACAGTCAGGGGGTGCTGGTCAGCCAACATCTTTGTATTTGCGCGGGATGGATTCAAAAAGAACACTTGTTCTTATTGATGGTATTCGCTACAACGATCCTACTGGAATAGGAGCATCTGCGCAATTTGAACAGATCATGCTCAGTAATGTAGAACAAATTGAGATTATAAAAGGAGCCCAATCAGGTGTTTGGGGTGCTGATGCAAGTGCAGGTGTTATCAACATTATTACATCCAAAGCAAAAAAAGGTTTTCAAGCCTTAGCAAATATAGAGTATGGTGCTTTTAATACCAAACAAACATCTTTGCAAACATCTTATGCCACAGAGTCCTTTGATATTCTTTTAGGAGCTTCCCTTTACAATACAGATGGTTTTTCAGCTGCAGAGCCAAAACAAGGGCAAAGTGATTATGGAAAAAGATTTGATGCGTTAGGATACGAAAAAGACAGCTACAAAAATCGATCATTGAATGCAAAGTTTGGTTTGAATATCACTCAAAACGATCGTCTTGCCTTCTCTATTCAAACGATTGATAGTGATATTGCTTTTGATGGTGGAGCAGGAAGTGATTCAAGCATACCAAATACACAACTTAAAAACCGTTTCTATTCAGCTTCTTACAGCCACAAAGACAGCATCAATACTTTGAATCTACAGTTCAATCATTCCGATTTTCAAAGAACTACAGAACTCGCAGGGTATCCTAGTGGAATAGCTACTTATGAATACAAAGGAAATGTTAATGAGATCAAACTTGAAGATAAAATCTCCTACCTTGAAAGTAGTTTTTTACGCCTTGGTACTTCCTATCAAAAATTCGAACAAGAAAACATTTCGCCAGATACCGATGTAAGCTACAGCACAAGATCTCTTTTTGCAACAAACTACAATAAGTTTGAACTTTTTAATAATCAAGCAACAATCATCACAGAATCAATTCGCTACGATGACTATGATAAGTTTGAGAATGCATTAACGGCTAAAATAGGTGTGAAACAATTTTTATATCAAGATATTTTTATTGCACTCAATGCAGCAACAGGTTTTAACGCTCCAACTTTAGATGAACTTTATGGTTCATATGGTTCAAATCCAAATCTCAAACCTGAAAAAACTCGCACATACGATATTACTCTTGGAAATGAGGTTTTTTGGGCGACAGCGTATCGAAATGAAGTAAGAGATATGATTGATTGGGTTGGAGTATGGCCTGCTCCTTCAGGCTATGCACAAGTGAATGGCATGTCCACATTCAAAGGTTTTGAACTTGGATACAAAGATTTTTTCTTTGATACTCTAGGAATAGAAGGGATGTACACCTATATTGATGCAAAAAATGCCGAGGATCAAAAACTAGCACGTCGTCCAAAACAACAACTTGATGCAAGAGTTGTTTATTATGTCTCTAAAGCACTTGACTTTGCGATAAATACTCAATATATTGGCGAACGTTACGATGCTCACAACAGACAAGGAGCACAAACAGGACGCTACACAATAGCTAATGCAGTGATGAATATCAAAGCAAACGAATATATTACGTTTTATGGAAAAATAGATAATATCACTGATAAATATTACCAAGTAGTCGATGGTTATGCAACGCCTGGACGCAGCCTCTATCTTGGTCTTAATGCAAAATACTAAAAGGCACCCATGCGACTCTTCTCTCTTCTCTTTGTTTTTATCCTCACCCTTGGGGCTAGCGAGCGTATCGTCTCGCTGAGCCCTTCGCTCACTGAGATCATCTACGCACTTGGGAGTGAGGATGCGCTTGTCGCGACGAGTGAGTATTCACTCTATCCAAAAGAGGCGCAAACACTCCCGAGCGTCGGGGGATATTCTAACCCAAATATAGAAAAGATCCTCTCCCACATCCCAAGCCTTGTCGTAGGGCAGGATTTTAACCAAGCGACTCTGCTCAACATCCAAAGATTTGGGCGAGAGACGCTCTTGCTCGATCTGCAAACCCTCACAACGATCAAACAATCTATCACGACACTAGGTGAGAGACTAGGCAAAGTACAAAGAGCGCAGGATTTAGTCGCAGATATAGACGATGCACTCATGTCCGCGCCCAAGGCAACAAGGGCAAAAAAGGTGATGATCGTTTTTGGATTGCATGAGGATCTCACACGGGGGATCTATATCGCAGGGCACGATATTTTCTTTGAGGATATTATTCTTGCATGTGGGCACAAAAACGCTTATAGTTCTACACTTACATCCCAACCTGTTTTGAGTTATGAAAACGTTATCGCGCTCAATCCTGACACCATTATCATCCTCCACTCAAAGGCTTCAAACCCAAGTGTGAACAAGCAAAAAGCCCTAGAAGCTTGGCATAACATCCCAACTAACGCAGCCAAAAACAAAAACATAACAGTTTTAGATGAGAGTTATCTTCACATCCCATCACACAGAGTGGCTCTTACGATCAAGCGACTTTGCGAGGCGATGCAAGAGTAGATATTTCTAGTGCTTGTGTTGATGCTTTTTTTGTTGGAGCTCTTTGAGAGATTCCATCATCATTTTGTACTGTTTTTTACTCATCAGTGCGCGGATCTCATTCAAAGTATCGATATGAAGCTCTGTGATCTTGCGCTTGAGTGTTTGTAAATTATCGAGTTTTACTTTGAGTTGCTCTTTTGTTTGAGCCTCTTTCATTACAGCTTTTTGTATCTCACGCTCGAGTGCTTCTGCTTCATCAAACATCTCATGCATCTTTGCTGGCATCTGGGCGATGATCGCTTGCATCTTCTCATCTTGTTCTTTGCTGAATTTATACACATCATAGTTTGGAATAATCGCCTTCATAGGATGTGGAAGTGCTAGGACAAGTCCCATTTTGTGGTTATTCCCACCATCTGCTAGAAGTGTTGCAGAGCTAAGAGCTGCTGCTAAAACAAGTGTTGCTATCTTTTTCATTTATTTTCCTTTTAAAATTTTGCTCTCGCACCTACAAAATAGTAGCGACCTACATTAGAACCTATAATGTTTTCAACCCCTTTATCTGTAAGGTTGTTCACACCCCCATAAAGTGTCAAAGTTTTTCCAAACTTATAGTCTGCTCGCAGATCAACAAGGGCAAAAGCATCTGTTGTTTTTGCAAGAGTTGCCTCCTTTGTCGCGCCACGATTGAGTACGTCCGTATAGTGTTGTTTGCCTATATATTTTGCAAACACGCCAAGATTCAGCGCTGGAATCACCTTATAATCAAGCCCAGCTTGTGCTGTTCTCTCGGGCTGAAACTCTATCTCTTTGTTTGTCTCTTTATTTTTTGTTTGGAGCTCTGTATAGTAGAGGCTTGCTCTAAGA